>DBTK01000075.1 GCA_002307015.1 Spirochaetaceae bacterium UBA1318
CCGGGGACGATCTTGTCGCAGTTCGGGATGAGGACGAGGGCGTCGAACTGGTGGGCCAGGGCCATCGTCTCGAGGGAATCGGCGACAAGCTCTCGCGAGGCGAGGGAATACTTCATGCCCGCGTGGCCCATGGCGATGCCGTCGCAGACCCCGATGGCCGGGAACTCGATCGGCGTGCCGCCGGCCATGCGGATGCCGGCCTTCACGGCTTCGGCTATTTTATCGAGATGGATGTGGCCCGGGATGATCTCGTTCTGGGCGTTGCAGACCCCGACGAGGGGCCGGGCGATTTCCTCGTCCGTCAGCCCGAGCGCCTTGAGCAGGGACCGGTGCGGCGCCCTCCCCACTCCCTTCTTTATCGTATCGCTGGTCAATTGAATCTCCTTTGGAGGGTGAGGGGTGAGGAGTGAGGAGTGAGGGGGAAGAGAACGGCATGGCAAGAAATCTCGGAAGGCTCCCGTGCTAGCTCTCGTGAATCGGGATTTCTCGGAAGCTTCCCGCGATATCGCGAAAAATCCGCTCACCCCTCACCCCTCACTTCTTATTCCCCTCACCGTTCACTTCTTCTCCTCTTCACCCCTCACTTCCTATTCCTCTCACTCCTCACTTCTTCTCTTCTTCTTTCCGCTCACTCCTCACCGCTCACCGCTCACTTCTTTGGCTATCAACTTCGTCATTTCACTCGTGCCGATCGACTTGCCGCCGGCGGCGATGTCGGCGGTGCGGTAGCCGGCCTCGAGGACGGCGGTGACGGCCTTCTCGATCATGGCGGCGCCTTCCTCGAGCCCGAAGGTGAGCCTGAGCATCATCGCGGCGGAGAGGATCGTGGCGATGGGGTTCGCGATCCCCTTGCCGGCTATGTCGGGGGCCGAGCCGTGGATGGGTTCGTAGAGCCCGAACTTCCCGTCGCCGAGGCTCGCCGACGGCAGCATGCCGATGGAACCGGTGATCATGCTCGCCTCGTCGGTGAGGATGTCGCCGAACATGTTCGAGGTGAGGATCACGTCGAACTTCCGCGGGTTCCGGATCAGCTGCATGGCGGCGTTGTCCACGTACATGTGGTCGAGGGCGACGTCGGGATAGTCCTTCGCGACCTCGTTCACCACCTCGCGCCAGAGCCGGGAGGTTTCGAGGATGTTGGCCTTGTCGACGCTCGTGAGCACCTTCCGGCGCTTCCGGGCGAGCTCGAAGGCCACGATCGCGATCCGCCTGATCTCGACGACCGAGTAGACCTCGGTGTCGAAGGCCTCCTGGACCGCGGCCCGGCTCCGCCTTCCGCGGGGGCCGAAGTAGATGCCGCCGGTCAGCTCCCGAACCACGACGAGGTCGATGCCCTTGCCCGATTCGTCGTCGGCGACGATGTCGGCACGGAGGGGGCAGGCCGAGCGGAGGGCCGGGTGAAGGGTCGCCGGCCTCAGGTTCGCGTAGAGCCCGAGCCCGCCGCGCAGGCCGAGCAGGGCCTTTTCAGGCCTCGCCTCCCCGGAGAGGTGGTCCCACTTGGGACCGCCGACGGCGCCGAGCAGGACGGCGTCGCTCTTCCGGCAGGTTTCCAGGGTCTCGGGAGGAAGGGGGTTGCCCTTCAGGTCGATGGCCCTGCCCCCCGCGAGGGTTTCGGTGAACCGGAACTCGACGCCGATCTTCCCGCCCACGAGGTTCAGTATCTCGATCGCGGCCCCGACGACCTCGGGACCGATGCCGTCGCCGGGGACGGTCGCTATTCTGTAGGTTTTCATGTTAGGCCTTCCTTCCGGCGAGACCGAGCCTCGCCTGGACGTAGGGGATGAGCCCGTCGGCGTCGATGATCTTCTGCATGAACTCGGGGAAACCCTCGGCCTTGAAGCTCTTCCCTGTCGTCAGGTCACGGATCGAGCCGGTCGCGAAATTCACCTCGATCTCGTCCCCCGCCTTGATGGCCTCGACGGCGGCCGGACACTCCATGATCGGCAGGCCGATGTTGATGGCGTTCCGGTAGAAGATCCGGGCGAAGGTCGTGGCGATGACGCAGGAAACCCCCGCCGCCTTGATCGCGATGGGGGCGTGCTCGCGGGAGCTCCCGCACCCGAAGTTCTTCGCGGCGACGATGACGTCGCCCTTCTTCACCGAGCCGATGAAGGAGGAATCGATGTCCTCCATGCAGTGCCGAGCGAGTTCGGCCGGGTCCGTCGTATTCAGGTACCGTGCCGGTATGATGACGTCAGTATCGACGTTGTCGCCGTAGCGAAATGCCTTTCCGCGCGCTTCCATTCTTCCCCCTTACAGCATATCCGGCGAAACGATCCGGCCGGCGACGGCGCTCGCCGCGGCGACGGCCGGGCTTGCGAGATAGACTTCCGATTTGACGTGGCCCATGCGGCCCACGAAGTTGCGGTTGGTGGTTGCGACGGCCCTCTCGCCCTCGGCGAGGATGCCCATGTGGCCGCCGAGGCAGGGCCCGCAGGTCGGCGTGCTCACCGCCGCCCCCGCCTCGATGAAGATCTCGATGAGGCCCTCGCGGAGGGCTTGGAGATAGATCGCCTGGGTCGCCGGGAAGACGATCGTCCTCACGCCCTTGGCGACCTTCCGCCCCTTCAGGATCTTCGCCGCGATGCGGAGGTCGCTGATGCGGCCGTTGGTGCAGGAGCCGATGACGGACTGGTCGATGCGAACCTCGCCCGACTCCCTCACCGTCTTCGTGTTGGAGGGCAGGTGGGGAAAGCTCACCGTCGGTTCGAGGGCCGAGAGGTCGATCTTCACGACCCGTTCGTAGGCCGCGTCGGGATCGGGATGGTAGACGACGGGGGCTTTCGCGCCGTGTTCCTTGAGATAGGCGAGGGTCGCCTCGTCCACCGGGAAGATCCCGTTCTTGGCCCCGGCCTCGATGGCCATGTTGGCCACGGTCAGCCTGTCGTCGATCGAAAGGGCGGTGACGCCTGGACCGGAGAATTCCAGGGACTGGTAGAGGGCGCCGTCGACCCCGATGAGGCCGATCAGGTGCAGGATCAGGTCCTTGCCGCCCACCCACTCGCGGGGTTTGCCCTCGAGGATGACCTTGATGGCCCCGGGGACCTTGAACCAGGCGGTGCCGGTCGCCATCGCGGCGGCCATGTCGGTCGAGCCGACCCCGGTCGAGAAGGCGCCGAGGGCTCCGTAGGTGCAGGTGTGGCTATCCGCGCCGATCGCGCAGTCTCCCGCCGTGATGAGGCCCTGTTCGGGAATCAGGGCGTGCTCGATCCCCATCTTCCCGATCTCGAAATAGTTCTCGATGTCGTGGGTATCGGCGAAGCTCCGCATCAGCTTGCACTGCTCGGCCGCCTTGATGTCCTTGTTCGGGGTGAAGTGGTCGGGAACGAGAACGACCTTCTTCCGGTCGAAAACGGTCTTCACGCCGATCTTGTTGAATTCCTTGATCGCCACGGGCGCCGTGATATCGTTGCCCAGCACCAGATCGAGCTTCGCCTCGATGAGCTGGCCCGGGTGAACCTCCGCCAGCCCCGCATGGGCGGCGAGGATCTTCTGCGTCATCGTCATCGCCATAGAGTCTCCTTGAGGAAGTGAAGGGTGAGCGGTGAACGGTGAACAGGAAGGCGCAGCGTTCGGAGAAGGATCGGGAATCTCCCGTGATATCTCCAAAAATCCGTTCACCCTTCACCGCACACCGTTCACCTTCCCTAAAATTTCGCCAACCAACGTTGGCTCGTTGGAATGTTCCCTAAAAGAACACCTTGAGCTTTCCTTCAATATTTTTCAACAGCTTGTACTCGAGGGAATCGACGAGGGCGCTCCGGCTCGCGTCGATGATGTCGGAGGACACGCCGACCGTGCTCCATGTTTCGTTCCCGTCCGAGGATTCGATGAGGACACGGACCCTGGCGGCCGAGGCGTCCCTGCCGTTCAGCACGCGGACCTTGTAGTCGATGAGCCTGACGCTCTTGAGCTCCGGGTAGAAGATCTCGAGGGCCTTCCTGATCGCGAAGTCCATCGCGTTCACGGGTCCGTTCCCCTCGGCCGCGGTCACCTCCCGGCGGCCGTCCACCGAGACGGTCACCATGGCGGCGGCGGAGAGACCGGCGTCCTTGGTCGGCTCCTCCCCGATGATCCGGAAGGCCTCGAGGACGAAAAAGGGCCGGTACTTGCCCAGCTCCTTCCTGACGATGAGCTCCAGGGTCGCGTCGGCCCCCTCGAGCTCGTAGCCGTCGTGCTCCATCGCCTTCACCCGGTCGATGATCCTCTGGGTCTCGGGGGAGTCCTTGTCCAGGTGGGGCGCTATCTTCTTGATGCGGGGCAGGAGGGCGCTCCGCCCCGCGACCTCGGAGAGGAGGAAGTTCCTCTGGTTGCCGACGCTCTCGGGGGAGATGTGCTCGAAGGAACGGGTCGATTTCTGGACCGCGTCCACGTGCATCCCGCCCTTGTGGCTGAAGGAGTTCGCGCCGACGTAGGGCATGAACTCGTCCAGGGTCACGTTCGCGATCTCGGCGATGAACCTGGCCGATCCGGTCAGCTCGGGCAACCGGTCGGCCGGAATACAGTCCATGCCGCGCTTGATCTGAAGGTTCGCGATCACCGTCGAGAGGTTCGCGTTCCCGCAGCGTTCGCCGAAGCCGATCCAGGTTCCCTGGACCTGGGAGGCTCCCGCCTCGACCGACGCGATCGCGTTGGCCACGGCCATGCCCCCGTCGTTGTGGGTATGGATGCCGATCGGGATCTTCGGGAAACGGGCGAGGACAAGGGTCGTAGCCGCGGCGACCTCGTCGGAAAAGGCTCCCCCGTTCGTGTCGCAGAGGGCGATCGAATCCGCGCCGGAAGCCGCGGCGGCGTCGAGGGCCGACATGGCGTAGTCGGGGTTCGCCTTCCAACCGTCGAAGAAGTGCTCCGCGTCGAAGATCACCTCCTTGCCGGCTTTCTTCAGGAAGACGACCGTATCGGCTATCATCTCGAGGTTCTGGTCGAGGGTGGCCTTGAGGATGTCGGTCACATGGAAGTCCCAGGTCTTGCCGAAAACGGCGGCCGCGGGGACGTTGGCCTGGGCGAGGGCGAGGAGGTTCTGGTCGTCCTCGGCCTGGAGGTTCTTCCGCCTCGTGGCACCGAAGGCGACGAGCCTCGAGTTCCTGAGGCCGAGGGCCGGAACGTCGTGGAAAAACTCGAGGTCCTTCGGGTTCGAGCCGGGATTCCCCGCCTCGATGTAGGCGACGCCCATCTCGTCGAGAACGCGCACGATCTTGAGCTTGTCCTCGAGGGAAAAGGAAATTCCCTGGGCCTGGGCTCCGTCGCGGAGGGTCGAATCGTAGATCGCGAT
The DNA here is from genome assembly GCA_002307015.1 of Spirochaetaceae bacterium UBA1318. Taxonomy (GTDB): domain Bacteria; phylum Spirochaetota; class Spirochaetia; order Treponematales; family UBA1318; genus UBA1318. Next base: position 5,273 of record DBTK01000075.1, read on the forward strand.
CGTACGCGCCATCCCTTACTCCTCGTCCTCGAAGTCCCGGATTTCCCGGTCGCCGCGGACCACGGCGGTGAGGCCCGTCCTCGTCACCTCGCGCACGCCGTAGGGGGCGAGGAGGTTGAGGAAGGCGTTCGTCTTTCCCTGGTCTCCGGTCAGTTCGATGGTCAGGGTCAGAGCCGAAACGTCGACGATCTTCGCGCGGAAGATGGTCGCCGTCTCCACGATCTGCCACCGGACCTCGGGCGAGGCCGAGACCTTCACGAGGACAAGCTCGCGGCAGACCGTCCCGTCGGAGGGCAGGTACATGACCCGCACGACGTCGATCAGCTTCGCGAGCTGCTTTTTGATCTGTTCCAGGATGTACTCGTCGCCGGAAACCACGATGGTGATCCGCGAGTATTCTCGCTCTTCGGTTTCCCCGACAGACAGACTTTCAATGTTGTATCCGCGTCGGGCGAACAGTCCCGCGACCCTGGTGAGCACGCCAGCCCGGTTTTTCACCAGGACGGATAATATACGGCGCTCGTCCATAGGACACAATCGTATTTTTATGCATTTATGTCAAGACTTGAGACCACTCCTGCATTTTTATGCGGTTTCATTGAAGACGCGGACCGAGCTTGGCGGAAAGCCACGCTGACACAGCCCCGGCGGCCTGCAAGGCTTTTTTCTCGCGTTCACGACCCTTATCCTCTACAATGGTGGTATGGAAAGAATTAAGTTGTCCAACGGGGTGTGGTGGGTGGCGATTCCGGAAGAAAAACTCTACGTCCTCTGCGGCTGTCCCGCCGACTCGATCAAGCACCTGTTCAAGCAGGGGCTCATCCACCGGGTCGAGAAGGACGGGGTCCAGTTCGAGACGGGGCCGAACGCCATCCTCCTCTCGGACGTGTCCATGCAGCGGGGAACCTTCTGCAACCTCGCCGAATTTCCCGTCCTCCAGATGCTCTACCGTCAGGGCATGATCGTCCCGGGCCATCCCGGGAACACGGGAAGAAAGCCGATGCTCATCGGCCTGCCCGAGCAGGTGAAAAGTCAGAGCGAGTACATTTTCAGGGGTAACTACGGCCTGAGGTCCAGGAAGGAACTCGAGGAAACGGGGGCCGATCCCGAAACGATAGACACGATCGAGCGCATGAAGCGGTGGTTCTCCTTCGACCGCAACCGGGAGACCTCGGAGCTGCTCGACCTGAGGCCGATAGAGCACGACGCGGTGAGGCTTTCGGAAAACGTCTTCCTGCACCGCAGGGGGGTAAACCGTTTCCTGTTCATCTGCAAGGGCGAGACGGTCGAGGTCGACCTCAACCTTGGCGAGGGGGAAGAGTATCAGCCGCCCTACGTGCTCGAGTCGAAACCCATCAAACGGAACTATTTCTCCGTCGTCCATTCCGGAGACGGCGACGGGTGGGATACGAGACGGCCCTGCATGGCGAGCATCATCGTGTTCCAGGGCAGGATCTACCTGATCGACGCCGGTCCCACCATCATGTACTCCCTCACCTCCCTCGGCATCGGGATCGGGGAGATCGACGGCATCTTCCAGACCCATGCCCATGACGACCATTGCGCAGGCCTCACCGCCCTCATCAGGGCCGACCACCGGATCGGCTACTACGCCGCTCCCCTCGTCAGGGCCTCGGTCGCGAAAAAGCTTTCCGCTCTCATGGGCATGGACGAGGACCGGTTCGGCAGGTACTTCGACATCCACGACCTCGAGATCGGCTCGTGGAACGACGTGCATGGCCTGGAGGTGAGGCCCGTCCTCTCTCCCCATCCGGTCGAAACGACGATCCTTTTCTTCCGCACCCCCTGGGAGAACGGGTACAAGACCTACGCCCACCTCGCCGACATCGCCTCGTTTTCCGTCCTTGACTCGATGAAGACCGCGGACCCGACGAAGGGCGGCATCTCCGCCGAATTCGACGCGACGACGAGGGCGGAATACCTCTCGCCCTTCGACCTCAAGAAGATCGACATCGGCGGAGGCATGATCCACGGGAATGCGGTGGATTTCACCGGAGACCGCTCTACCCGCCTCCTTCTCAGCCACACCGCCCGCGAATTGACGACCGCCGAGCGCGCAATCGGCTCGAACGCCGAATTCGGAGAGGAAGACGAGCTGATCCCCTCGCGGTGGGACGATTCCGAGCGCCTTGCCCTCGACGCCCTCCGCCTCAATTTCCCCGCAGTCCCCACCCATGCGATCACGATGCTCGCCAACTGCCCGGTCGTGAACTTCCAGCCGGGGTCCATCCTCATCCGGCACGGGGCGGAAACCTTCCCCATCTACCTGATACTGACCGGGGTCATCGAGTACATCAACGTGGCTCTCGGAGCCGCGAGCACCCTTTCCTACGGCTTCATCGCGGGGGAAACGGCCTGCATCGAGGGCACGAAGGCCGACGGCACCTACCGGGCCCTCGGGGCCGCCTCGGCCCTGAAAATACCGGCGAGCCTCTACCGGGACTTCATCCAGTCGAACGACCTGGGATCGGAGATCGCGAGGCTCCGCGAATACCGCGAATTCCTGAGGAACTCCAAGCTCTGCGGCGAAATCGTGTCCTGGTCCCTCCAGGTCCGCATCGCCCGCTCCATGGAGAGGATAGGGCTCGCCGCGGGCGAATCCCTTCCCGAATCGGGGGAAACCTACCTCTACATCGTCGAATCCGGTTCCCTCGAAATCCGTTCGAGGAATCGCAGCATCGAGGCGGTCGTCCCCGGATGCTTCGCCGGCGAGGACCGGATACTCCTGAGGTCGTCCGTGCTCTACTCCTGCCGGGCAATCCTCGATTCGACCGTGTTCAGGATTCCCTCCAAGGTGGTCGACGAGATTCCCCTCGTGCTCTGGAAACTGCAGGAAGCCTACGACCGGCGGATCAGGATCATCGGCGCCTATTTCAAGTTCGCCTGGTTCCCGGAGTATTCGGTGGGAATCGAGGAATTCGACTTCGAGCACCGGCTGCTTTTCGAGAGGATAGAGGCGATCGCCCATGCCTGCGAGGAGGTGAGCCCCCAGGCCTGCAGGGAAACCTTTCCGGCCCTCGTCGCCGCCGCCAAGGCCCATTTTACCCACGAGGAAGGCATCATGACCACGATGGGCTACCCCGAGTTCTCGAGGCAGAGCCGGGAGCACGCCGGGTTCATCGCAGAGCTCGAACGCTACTGCGAGACCCTCGACGACGGGGCCATGCCCGATCCGGAAACCTGCCTCTCCTTTCTCAAGAACTGGCTGATCCGCCACACCCTGGGCGAGGACAGGCGCTACATCGACTTCTTCAGGGCGACGGGAATGCGCTAGCGGGACTCCGAACCAGGGTTCGACGGCCAGCCCGCGAATTTCGCTATACAAAACGGGCGGCCGACCGTATAATCGGAGCCGGCCCAACCCATGAAAAGAGTCCTCATCGCGCTGATCGCCCTCTCGGCCGTCGTATTTGTCGGCGTAACCACCTATTCGGTGTTTCTCCTCGTCACCGCCACCTCGGGGCAGAAGGGACCGGCACGGGCCGAGACCGCAGTCAGGCTCCATTTTTTCGCCGTGATGCCCCATGCCGACGGCCGCTACGACCTGGGCCTCCGGAAGGGCATGGACAATGCCGCCGCGGATTCAGACGCCGCCGTCGAGGTTCTCACTTACCGGCCCGGAGACCAGTACGACGGCGCCTGGTTCATGGACCTCGCCCTCAGGGCGAAAACCGACGGCATCATCCTCATGCCCCAGGAGGGGACCGACTTCTCCAAGGCCGTCGATGCCGCACGGGCCAAGGGAATTCCCGTCGTGACCGTCGGCCGGGACCTCGTCCACCACCGTACCTGTTTCGTCGGCACCAACAGCTTCCAGGCGGGCTACGAGGCCGGCAGGATCATCGTCCGCAGGGTCGGCGACCGGGCGCGCATCGGCCTCATCATCGCGGGAGAAACGGAGAAACCTGATCAGCAGTGGAACCAGAACTTCACCCTGGCGGGGCTTTCGAACGCCCTCAAGGAAGCCCCCGGCGCGAGGGTCGTGGCCGCGGGGCTTTCCCGCGACGGCATACTCTTCGGCGAGGAAACGGCCGACGAGCTCGTCGGAAAGAACCCCGGGCTCAACGTCATCGTCTGCACCTCGGGCAAGGACACCATCGGCGCGGCCCAGACCATCATCGACCTGAACCGGGTCGGGGCGGTGACCATCATCGGCTACGACGACGACCCCGAGGTCCTCGCCTTCGTGAGGAAGGGGGTCGTCAGCGCCACCCTCGTCCGCAACGCGGAGAAAACCGGATACGAGGCCGTTCGGGCCATCGTGGCCGCGAGGGAAGGAAAGCCGGTCTCGGATTTCATCGACACGGGGATCACGGTCGTCACCCCGGGAAACCTCGCGGGCACCAGGGACGGTTCGCTATGAGGATGTGGCCCAAGACCATCCGCCGCAAGATCGTCTCCTACTCCCTGCTCATCATCCTCATCATGAGCGTGATCACGGCCTACGCCACCTTCAACGCCAGGTCCATGTCCCGGGACGTGGACGAGCTCTACCGCTCGACCGTCGCTTCCCAGGCCATGCAGTCGGATCTCGAGTTCACCGAGAAATACCTCGTCGAATACCTTTCCACCAAGACCTCGGACAGCCTGAGGGAATTCATCAAGTACGAAAACCGCTTCAGGGCCGACCTCGCGCCGCTCAACCGAACCGCGAAACCCGACGAAACGGCCCTCCTCGAAAAGAACCTCGTCGTCGTCGGGACGGGCTATCTCGAGGAGGCGGACGCGGCGATCTCGGCCAAGCGGGGACGGAACATCCCGGTCTACATCGCCGCCTACGAGGAATCGGACAAGAGCGCCGCCGTCCTGCGCTACCTGATCGGCAGGATCTCCTCGGTCCGCTTCAACCAGAGCCTGGCCGCCTACGAGGACTTCAACGCGAGAACCGAGGCACTCATCCGCCTCGTCACCCTCATGATCGCTTCGGCCGTCATCCTGACCGTCCTCATCGTCATCGTCTACTCGAGGCGGATTGCCGATCCGATCATCCGCCTCGCCCACGCGGCGAACGAGATAGCCAGGGGGAATTTCGACGACCGCATCGCCGTCCGGAGCGCTGACGACGAGATCGCGACGATGGCCGAGGCCTTCATCACCATGCAGGAATCGATCCGCCGCTACGTCGCCGAGCTCCACGAAAAGGCCGAGGTGGAAAAGAACCTGATGGAGGAGCGCTTCCAGATGCTCCACATGAAGAACCTGCTCAAGAACGCCGAGCTCGACGCCCTCCAGTCCCAGATCAATCCCCACTTCCTGTTCAACACCATGAACGCGGCGATCCAGCTCGCCGTCGTCGAGGACGCCGAAAGGACCAGGCTCTTCCTCGAGCACCTCTCGGCCTTCCTCCGCTTCACAATGAGGCCGCTCTCGAACACGGTCACCTTGGGCGAGGAGCTCACCGCCCTCGACAGCTACATCTACCTGCTCAAGATCAGGTTCCCCGACCGGATCTCGTTCACCATCGATCGGGATGAGGGAACGGAGACCGTTCGCATCCCATCCCTCATCCTCCAGCCCCTGGTGGAGAACTCGGTACTCCACGGCCTTTCCGAGAGGGAATCCGGGGGAGAGGTGGGGATCACCGCCCGGCGCGACGACGGCAGGATCAGGGTCGACGTCTCGGACAACGGCTCGGGCATGTCGGCCGACCAGGTCGCCGAGCTTCTCCGCGTCCGCCCGGAACGCGCCGAACAGACGGACCATGGAGCGGCAGCCGATCCGATGGAAACCGCCGTCCGCGAGGAACAGGCCGACGTGGGCCGAATCCACGGCATAGGCCTGAGAAACGTCATCGATCGGCTCAGGCTCTTCTACGGTATCGAGGATTGCGTTCGAATCCAGTCCCGCAGGAACGAAGGGACGGTCGTATCGCTCTATTTGCCCGCTTTCCACAAGAGGGAGGAAGCATCATGAAAAAACCCCGGACCGTTCTGGTTGCGCTCGTGTTCGCCGCCGTCATGCTGGCGGCCCTTTTCGCAGGCTGCGCCCGGAAGAATCCGCAGCCGGTCCGCAAGAATCCGCGGATCGGGTTCTCGATGGATTCCCTCGTCGTCGAGCGGTGGCAGCGCGACCGCGACGTCTTCACCGCGGCCATGTCCGAGATGGGAGCCGAGGTGATCCTGCAGAACGCCGACCAGGATCCCGACGTCCAGGCCCGGCAGATCGAGGCCCTGGTGAGGGACGGCATCGACGTCCTCGTCGTCATACCGAACGACGCGAACAAGCTGACCCCGGTGATCCAGGAGACGAAGCGCAGGGGCATCCCGGTCCTGAGCTACGACAGGCTCGTCAGGAACGCGAACGTCGATCTCTACATATCCTTCGACAACGTCGAGGTCGGAAGGCTCATGGCCTCCTACATCCACACCGCGGTTCCGAACGGGAGCTATGTGGTGATCAACGGCGCCAAGTCGGACTACAACGCCCACATGATATCGGACGGGATCCACGAGTCGCTGAAACCTTCGATAGCCGACGGATCGGTCAGGATAGTCGACGAGGTCTGGCTCGACGCATGGCGGAGCGAGGACGCCCTGGCCGCGATGGAGAGGATACTGTCCCAAGATACGAGGGTGGACGCGGTGATAGCGGGAAACGACATGCTCGCGGACGCCGTCTTCCAGGCGGTTTCGGAGCGGCGCCTCGCCGGCAAGGTGAAGATCGCGGGCCAGGATGCGGATCTCTCGGCCTGCCAGCGCCTGCTCGAGGGCACCCAGCTCGTCACCGTCTACAAGCCGATCGACCGCCTGGCCCAGAAGGCGGCGGCCATGGCCATCCTCCTCGCGCGGCACCAGCCGGTCGCCGCCGACGGCACGATCAACGACGGCTCGAACCAGGTTCCCTACCTCAAGCTGACGCCGATCGCCGTAACCCGCGAGAACCTGGACGAGACCGTCATCCGCGACGGCTTCCACCGCCGCGAGGACGTCTACCGCAATCGATAATTAGTTCCTCGAAACTTGTTGGTTTGAAGCGCTGAGGAAAAAAGGCGCGTATTGGAGGCATGAAATCATTCACGCCTCCATTCTGCGGATCTTCCTCCTGCAGCCTCCACTCCCTCGTCC
>DBTK01000106.1:0-67901 GCA_002307015.1 Spirochaetaceae bacterium UBA1318
GCTTTCATCGTTTCGCTCATTGTTGGCTCCTCCCCCAGCGTATCGGGGCAAAAGTAAATCGTTTAACTTTGGTGAAAAGGATAATACACCATCGGTTTCGATCTGTAAACCGGAAAATACGTATTTCATCCCGGACCCGAAATGGGCTACCATGGGCCGGGGAATTCCCCGCCGTGGGCAGTGAAATGCCCATCGAGGCTTTCCGATTCTACAGTACGAAGGAGCAATCATGATCATCGAACGGTCGCAGATGGAGAAGGAAGTCAGGCCGAAAATGAGGGGCGGCAAGGGTGAAATCACCCTGACCGAACTCGGCGGGAAGGCTCTGCAGAAGCACCTCAGGGTGCTTTCCGAGATCGTCATCCCGCCCTGCGCGAGCATCGGCGTTCACGAGCATTCGGGGGAAACCGAGTACTTCATCATCCTCGAGGGCGAAGGCGTCGTGGACGATTCGGGAACCAAGGTCGTCGTGAAAAAGGGAGACGTCGTCGTGACCGGAGGAGGCGCCACCCACGGGATCGAGAACACGGGAATGATCCCGATCCGGATGGTCGCCGTCATCGTCACGGACTGAACCGCCGGCCGAAGGCCGGGAACGGTCCCTAGTTCGAGGAAGGCCTCGCGGCCAGGGCTTCCTTCAACGTCGCGAGGTTCGCCTCCATGATCGCAAGGTAGGCGTCGGGGCTGTCGGGGCCGGTGACCGCCGGATCGAGGCTGTAGATCTTCGCGCCGGTTTCGCGGGCGACCGTCTGGGCCGCCGAGGGCGAGTACTGGGGCTCGGCGAACAGGGCGGCCATGCCGACGCTCCTCACGGTCTCGATGGTGGAGGCGACCTCGCGGGCCGAGGGCTCGCTTCCCGGCTCCCTCTCGATGACCGCGGCGATCTTGAGGCCGAACTCCCTGGCGAAATAGGGAAAGGCCTCGTGGAAGGTGATGATCTCCCTCCCCTTGTAGGGGGCGAGGCCGGCCGCCATGCGGTCCCTCAGCGCCGAAAGCCTCGAGACGTAGGCGGCGGCGTTCGCCCGGTAGGCTTCGGCGTGCACAGGATCGGAAGCGGCGAGGAACCGCCCGAGGTTTTCCACCTGGGCGATGGCCCCGGAAATCCCGACCCACACGTGGGGGTTGGGGCTTCCCTTCTCGTCGATCAGGTCGAGCCCGTCCGAAAGCCTCACCGTCCTCACCGAGGGATAGCGGGAGGCGACCTTCTCGAGGAAGGTTTCCATCCCGGCGCCGTTCGCCACGAAGATCGAGGCCCCCTCGAGCTTTTTCATGTCGGCCGTCGTCACGCTGTAGTCGTGGAGGCAGCCGGTCGTCGGCGGCGCGAGGGTCTCGACGCTCACCCCCGGGACCCCTCGCGCGACGTTGATCGCCATGATGTACATCGGATAGAAGGAAGCGACGATGCGGAGGTTCTTGCCCGTCGCCGAAGAGTTGTCGGAAACCGATGTCGCCATCGTTCCGGTCCCGGAACCCGACGCGGGAGGGGTGAGCCCCGAAGGCCCGCCTTTGGCGCAGCCCGATAAAATCGCGGCAACGGCGACGAGGGAGAAAAAAACCGAATGTCGGCCGGAAACTTTGAACCTGATCTTCATGACACTCCTCGACACTGTCTTGGTATTACTTGGTAATACGAAGATAGCGAACGGAAAGGGTCATGACAAGTCCCCGAACCCATCAACGATGCCGAAAAGCCCCTGGGGCTTTTCCCTGCGCCGCTAGAGCTTGATCCAGGTGAGCTCGTGCTTGTTGTTGTAGAGGTGGACGAGGCTCGAGCCCGGCACCGAGGCGAAGCTCTCGACCGCACGCGAGACCTCGTCGCCCTGCATCTTGACCGTGACGACGAACCGCGAGCAGAGGCCCGAGGCGAGCCAGGCCTCGATCCATTCCCAGAGCTTCTCGGGATAGGCGATGACATCGGAGAACACCCAGTCTGCCCGGCCGATATCCTCGGGTTTGAGGGTGAAGGCCGAGTGCTTGAGGAACTCGACGTTGGGCAGGGCCGCGATACGAGGCTCCAGCGGGGCCCGGTCGATGCTGAGGACCCTGGCGCCGAGCCCCTGGAGGGCCCAGGTCCAGCCTCCCGGGGTCGCTCCCGCGTCGATGCAGCGCTCCCCCGGAGCCGGGTGGGCGCGGGCCCTGGTCAGGGCCTCCCAGAGCTTGAGGTAGGCGCGGCTCGGGGGGCCGAACTTGTCCTCGACGAAGTCGATCTCCCCGTTCGGGAAGGGACTCGAGCAATCGGGAGAGGCGAGAATCGTATTCTCGTCTAGAAGAGTCCACGAACCCATCGGGCTCTCGGGAAGGTCGAAGGGAAAAACCCTCGGTTTCCTCGTCACGAAGGGCAGATTGTCCTGAATCAGCTCCATGCGCCTGAAATTCCTGAAGGCGTAGGGCGCCCAGTTGCGCTGGATGGCCTTCAGCTTTTTCGCGGCGTCAGAGATGGAGGAGATGGATATCATCTGGGGAGAACGCCAGATGTTCTGGGTCCAGAAGGCCCGCTTGGCAGGCCCCGGTGCGAGGTAAAGCCGCTCGTAGCGGGCCGATGCCTCGCCTATCTCATCGAGCAGGTGCTGCTCGAATCCGTCCGCGGCGAGATAGGCCGCGGCATCGAGGATTTCGTCTGGCATCAGTGGACGCTGGCTCGGCGGAAACGGCCATAGAAGGAGAGGCAGTCGACGTATCGGGGAAATTCCTCTCCGACGGGGGACTTGTCGACGAGAAAACCGAGAGAAGTCGTTGTATCGTGCTTCATGATCCAGGCCACGCGGCCCTCCAGGGTAAAAGGAAGAATTCCCACATCCCGTTCGGGAAAAATGCGGACCGAATGAAGCTCGCCCAGATGGACGCTTGCGACGCCGTCGATTTCGAGCTTGCAGCCGGTAATGCTGATGTCGGCCAATTCGCCCCTGTCACCGGTTTTTTCAATGACGGTTTGAGCATGGCTCTCGAAACGGGGAGCATTTCTTCGTTCATCGCCCATACCGTTCTACCTCGCAAAAAGCATACCACCTTGACGCGAAATGTCAATACTAAATAGAATCATGCCAGGCAAGGAACATTCCAATGAGCCAACCTATGTTGGCGACGTTTCCAGGAGAAACAATGGCTCGAATCACGCACCCCGCTACCGGTTTTTACATGGGCGATCCCGAAGCCCTTCCCCTCGACCGGAAGGCTCCGCCGACCCGGGATGAGGTCTACGCAGCCCTTTCGACGATGATCCTTTCGGCTTCCGGATGGAGAAAGGTATTCGCCGCCGACGGAAACGAGGAGAGCCGGGGCGACATCATTTCCGCCGCCGATTGCGCCCTCGTCGGGGCCGCGGCCCTTGCCTTCGCGCGCTACCTCAAGAAGAAGACGGGAAACGATGCCCCGACCGTCGTGGTCGGCCTCGACACCCGCCCGACGGGGCCCGTCATCGCGGACGCCATGATCCGCGTCCTCATGGGCGTCGGTATCGCCGTCCGGTACCTCTTCATCGCCGCCGCCCCCGAGATCATGGCCTTCACGAGGAAGGCCGCGGAAAACCCCGAGGCCTCCGGCGGGGCCAAGCCCGACGGGTTCGTCTACGTGAGCGCGAGCCACAACCCGATCGGCCACAACGGCCTCAAGTTCGGGCTCACCGACGGCGGGGTCCTCGACGGAAAGGAGGCGAAGCTCCTGATCGACGATTTCCGCTACCTCCTTTCCGGCGAAGGAACGATGGACGCCGTCTGCAAGGCGATGGCCGACTGTCCGGCCCAGGCCCTCGCCGACGTCTACATCGCCTCGACCCACCAGAAACGCTACGCGATATCGGCCTACACCCTTTTCACCCGCGAGGTCGTCACCGGCTTCGAGGGACTCGAGGACCAGGAGAGAATACTGGACGCGATAGCCGCCTCCCTCGAGCGGCGCCCCCTCGGCATCCTCGCCGAGCTGAACGGCAGTGCCCGGACGGTTTCCATCGACGCGAACTTCCTCACCGGCATCGGGGTCAAGCTCGAGAAGCTCAACGACAGGCCCCGGGAGATCGCGCACCGGATCGTTCCCGAGGGAGAGTCCCTCAAGACCTGCAGGCAGGTCCTCGAGAAGCTCAACGACGACTCGGACGCCTTCGTCCTCGGCTACGTTCCCGACTGCGACGGGGACCGGGGCAACGTCGTGCTCTACGACGAAAAGGCCGACGTGATGAGGATTCCCGAGGCCCAGGACGTCTTCGCCCTCTCGGTCCTCGCCGAGCTTTCCTTCCTCGTGTACTCGAAGGCGGTGAGCTACGGTCCCGACGGCAAGCCCTCGCCAAAGCTCGCGGTCGTCGTGAACGACCCGACCTCGCTCAGGATAGATTCGATAGCCCGCGCCTTCGGCGCCGAGGTTTTCCGCGCGGAGGTAGGCGAAGCCAACGTGGTCAACCGCGCCCGCGAGGCCCGCGAGGCCGGCTACCTCGTGAAGATCCTGGGGGAAGGCTCGAACGGCGGCAACATCACCCATCCATCGGCCGTTCGCGACCCGATCGATACCGTCGCCGCCCTCGTCAAGCTCTACGCCCTGAGGGCCTCGACCGGTCTCAAGGGAGTCTACGAGATCTGGTGCGATAAGTCCGGAACGAGCTACAACTCCGAGTTCGGTTTCGCCGACATCCTCGCCTCCCTCCCGAAGTACAGCTGCACGAGCGCCTTCGAGCCCGAGGCCGCCATGACGGTCAAGACCGCCGACCACGGCGTCCTCAAGGAACGCTACGAGAGGATCTTCCTCCGCGACTGGCCGGAACGGCTCGAGGAGCTGAAAAAACGCTTCGGCGTCGTTTCATGGAGGGCTTTCGCCTACAACGGCACGGCCGAGCGGCCCCTCGCCGGGAACTTCGGCCTCTCGGGCAAGGGGGGCCTCAAGATCCTGCTCCTCGGCGAGGAGGGCGACGCCCGGGGCTCGCTCTGGATGCGCGGGTCGGGCACGGAAGCCATCTTCAGGATCATGGCCGAGATCGCCGGGAACGACCGGGAGGGAGAGCGCTGGCTCCTCGCCTGGCAGGCTGCGATGATCACCGAGGCCGACGGCGCAGTGACCTGAAGCTTGTTGAAATAGCGCACGAAATCCGCACGAAAAGGAGACGATATGAAACCGGTACGATTGGGGGTGTTGGGCGTATCCAACCATTTTATCAAGCGCTGTCTCGTTCCTCTCAAAAAACTCGAGACGGTCGAGCTTTACGGCATCGCGTCGCGATCCCAGGACAAGGCGGATGAAGCCGCGAAGAGGCTGGGCATTCCGAAGGGCTACGGCTCCTACCAGTCCCTGATCGACGACAAGTCGATCGAAATGGTCTACATCCCGCTGCCCAACCACCTGCACATGGAATGGATCAAGAAGGCGGCCGACGCCGGGAAGCACATCGTCTGCGAGAAGCCCCTCGCCATGAGCGCGGGGGAGACGGAAGAGGCGGCAGCCTACGCCCAGAAAAAGGGGGTCCTCCTGATGGAGGCCTTCATGTACCGCTTCCATCCCCAGTGGAAACGTGCCCGCGAGATCATCCTCACGGGCGAACTCGGATCCGTCGTTTCGATCAACAGCTTTTTCAGCTACGACCTCCGGGATCCGCTCAACATCAGGAACATCCCGGAAGCCGGCGGCGGGGCGATACCGGACATCGGCTGCTACGCCGTGTCATCGGCGCGATTCCTCGCCGGCGCCGAGCCGAAACGGGTCGTCGCCCTCCTCGACTACGACCCGGTGTTCAAGACCGACGTCCTGAGCTCGGCCATCCTGGATTTCGGCGGACCCCGTGCCGTGTTCACCGTGTCGACCCAGTGCTACCCGGCCCAGTATGTCGAGGCCCACTGCACGGGCGGGGAGCTCAGGGTCGAGCTCCCCTTCAACGCCTACCCGGACGTCCCTTCGGTGGTGACGGTCAGGAACGGGATCGGAGAGAGGAAGGTGGCACTGGCGCCGGTGGATCAGTACGCCTGCGAGTTCGATGAATTCGCCCTCGCCGTCCGCGCGGGAAGCCCCTCGCCCCTCCCGATCGCCGACGCCGTCGCAAACCAGCGGGTGCTGGACGCGCTCTACGCCTCGGCGAAATCGGGCGGCTGGACGGCGGTACGATAGTCAGCGGAACAATCGCGGGTCGAGGCCGCTCACGATTCGCACGAAGCGCGAGCGGCTCCGGCTACGGCAGCTTCTTGAGGATATCGTCGGCCTTGGGACCGAACTTGTCCGGACTCGAGGCCTTCGATGCGGTAAGGTAGGTCTTCGCCTCGTCCAGCTTGTCCTGGACGTAGGCGTTGATCCCGAGGGCGTAGTTGACGAGCCCCTTGTCCCCCCCCATCTGCAGGGCTGTCTTGTAGTAGTAATCGGCCAGCGAGTAATCCTTCTTCGCATAGGCCATCAATCCCAGATAGTAGTACGGGATGTCATCGGTTTCGTTCATCGCGATGGCATCCAGGAAGGCGGTCTCGGCCTCCTGGTATTTCTTCGCCTCGTAGAGCGAGACGGCGGCGGACACCGTTTCGGCGAAGGTCAGGCGCTGGGAAAGATAGCTCTGGAAATCGGCCTTGAACTTGTCCTTGCCGATCCAGGCGACGGCGCGCGCTACCGAGGAAGCCGTCGTCTCATCGAGGCTAGCCGTGGGCGAAAGCGAGGAAATCGAGTCCCAGAGAAAGCGGTTGTACTCCCGCTTGTCGGTCGACACGAGGAAGGAGACGAGGGCCCAGAGCTGGGGGTAGGCCGTATCCATCTTGGTGACGAGGGCCTCGGGCTTCAGGTCGAGAAGGGTCAGGGGATCGAGGGCCCGGGCTGGATCCTTCTGCAGCGACTTCGCCGATTCGAGCCACTCGAGGTTTTCCGCGAAGGAAAGCCCCCCCGTCGGGGTATCGTAATACGCGGTCTCGAAAAAGGCGGCGAAGCCCTCCCGAAGCCAGACGGGCGGATTTTCGACGAAGGCCTGCATGTACTGGGAAAACAGGATGTGGGAGAATGAAACCGAAAAATCCGGCTTTTCCTTGTCGTAGCAGACCATCTCCGACTTGTCCTTGGACTGGTAACGGAGAAACACGAAATCGGCGCGGCTCTCGCCCGCGGCGGATTTCAGGTAGGCGTCGAAGGCATCCTTCTTCCCGAAATGCCTGATGTTCAGGCGATGGTCCAGCCGCCCGACGTCGAAATGGAAATAGTCCTGGTAGAGGGCGAACAGGGCTTCGGCGTTCTTGCCCAGGAAATACGCGGCGTCATGCCCGGTATCGGTGATGATGCGGTAATGGTCGGTTTCCATCGTGTAGGTCTGCGCCGTCTTGTCGGCGGAAGCCGCCGCCTTAACGGCAGTCCCTGCCGCCTTAACGGCGGTCCCCGCCTCCTGATCGGCGAACGCCAATGCCGCTGCCGCCAGGAAAACAAGGACGACGATCGAACGTAGTGGTTTTTTCATGGTGCCTCCCCGAACAATTCACGAAGGGTTTGATATCTTGTCTATGATTATATTCACTTCCTCGATCATTATGCCCGTATATTTTTCGATGTTTTCGATAATATACTCCTGAAGGTTGTGAATGTGGCCCGAAAGCTGGGTTCCGAAGGGAACGTCGATCGTGATGACGAGGCGATAGCCCTGGGATTCTGACCGAACGGTGATCTTCTTGATCCGGATGTTCTCGTTGTACTCGTCGACGCAGTGGATGACCATCTGGGTCAGCGCCGCCTCCGAAATCGTGACCTTCCCGTGCTTGGAGTACTCGGGACGAACCACCGCCTTCTCGTAAAGCTTCGGATTCGGGATCGGGCTGAAATTCGTCTTGAGGAAAACGCGGATCGAATCGTAGAAGATCTGGGGATAGTTCGTCTTCACTTCGACGGCGGGAACCGGGATGACGTGCTTGCCCTCGACGGCCCTCACCCGCATCGCGCGCTCGATCTCCTCGCTCGAGGCGATCTCCTCGATCTTGATGATCCTCGCCGGCTTTGGCAGGTTGAGCCTCTCGGCTATCCGGTACACCATCTTGTCCGAGGTCCCCAGGATGAGGACGCTCTTGAACTTGTGGTGTTCCAGGGCCTTGATGACCTCGTTCCGATGCTCTTCGTTGTCGAAAAGCGCGGCCTTGATGGCGGCGAGGAAGGCCTGCTCCCGCTTCGCCGATTTTCCCGCGAGTATGCTGTTGTTTCCGATCAGGAGACCGTCGTCGATGATGAGGTCGATGCCGTCCTTCTGCGCGACGAGCTTGGCACGGAAGCTTTTCCCCGTTCCGCTTTCGCCGACGAGCGCGTAGACGAGGACGCCCTTGACGAGCCAGTACAATTCCCGAAAAACCCGCAACATGACGGATCAATAATATCGTATCACCAGATCTTTGTCAGTAAACGATGATAAATATTGGAAATTGGACTCCGTTCAGGACGAACCGATGGATTCGAGGGCACTGGATCCGAACATGATCTCGACGGACCGGAGGAAGTAATCGGGTACCCGAGCGCGAATCTCGGCGGGCAGGCCCGGATACCGGTCCTCCTCCCTGAAGCGGAGGACGGCCGCATGAAGGAGGTAGGGCGCGGACGACGCGGCCGGGGGAGTCCGGCTCGATCCGTACTTGCGATCCCCGAGAAGGGGATGGCCGTGGATCGAGGCCTGGACCCGGATCTGATGGGTCCTCCCCGTCTTTATCGTCACGAGGAGGAGGCTCGCTCCCGCCGAGACGGCGAGGGGCCGGGCCTCGGCCGAGGCGAGGGACGGGGCGTCGTCTCCCGTTCGGGGAAGCGCTTCGGGCGAAGAGCCCTGTCCATCGCCTCGCTTTTCCGGCTCTCCCGCGGCACGGCTCACCCCCAGGACGCGGTCGCGGACGATCTCATCCTCCCAGAGCTCGGGCGATTCGAACCGCCCCTCGACGACAGCCAGATATTCCTTGACGAGCCGGCCTTCGGCGATCAGGGTCGAGAAAAACCGTGCGCCCTCGAGGGAGCGGGAAAAGCAGAGGACCCCCGAGGTGTTCGTGTCCAGACGATGGAGGGGACCGGGCCTGAACGAAAGCGACGGGTTCAGGCTCGGGGCGAGGTAGGCTGAGACGGCATCCCCGAGACTGCCCTTTCCGTGGACCCGAAAACCGGCGCTCTTGTTCACGAAGAGAAGCCGGTCATCCTCATGAATGACGTCGACCGGGGGAGCTGCAGCCGAACGGGCACCAGGTCCGGCCGGAACGGACGACTCGGCGGTCTCCGGGCGATCGGGCTTTCCTCCGGCGGCGCTTCCGGAATCCGCGAGGCCCGCGAGCACCGCGACGGTATCGCCCGCTTTCACCCGGTCCTCGCCCCCGGCCTTGCGGCCGTTCAGCCTGACGGCACCCGACCTGATGGCCCGGTACACGGCGGAGAGCGGCAGATCGGGAAGAAGGCGCCGCACGAGCCGGTCGAGGCGACGGTCGTCGTCGTCGCGGGCGGCGGTGAACAGGGTGAATCCAGCGGGATAGGACACGTCGGCGGTTCCGGACTACGCCCCGTTCGCTTCGAGCGAGACGAGGGTTTCGATGTGGGAGGTTTGGGGATAGAAATCGTAGAGGCTCAGCGACGCGATCCTGAAGGCGGGCTTCCCGCCCGAAGACCCGCAGAGGTCGCCGAGGTCGCGGGCGAGGGTGACCGGGTCGCAGGAGAGGTAGCGGAGCTTCGCGGGCCGGGAACGTTTCAGGAAACCCCTCACCGGCTCGGTGAGCCCCGTCCTCGGGGGATCGACGACGACCGCATCGAAGTTCCCGGCGGCCGGCGTCAGGACCCACTCCTCGGCGGGGAGGTCGTGGAAATCGGCTGAGGGAACGTTGGTGCGCGCCATGGCGACGGCGTGGGGGTTGTGCTCGACGCCGACGGCCGTGCCGAAACGGTCGGCGAGGAAAGCGGTGAAGGTGCCGACGCCGCAGTAGAGGTCGAGAACTCGATCGCCCGAAAGCCCGTCGAGGAGCTCCGGGACCAGGGAGGAGAGCATGTCGACGTTGCTCTGGAAAAACCCCTTGAGGTGAAACCGGATCCGTTTTTCCGCGATCGGCACCGTCACCACCGTTTCCCGGCCCTCGACGGCCGTCCAGCCGTCGTAGCCGAAAACGAGGAAGCGGTTCTTGCCGGCGAGGGGGCTCTGTTTACCCCATTCGATCCCGGAAATCTCGCGGTTTTTCGCCATCCAGTCCTGGACGGCGACAGCCGCGATGGGGCAGTCGCTCACCGGGACGACGAGGCTCGAGGCCTTCCTCATGAAGCCGATGGTGCCGTCGGAGGCGGCGTGAAACTGCACGCGGTTGCGGTAGGCGAAGGCCCGGGACGCGACGGTCCTGATCGCCCCGGCCTCGAGCTTCCCGATCCGGGTGAGGGCTTCCCTGAGTATGGTTTCCTTGATTTCGAGTTGGCGTTCGTACCGGAGGTGCTGGAGGTTGCATCCCCCGCAGATCCGGTAGACCGGGCAGGGAGGCTCGACCCGGTCAGGCGAGGCTTCCGTGATCTCGGGGATTCCGGCGATCAGGAAATCCCGCCTGTCCTCGGCGATGTCGCACTGCACCGTCTCGCCCGGAACGGAAAACGGCACGAATACCGCCTTTCCGTCAAGGAAGGCGAGGCCGTCCCCGCCCGCCACGATTTTCTCTACCGTCAGCGTTACCGGTTGACTCATACGGCCAGACTATACACTATTTAATTCGCTTCGTCACGTTGGGCGGGCAGGGGGAACCATGAAGAAAATCGCGGTCATCATCGCGGTGGATGCCGAGGCCAAGCGGATAGTCGGAAACGGGTATTTCCGGTGGAGGGAAACCCGCCCAGGTTTCCATGAATCGGCTACCCTTCCCCTTTCCCTCGCGGTTACCGGGGTCGGCAAGGCCTACGCGGCCTGGGGCTTCGCCCTCGCCTCGGCGGGAGCCGAACTGGTCGTTTCGCTCGGAACCTCGGGAGGTCTCGGCGGCGAGGCGATCGGCGACCTCTACCTCTGCGGCGAGTTCGTCGAACACGACATGAACGTGGAAACCCTGGGCTTTCCCGAGGGCGTCACACCCTACTCGGGCATGAAGGAGCCGGTCATCAGGCCCTGCACCGAGGCGACGCTCGCCTTCGCGGAAAAGGCCCTCGCCCGGGCCGGTTTGGAGGCGAAACGAGGCCGGTCCGTCTCGGGAGACCGGTTCATGACCGACGCGGTCGAATCGGCGGCCATGAGGGACCGGTTCGAGGCGAACCTCTGCGACATGGAGTCGGCCGCCATCGCCAAGCTCTGCGCGACGAAAACGGGCCAGGAGTTTTTCGCCCTTCGCTTCATATCGGACAACGCGAACCACGAATCGAAGCTTTCCTGGCGGGAGAACGTCGAGCGGTCGGCTGTCGATTTCGACCTCTACCTCCGCGCCCTGATCGAAACGGCCGATTGATCCCGGGCAATTCCCGACGCGAGGGCGTACCCAAGCTTCATGACACGGATGGCCCCTATCGCCCGATGACGAGGCGCACGGACTTTCCCGTTCCCCAGTCCCTCGCCGGTCCGCAGGCGACGTAGTAGGTTTTCCCCGACTCGAGGGCCTGCGTGATCCTGCGGACGAACCCCATGTCGTCGACGTTCGTCGCCAGTTCGCTCCCCCCCTCGTCCATGACGCTGATCACGGAGGGGACGAAATCGGCTTCGGGGCTGTAGATCAGGTACCGGCCGGACTGCGTCGGGACGAAGGTGAAAACAGCGAAGGCCGAATCGAGGCGGACGAGGGAGAAGCCGTCGGTGCCGTCGAACCTCAAATCCTCGGCGGAGAGGGCCTTTCCGGTTTTCACGTAACGGCCGAGGTTCGAGACGATGGCGGCGACGGTCGTGGAATCCGGGAGGAAGGGCTGCTTGGATGGCGACGCCGTGGAACCGTCCCTTCCATTCGTCCCCGCTCCGTCCGCGACCGATTTCCGGGGATTCTGGGCTCCGACGGTGAAGATCCTCCCATCGGCCCCGGGAATCGCAAGGTAGCCCGAGCCGCCGGGAAGGGCGTTCATCGTCGAGGCGGCTGGAACGGGGGGAGACTCGATCCGGGACTCCGTTTCGAGCGAGCCCGAGATGGCCCCGTTCTCGGTGTCGACCTCGAGGACGGTTCCCCCCGCGAAGGCGAGAACCACGGCGCCGTGAACCGCAACCGGCCCCGAAACGACGCCTCTGGGAAGCTGGGTTCGCCACGATGCCTCGAAGCCGCCCGTGTCCCCGGCCCCCGATTCGCCGCCCTTTCTTGCGGCGACGATGAGGGAGACGAGGCCGTCGGTCCGGTCCACGAGATAGACGGCAGAGCCGTCGAAGGCGATTCCCGCCTTCCCGTCGAACTCCGGTTTCGTGCGGCCCGCGGGGGCGAGGGTCGGAAGGGCGAAGCGATAGAAGGAACCGCTCCGTCCCAGGGCGTAGAGTCCATTCTGCCCCGTGACGATCGCGGCCGGCTCGCCGATCGGGACAACGGTCGGAGCCGGAAGGGGAATAACCGGAAGCTCCCGGCTCGAGGTGGAGGAATCGGCGGAAGCCGAATCGGGACTCGCCCGCACGGGGGCCGAAAGGACGGCCGTCAGGTCGAGGACGACCAGCCTTCCATCCATGGATGAACCGTAGAGTTTCGGCCCCATGGCCGCCAGGGAGAATCCCCCGGATCCGAGGTCAGCGCTTCCGCAGGTGAGGCCCGAGGAGGCGTCGATCACCTCGAGTTTTCCGTCGTCGTTCCAGAGGGCGACGAACCGGCGACCCGATGCGACGGCATCCACGACGGCAAGCGGACGCTTCCCGACGGGAGCCCGCCCGGCCGCGGGATTTGTCCGGGAAAGGGGATGCTCCCAGAGAACGGTGCCCGAAAGGGCATCGTAGGCGGCAAGGCCGTCGGATCGCCTGGCGATAAAGGCGAGGTCGCCCGTTCCCGTTCCTGTCCTTAGGAGGACGGGAGAGCCCTCCCCCACCCCCTGGCCCCCGGCTTTCCAGCGGAGCTTTCCCGTCACCCTGTCGATGGCGATCGCATCCCCGTTCATACCCATCGCGTAGATGCTCCCCGCGTCGGCATCGATGCCGAAAAGCCTTCCGCCCGTATCGAGGAGATTCGTCTTCGCACCTTCCAGGACAGGCGGGGCGACGTCGACCCTTCTCCAGGCCCCGGCCTCGCCCTCGATCCCGGCCCCGGAGGGGAGGGTCCTTGAGCCGGGGACTACCTTCGCGGAATCGGCGCCGGGAGAGGACGCAGTCCCGTCCGGCGTCGCCGACGAAGCTGCCGGAGAGCCCTGGGAATTCGCGGAGCCCGGAGCGACTGCGGCGCCAGACCTTCCCGCGGCCCCCTGTCTGGTGCATCCCCCGAGCAGGATTCCCAGCATGATGACGAGACCGAGGACGGCGAGATCCGGCCGGAGACGGGGGGAGCGGACGGCCGAACGCCCGTCGGTTGATCTCAGGCCGTTCACCGCCCACCTCCCATAGGGCCGACGGCTTCGGAAAGCCGGGAGGAGGCGGCCAGTATGTCGGCGAGGCATCCGGCAGGAGCGGCGGACGGGGCGTCGGACCCCGCTCCAATGAAGGCGAGCAGGTTCGAGGGAAGGACGACGGCAAGGGGAATCCCGGCCCGGGCCGCCTCAGGGACCAGGGACGTCGAGGCGAAGGTCCGGGAGAGGTAACCGGCCCAGACCGCGTCGCGGGGAAAGCCGAAAACCGTCCCTCCTCCGGCCGGGAGGGTGGTGGCGCCTGGGGCGAGAAGGTTGGCGGAAACGACGGCCTGGCAGTAGTTCGAAAGGAGCGAAGCCTCGCCGACCGCGTCCGGGGGAAGACGGAGACCGAGGCGGGAGACGAAACCCCTCGCGTAGACGGGACCGGCCGCTTCTGGGGCCACGGGAATATCGACCGTTTTTCCGCCCTTTCCCGTCGCCGTTACCAGGAAGGCGACGGCGCGGCCGATCGGCACCGAGCGGGAGGAATCGACGACCTCCCCCTTGAGGGAAACGGGGGACGATCCGAGCGCCCGTTTCGCCGCCGCGGCGACGCTCGAAGAGGAGGCGAGCCTCGCCATGCATTCGGTATCGACCGACTGGTAGAGCATCGTCAGTTGAAGCGTCGCCGCTTCGCGGAGCTTCGCGTAGCGGCTTCCCTCCTCCGCCGACTGGAGGGTGAGGAAGAGGGAAGGCCTGGAAAGGAGGGAGAGCAGAGCGGCGTTCTTTTCGGTGATGGGCGCCGGCTCGTAAAGGAGGGAGGCCTCTATCCGGTTCAGTTCGAGGAAAGCCTCCTCCCCGCCCGAACCCGAAATTGGCAAAGCTCGGGATTCGTCCGCCGCAGCCCCCCCGGTCTCCTGCGCTGCGACGGGAAAGATCGCGAGCGAAAGCCCCCGATAGGCGGTCTCGACCTCGGAGGAACCGATGCCGCATGCCGCAGCCGAATCGCCCCGCTCCGAAGGCGTCAGAGCCGCCCAGGCGATCAGGAAACGCCTTCCCGTCTCCCGCCGGCGCTCGAGCGCAAGGCCCCCGGCGAGGCTCTCGGGATCGGCATTCCCGCAGGCGAGAATCCATGAGCGGAACGCGAGCCGGCTTTTTTCAACAAGCTTCGGGACAGAGATTTGCCCAGCAGCCATTGGCTGATGGACAACAGAGATTTGCCCAGCAGCCACTGGCTGATGGGCAACAGATTTTTTCGGCTGCTTTGCCTCCCCCGTCGATCCGACCGACGGGGGAAGGGCCAGGGACCGGAGTCCCGCGGCGCTCGTCGCGACGGAGCGGACGGCCTCAAACGAGGCATCAAGGGTCGAGGCTTTGGGAACGGCCCACGAGGAGGGCACGGTCAGGGCGGCAGCGAGAATCATCAGGAAAGGTAGGCGGGATTGCTTCAATCGGGATGCTCCCGTAACGGATCCGTTCCCGGCACGGAGAGCCTGTCGAGGATGAGCCGTCGAATCGAATTTTCAAGGGATTTCCTGAACCGCGCATCGCAACCCATCGCGGGATCCCGTTCCCTCGCGATATCAAGGAGAACGGCCGAGAGGCCTCGATTCTGGAACCTGAGGCCGCCTATTTTTAAAATAGCCGCGCCCTTGAGCGAAGCATACGGCATCTCGGCCTGGGGTTTCAAGGAGCCGGGCTTCCGGACCCCGGGTCGGTAGCCCTTGAAAAGGGCAATGCCGCTCCTTCTCAGTACGAGGACGTCGTCGTTCTGGTAGAGATCGAGCCCCAGGATGGTGACGTCGGCTCGGTTGAAGGCGACCACGGCGACCGTATCGGGAAGTCCCTCGGCATAGAGCCTTTCCAGGTCGGAGTAGCCGAGGCCCCTTCCGGAACGGAGCAGGGGAACGATGCTTGGATCGAGAAAAATCATCGGCTCATCGGAAAAGGCGCCGCCCGTCTCGGAAGCCGCGAGGTAGCCGCCCCCGATCAGCTTCCGTAATCGGTCGTCGGGCCCGCTCGTGGAGAAGGACCGGTCGTATCGGGCGATCTTCGCCGCGACGATGCGCCGGCAGTAGGAGATATCGGCCCCGTCCCAGAGCTCGCGGTAGGAGGTAGGAAGCCCGGCGAGGCGGTCTGATATTCTCCTCCTCTCGAGGGGATCCATGGTTCGTCCCGAGCGGATCAGCCGGAAGGCGAGGTAATCGTTCGCCGCACTTTCGCAAAGGATGCGCTCGAGGCTGGGCCCGAGGCTCCAAAGCGCGGCTTCATCGTTCGAGTCCAGGGCGCGGCTCGAGTCGAGAAGGACGGCGAACCGGGAGGAGGGATCGGATGCGGCGTCGAGAATCTCGCGCGGTTCGCCGGTCCCCGCCGGCACGGGATTGACCGGATCGGCCGATCCGACAGGTCCGGCGGCCCCCGAAGCCACGCCGTCCGATCGGACCCTCGGGATGCCGGGAACCGAGAGCGAATCAGCCGCGGCGAGCCAGTCTTCCGGGGCCCCGAGGCTTCCCGGGGAGGGAACCCTTCCCGAAAGGGCGGCAAGGGCACCGGCCTCATCGGCAAAACGGAAAAGCCCCCGGCTCGCCCTCTCCCTCGCCTCGGCGACGAGGCCCAGGTAGCGGTCGTAGCGCGAGGCTTCATCCCCCGTCCCCTCTTTCGGTTCGAGAGAGAGGGCGATGCGGACGGCGAATCCGGCACCGGCGGGAAAAACCTCGTCGGAAGGGGCATCGTACTCGACGGCGAGTATCCTTCCGGCAGCGAGCCGGTAGCCGTAGAGCGCGAGCGGCGAATCCTCGTTTCCCGATCCGGCCGCCTCCCCCGTACGGGATCGGGGGGCGATGAAAAACGCCCTTCCCCCCTCGTCCCTCGAGGAAAAAACGAGGCAGGCGAGGGAAGGCTTGTTCCGATCGCCCGATTTAGCAGCCCGGGAAGCGAGGACGTCGAAAAAATCTCGGGTCGTCCCCCTGAATGATCCCGCGCTTCCCACCCTCACCCCGGCCGGACCAAGTCCGGCCGGGCCAGGTCCGGCCGGGTTCCACGAGACGGTTGCGATGGAGGTATCGAAGCCGGCGGGCCTTTCGAAGAGCGCGTCGAAGGATAGCCGGAGGGAGGCCGAAAGCGGGGCGAGGTCGACCGAACGGAAATCAGGTTTCGGGGGCTTGATGTCCACGCGGAAGGAAGGAAACTCTCCCCCGTAGAGTCCGGTGAAATAGGCTTCGGCCCTGGAGGAGGCATCCTCGAGAATGCCGTCGGCCACGGCGTCCATGGCGACCTTCGCCTCGAACGCGGCGAGAAAGGGCTTCAGGTAGAGGTCGCGGTCGAGCCCGGTGATCCCGTCATGGATCGCGCTTTCGACACGGCTTCCCTCTTCGGTCGCGAGGAGCAGTTCGGGTGCGGGAAGGGAGAGGACGGCGGCCCTTCCCTTCGCGTCGACCTTGAGCGACGATCGGCGGTCGAGCCGGAATCCAGCCTCGGCGGTAAAGGGGAAGATGGCGATGTAGCGATTCCCGGCCGGATCGCTCGCGACGAGGAGAAAATCCTCGGCATAGGCCGCCTCGCGGAGTTCCGCCGTATCGAAGGCATCGATGACGGCCGTCGGGGTCCGGAAGCCGCGCTCGACGTTCCGGCCCGCGAACGGGATGAGGGAAGCGAGCCGACCCGCCAATTCACGGCGCTCGGCCGGGCTTCTCGCGGCGGAAAGGAAGAAAAGCAGGGCCATGGCGATCGGCACGAGGGGCATCAACCAGAACAGGGACCGTGTTTTCATGTTCCGCCTACCTGGTCCTGAGCCTGACGTTTTTCCATCCGGATCCCCGGAAGGAAGCGGCAAGCCTCCGTTCGAGCTCTTTCGCGAAATACGAGGCGGTTTCCGCCTCCCATGAGGACGAGTCGCTCCCCTGCCCTCCGACAAGTTCGCAGGCGATCAGCTCCCTCGAGGCGTCGATGACGGCCGTTTCGCTTCCGAAGCTGGGCGCACCGGCCTTGAGCCCGGAAAGGACGCGGACCGCGTAGTTTTTAGTGAACAGGTAGGTACCTCCGCCGGCGGCGAGGGCCCCGACCGCCCCGCCGAGGATGCCCCCGATCGGCGACCCGTGCAGGGCGATGATCGGGTTCGCGGAGCTCGCCGCCTTCGCCCCGGCCCATGCGGCGAGGGCGCCCGAAATGAGGGCGATCGGTTCCGCCCGTGCCGCGGCTTCCCCGGCCCCCATCGCCCGACCGGTCACGGCGTAGAGAGAATCGACCGAGCCCTGGGGGATCTTGACCTCGACCTCGAGGAGATCTCGTCCCGGCAGCGTCAGGACGAGGCTCCTCTCGGCGATGCTGGTCGCCTTGCCGTCGACGGCGAGGTTCGCGAGCGATGCCCTGAACTCGGCCGTTCCCCTCACGGAAAGGACGGAAAGCCTCTCGAAACGGGACGAGGCCGAATCGGTCGTTCCCGCGGCGAGGAATTTCTGGAACCTGACGGTCTTGAACACGAAGACCGGATTCCCCTCGATGTAGCGCTCGAGCGTGAACCGGGAAAGCCTCGATTTCGCGTCGAGGTAGTCGGCCGTCATCGCGATCACGGCGACGGCGAAGAGAACGGTAATCGCGAGAATCAGCCCCGAAAGAAGCCGGGGCGGCAGCCTGCCCCGCCCTTCGTCCCCGTCTCGTACCAGGGCGGAACGAAGCCGCCTCAACACCGGTATGATACCCATGTCCCAATTGTAAATCGGCACGGACCCGGGTTCAAATGCCGTTCCGGCTCAAGGTCCGGAATACGAGGCACCCTACGGCAAGCCGGGTTTTTCGGACCCGGCCCCTCATCAGGCCTCGATCTTGAACTTCTCGACCATCAAGGCAAGCTCGTCGACGAGGGCCGCGTTCTTCACACTCATCCCGCTGATCGAATCCGTCGCCCGGTTGATCTCCTGGGTGCCGTTCGCGATCTCGTCCATGCCCGTCTTCAGCTGATCGCTCACGCCGAGCAGGTTGCGCATCTCCACCCCGACGGTGACGCTGCCGGCCTTCATCTCGGATGAGGAATTCCGCACGTCCTCGGTGATGCTGTTGATCTCGCCGAGGGCCTCGAGGATCTGCTTCGAGCCCTCGGTCTGCTCCATCATGGCCTGCTTGATCCCTTCCTCGAGCTCGCTGAGCGAGGTGATGAGGCTGTAGATGCTCGAGAACGAAAGCTCGGCGGCGGCAGAGGAGTTCACCACGGTGTCGATGACCTTCTTGATTGAAGTGATGTCGCTGGAAATTTCCTTCGACTGCGTCGCCGATATCTCGGCGAGCTTCCGGATTTCATCCGAAACCACCGCGAAGCCCCGGCCTGCGTCCCCCGCGTGGGCGGCCTCGATGGCGGCGTTCATCGACAGGAGGTTGGTCTGGGACGCTATCCCGGAGATGACCGCGTTCGCCTCGAAGAGCTTTTCGGATTGGGTCGAGATGATTCCCACCAATTCGTTCACCGCCGCGAGCTTGGCCTTCCCGTCTTCGGAGGCATCGAGGAGGCTGCCGAAGCTCGTCCCGAGCTTCTCGACGTTCCGGGTCACGGCCTCGATGTTCGCGATCATCTCCTGGATCGAGGCAGAGGATTCGGCGACCGCGGCCGCCTGGCTCTCGATTCGGTCGTCCAGGGCCTCGATCCTCCTGATGATCTGGTCGATGGAGGCAGACGCCTCGGTCACGCTCGCGCTCTGCGAAAAGACCTGATGATTCACCGAATCGATGTTGGCCGAGATCTGGGTTACCGCCGAGGCCGTCCCCTCCATGTCGGAGGCGAGATCCTTGCCCGTTGTTTCGAGCTTTTCTACGGCCCCGTCGATCTGGGCGATCGCGAATGACAAGTCCCCCCTCATGGCCTCGACGGAACGGGCGAGACCCGAGATCTCGTCCTTCCCGCTCCAGAGCTGGGCATCGAGCTTTTTCGTGAGATCCCCGTCCGCGATGGACTTGGCGACGACGGCTACCGCGACGAGAGGTACGACGATGGTCTGGGAAATGAGGATGCCGATGAAAATCGAAAGGAGGAAGGACGCGACGGTCATGATCTCCATCACGAGGAAGGACCGCCTGGCAAGCGCCTCATTGTCGATCGAACGCAGCGAACCCTGGTTCACCTTGATGGCGACCATCTGATCGATCGCGTTCTGCATCACGGCCGACGTTTTCCCCATCGATCCATGGATTAATTCGTTGGCCTCGGCGTGTTTCTGCTCGTCGTCGAAGGAGAGGGCCCTCTTGAGGTCGGCGCTATAGGATTTCCACCCGTCCATGAAATCCTTGAAATAGCCCTGGCCCTCCTTGGTGATGAGGGTCTTCTCGAACAAGGCGGCGTTCGTTTCGAGGTCTCCGCCCATCGCGGTCATCTGCGCGTCCAGGTCGGCGATTTCCGAATGGCTCGTAGCCTCGACGCGATCCCGTACATCGATCCTGATCCTCTCGAAGGCCTCGACGACCTTGAGGAGTTGGGCGGTGGGGGCCATGACCCGATCGTACATGAAGACGGTTTGATTGCTGACTTCCGAGAGCGTCACGACCCCGACAAGGCCGATCACTCCGCCGATACAGGAGATGAACAGGAATCCGGCAAGGAGACGGGCCCGTACTTTAATATTCTTGATCACGCGATCCTCCATCTTATATACAATCTCCATTATAGAGATTATTAATGCAAATTTTTGTGTGAAACCTATTTCTATATTAGAGAACATCTTACAATACAAACGACCGCGGTCGACTACTTATTTCATAAGAACGAGTACATTTGAATCGTTCAACACTAACAGAGTTTTAAAATCGACTCAAGACATGTTATTTTTTTTTAACCTTTCCCATGTTATTTTTCAGCAATATTGGATATATTAGAAACATGAATATCCTGCGATCTACCCGGCGATGGCTTCACGGGAAATTACCGAAACCGTCTCTGACAGATCCGCCCGGAAGGGACGCCGAACTCCGCTATCGGTTGATCGTCGATACCGCCTCCGAGGGGATATGGGCCTTCAACGCCGACTATGAAACGACCTTCGCCAACGCGCGAATGGCCGAAATGCTCGGGAACCGGCAGGAGGACCTGGTTGGCCGTCCCTTCGTCGATTTCGTGTATGACGAAGACCGGGAAGACCACGGGAAGCGCGAAGCGACACGGAGGGCGGGAAAGCCCGAGGTGTATGAGCGACGCATCCGCAAGGCGGACGGCGCGGCGCTGTGGGTCCTCATTTCGGCAACCCCAACCTTCGACGATACGGGGCGCTTCAGCGGCTCGTTTTCCATGATGACCGATATCACCTACCGCAAGCACCTCGAGGAGGTGGCCCGGAATTCGATGGAGGATCTTGAACGGGCGAACGCCCTGCTCGAAGCGAAGGTCGAGGAAAGGACCAGGGAACTCGCCCAACGGGAGAGCTTCCTCTCCATCATATTCGAAAGCCTGCCGACGACGATTTTCGTCAAGGATGCCCGAACCCTCAGGTATCTCCGCTTCAACCGGGCGGGCGAGAAGCTGACCGGCTGGTCCCGGGAATCCGTCCTCGGGAAGACCTCTGCCGACCTCTTCCCCGACAGGGACGAATCGGAAACCATCGGCCGCGACCGAATGGTCGCCGAGACGAAAACGATGATGGATATTCCCCTGGAAATTGTCGCGACAGCTCACCTCGGACCGAGGATGCTGCACACGACCTCGATTCCCATCCTGGACGAAGAGGGAGAGAGCCAATACATACTGGGAATTGCCGAGGATATCACCGAACGGAAACGGGACGAGGACGACCTCAAGAAGCTCTCGATCGCCGTCACCCAGAGTCCTGCCGCCGTCGTCATTACCGACGCCTCGGGCACCATCGAATACGTGAACCCGAAATTCACGGAACTGACGGGCTATACCTCGGACGAAACGATCGGAAAAAACCCGCGCATCCTCAATTCCCGGCTCCTTCCGCCTGAATACTTCGAATCCCTCTGGGAAACGATTAGGGCGCGGGAGGTCTGGCACGGGGAATTCCTCAACCGAAGAAAGGACGGTACCCTCTATTGGGAGCTCGCCTCGATATCGTCGGTTCTCGGCGACGACGACGAAATCACCCACTACGTGGCGGTCAAGGAGGATATCAGCGACAAGAAGCGGGTCGAGTTCGAGCTGAAGGAATCGAAGGAGGCGGCGGAAGCCTCGAACCGCGCGAAGAGCGCCTTCCTCGCGAACATGTCCCACGAGATACGGACGCCCCTCAATGCCATGCTCGGCTTCTCCCAGATCCTGCTTCGCGACGAATCCCTTAAATTCTCCCAGCGTGAAAGCCTCGAAGCGATAGAACGAAGCGGAAAGAGGCTCCTCGAGCTGATAACCGAGATCCTCGAGCTCTCGAAGATCGAGGCCGGCCGCATGACCTTCAATCCCTCGAGAGTCGACCTTCACAGTCTCGTCGATGAAATCTACGCCCTTTTCGGCGCCCAGACCCTCATGAAATCGCTCGAGTTATCGCTCGACTTCGACGAATCCTCCCCGACCCTCATCCTGACCGACGAGGCGAAACTGAGGAGGGCCCTGATCAACATCATCGGGAACGCCGTCAAGTTCACCGATCGGGGCTTCGTCAGGCTCGAGATCAGGTCAGCGAGGAGGGAGGACGGACGGTTCGATTTTACCTTTACCGTCGTGGATTCGGGGCCCGGAATCGCCGCCGAGGACCTTCCCCTTCTCTTCCAGGCATTCGAGCAGACGGCTGCCGGCAAGAAATCGGGAAGCGGTACTGGCCTCGGGCTTGCCCTGAGCCGTGACTACTCGAGGCTCATGGGGGGCGACATCCTCGTCAGGAGCGAGCCGGGAAAGGGAAGCGTTTTCAGCCTGATGATCGTCGCCGCGGGGATCGAGGACGATTCCCGCTCCGGCAGGGACCGTCCCTCGTTCGGTCAGGTCCCCCGGACCGGGGAGAAGCCGGTGAGGGTGGCGGAGCTGCCCCGGGACCGCCTCGAGGCCATGAGGGAGGCGACGCTCACGGCTGACATCGACCGGCTGCTCGCCCTGATCGCGGAAACCGAGAGGACCGTTCCGGTGACGGGCGCCGCCCTCAGGAAGCTCGCGGCCGAATACCGTTACGCCGAATTGATCGACCTTTTCGATTACGGGAGGAGCCATGATCTATAAAGCCGACGTTCTCGTCGTGGACGACAAGACGGAAAACCTCCAGGTTCTCTCAGGGATGCTCAGGGACTCGGGCTACCGGGTCCGTCCGGTCCCGAGCGGCGCACTGGCTTTGCAGGCCATCGCCCTCGAGCCGCCCGACATCATCCTCCTCGACGTGATGATGCCCGACATGGACGGCTACGAGGTCTGCAGGCGGCTCAAGAAGGACGAGGAAACGCGGAATATTCCGGTGGTGTTCCTGAGCGCCCTCGCGGAGACCTTCGACAAGGTGACGGCCTTCTCGGTCGGCGGCATCGACTACATCACCAAGCCCTTCCAGTTCGACGAGGTCAGGGTCAGGATCGAAACCCACCTCTCGCTCAGGAAGATGAGCCGGGAACTCGAGCGGTACAGCAACAACCTCGAGGAGATTGTTAAGTCCCAGATCCGGGAACTGAGGGAATCCCAGATGGCCATCATCTTCGCCCTGGCGAAGCTCGCCCAATCGCGGGACGACGATACGGGCAAGCACCTCGATCGGGTGCAGGCCTTCTGCCAGACCTTGGCCGACCTCCTGAGCATGGACCCCGGTTACGCGAAGGAGATCGACCGGAACTTCCTCCGGGAGATCGTCCAGGCGAGCCCCCTGCACGACATCGGCAAGGTGGGCATCCCGGACGGCATCCTCCTCAAGCCCGCCAGCCTCACCCCCGACGAGTTCGAGGTGATGAAAACCCACACGACCATCGGCGCCCGAACCCTCGAGGAGGTGAGGGAGCGATTTCCGCACAACGGCTTCATCGCGATGGGCATCGAGATAGCCAGATCCCACCACGAGAGGTGGGACGGATCCGGCTATCCCCAGGGCCTCGCGGGAAGTGAAATTCCCCTGTCGGCCAGGATCATGGCCCTCGTCGACGTCTACGACGCCCTCCGCTCCACCCGGGTCTACAAGAAGGCCCTTCCCCACGAGGAATCCATCAGGATCATCGCGAGGAGTGCGGGAAGCCATTTCGACCCGGAAATGGCCGCCATTTTCCTCGAGCACGAGGAGGAGTTTCGCGAGATGTACGATCGATTGAAGGACTGATGTAGCATGAATTATGCCGAAAGGCGGTGGCCATATCATATCCTCCATCTGATATTGACCGAGCCTGAGTCTTCCGACAATAATCATTTATATTTAAAAAGTTAATCAACAACCTCGCGGCTAGTTGCGCGGTATGTTGGAACTGTAAGGAATGGATGCGGAGGTTCTCATACCCCTTGTTACTCAAGTCAAAAGACACAGCAAGCTTCGGGGTATGAGCCCCCCTGCGAATCAATAAATTCCCTTAATACCCGACACCCTGGAGGAGCCGTCACCGGCAGTATGCAATCCACGATACGAGAGCGCCCGGAAATCGAGCTTTTCCTCATCTCGATCCTGAAGGATCTGGCAGAACCATTCGCGATCGGAGACATCGACGGACCGCTACTCTACGGGAATCCGGCTTTCTCGGTATTCACCGGATTTACCGAGGGCGAACTCGAGACGATGGACTGGAGAAGGGGCCTCGATGCGGACGAAAACACCTTCGATCGGGAAATCCTCGCCCCCCTTCCCGGCCGCAGGGGAAAGGCGAGGCTCATGGCCATCCGATGCCGAAGGAAAATCGGGAAACCGGTTCCGGTGATCGCGGCGGTGCGGTTTTTCGATCGCCTGGTCGTCCTCAATTTCATCGACGCCTCGGCCTACCCTGACGACGGAATCCGCTCGAGCAGGGAAAACGAGCTCTTCCGCACCATCGTCACCTGCGCCGACGAGAGCATCTGTCTCGTCAACAAGAATTGCGTGATCACCTACGCGAACGCCCGCATGGCGAGGATGCTCGGGTACGACGACGAGGCTGCCCTCGTCGGACGCAGGTTTCCCGACCTCATGACGGCGGCAAGCGCGAGGATCACCCGCCGGAAATTCGAGAACAGGAAACGGGGGCAGACGGAACGCTACGCCGTCGCGTTCAGGCACGTCGGGGGCTCGAAGGTGTCGGCGCGCATCGTCAGCACCCCGGTCTACGAGGACGGCGAGTTCGCCGGCGCCTTCGCCGTCATCAGCGACGTCACCGAATCGAAGCGCTACATCTCGGCACTGAAAAAAAGCGAGCGTCGGTTCCGGAGCCTTTCCGACCAGCTTCCCGTCGCCGTCTGCGAGATCGACGCGGAGGCCCGCATCACCTACCTGAACGAGTTCGGCCTGAACCTCCTTCATGTCTCCCCGGTCGAGGCCAGGAAAAGGCTTTTGCTCCGCGATTTCGTGATCGGCGATTCGTCCAGGATCTTCGACCAGCTCCTTTCAGACGCGAACGAAAAAGAAAAGACCCGTTACCGGAAAATGAGCATCCTTACGAAGGATGGACAGATCGTCTCCAGCTTCTGGAACGTCGCCCGCATGCAGGGGGACGGGGAAACCGGATTCCGCATCGTCATCCTCGATATCATGTGGTCGCTCAAGTCGTCCCTCCTTCCCGACGACGAGTTCTACGACGGATTCCACCTCACCGAACGGGAACGCGAGATATCGAACCTCGTCATCGCCGGCTTCCTCTACAAGGAGATCGGGTGGAGGCTGCATATCGGCCTCCCGACGGTAAGGACCCACATCTCGAACCTGTACCGAAAGATGGAAGTCAATTCCCGCGAGGACCTCCTGACGAAAATCGGCTCCCACCAGATCGACCAGATGGGTTCCGACCGCCTCATGCAGACCATGCTCCGCTACCTGTTCTGATGCCAAAAACTCAAGATGTTCGCGGAAAATGAACGACCTCGCGGCGCGTGCGGGGTATGGACCCGCCGGCGAATCATATCATCGGTATGATGGACACCCCGTCCATATGGCCCAAGAGTGTAAACATCCTTGACACGCGATGGAGCACCCATGTGGAAAAGTCTTAAATTAAGAAGCAAGCTGGGCCTTTTCAGCCTGGTATTGAGCGTCGTTTCCCTCGCCGTCGGCATCCTCGGGTATTCCGGAATGATGGCCATTTTCGACATCGCCCACGATCTGGTCCACAACGACTTGCCTGAGTCGACGGCCCTGCTCACCGCGAGCCAGCACGGGCTCGAGATCGTCGTCGCCGAACGGACCCTCGCCAACCCCCTGATGGCCGACCCGGCCGTACGGGACTCGATGTACTCTACGGTGGCTACCGGATGGCAGGGAATCGACAAGGCGAAGGCCGATTACGAGGCCCTGCCCAAGTCGGCCGAGGAAACCGCCGGATGGAGGGGCTACCTCGAGAAGCTCGACCGCTGGAGAAAGCTCGACACGGCCCTGATCGAGCGCTGCCGGAATCGGGACAGCCTCGTGAAGGGCTCCGAGGCGAAAGGAGCCTCGAAGACGGCGGCTATCGACGTCGAGATCGCGGGAGCCGCGATCGATTCCCGGAACGCCTACGTCGAGGTTCGCACCGTCATCGATTCCCTCGTGCTCATGACCGAGAAGAATGTCGCCGCCGGGGACGTCCTCGCCCAGGCGAGGATCAGGAGCATCATAGCGGCCCTGGTGATCGTGATCGCCGCGGCCTTCATCTGTTCCCTCCTCCTCGGGCTCGCGATGGCGAGGAGTCTCACGAAGCCGATCATCAGGGCGGGGGGCGCCGCCTCGAGCCTCGCGCGGGGAGACCTGACCGTCAGGCTCGAGAGCGATTCCCATGACGAGATCGGCCAGATGCTCAAGGAACTCAGCTCCATGGCCGGGAAGCTCGAGGAAACGGTCGGCGATGTCAAGGCGGCGGCCGGCGCGGTCAGCGAGGGGAGCCAGGCCCTCAGCTCGGGAGCCCAGCAGCTCTCGGCGGGAGCCTCCCAGCAGGCGGCTTCAATTGAAGAGATCACCTCCTCGCTCGAGGAATCCTCGGCGAGCATCAAGCAGAACGCCGACAACGCGGGCAAGGCCAAGGGCATCGCCTCGGCGACCTGGTCCAAGGCCGAGGCAGGCGGGGTCGACGTCGCCGCGACGGTGGACGCGATGAACCAGATCGTCGCCAAGGTTTCGGTGATCGCGGACATAGCCCGGCAGACGAACCTTCTCGCGCTGAACGCCGCGATCGAGGCGGCCAGGGCCGGGGAGTCGGGACGGGGCTTCGCCGTCGTCGCCTCCGAGGTCAGGAAGCTGGCCGAAAAAAGCCAGGCGGCGGCGAACGAGATCGAACGCGTCTCGACCCAGAGCGTCGCCGTCGCGAAAAAGGCGGGAGCGGCGATCGCGGGCATCGTCCCCGACATCAAGATGACGGCCGACCTCGTCGAGGAGATTTCGGCGGCGACGGGAGAACAAAGCCAGGGAATCGAGCAGATCAACGCGGCGATCGATCAGCTGAACCGGGTGATCCAGTCCAACGCCTCGGCTTCGGAAGAGCTCGCCTCCACGGCCGAAGAGCTCGCCGCCCAATCCGAGGAGCTCGAGGCCCAGGTTTCCTTCTTCACCGTTTCGAAGGGGTCGAACGAGGCACAGGCGGAAAAAGCATCGAGGTCGATCCGATCTCTCAAGGACCAGTCCGCCGCGGCCATGATCCCGGCGCCCGCCCCGGTCTCCGCGACGGCTCCCGGGCAGGGGGAACGGCATGAGGCTTCTTCCCGGAAAATCCGGATCCCCGAACCCGCAGCGACCGGAGAATCCGGCTTCGAGGAGTTTTAACCTTTGCGTGTCCGCCCGGAAGATCCGGAAATACTCGAGGCGCTGATCCGCGGGCAAACTGAAGAAAACGAGAAGGTCAGGACGATCGAGTACCAATTCAGGAACGGTCTCCAGACTATCCTGAGCATGCTGTCGCTCCAGCTCGGGATGGAACAGACCGAGCCCGCACGGTCGGCCGTCGAATCGGTCAGACGGCGGATCGAGGTCCTCTCGATCGTCCATGACAGCCAGCTGGAGTACGACCCCGCGATGATTGACCTCGCGAAATCCATCGGGGAGATTACGAGAAGGATCATCCAGGAATCGGGCAGTCTCGGCCCGGGGGTGTCGCTCCGGTGCGACTCGATGCCGGTCCCCTACTCGGTCGCCCTCTGCCTCGGTTTCTCGGCGGGGGAACTCGTCGCGAACGCGATACGCCACGCATGGCCCGAGGACAGAATCAGGGGAACCATGGAGATCAGCCTCCGGTCTACGGTATCGGGCGGACGGCTCACGGTCAGCGACGACGGAAGGGGAATGGGGTCCGCCCCAAAGGGCCTGGGCCTCACCCTGGCCGAACTGATGTCGGAACAGATCGAGGGACGGTTCTCGATCCTGAGCGAAGCGGGAACCGTCGCCGTCATCGATTTCCCGCTCGGCTGACCCGAACGGGAACGGAAGGGCCCTGGCGCCCCCGGGAGGCACTCCGGGGGATGGACCTCACTTCACCGCGGCGAGGGCCTTCTGGTAATCCGGTTCCTTCCCGATTTCGGGAACCTGTTCCGTGTAGACGACCTTGTTTTCCGCGTCGAGGACGACCACCGCCCGGGACATGAGGCCGGCCATCGGACCGTCCACTATGCCGACACCGTAATCCCGGCTGAAATTCCGGTTTCGCAGCTCGCTCAAGGGGACGATGTTCACCGCATCGGCCTCCTTGCAGAACCGGGACTGGGCGAAGGGCAGGTCGGCGCTGACGTTGAGCACGACGACGTTCGAAAGGTTCTTCACCTCGGCGTCGAAGCGCTTCGCCGATAGGGCGCAGACCGAGGTGTCGAGCGACGGGACGATGTTCAGAATCTTTTTCTTTCCCGCGAAATCCTTGAGCGAGGCGTCCGAAAGGTCACCCTTCGTGAGGACGAAGTCGGGTGCCGTAGAGCCGACGCCGGGGAGATTCCCCGAGGTATGAATCGCATTTCCGTGCAGGGTTATCGTTGCCATAAAGCCTCCATTTAATTCCTAGTTCTATAATAGGAAAAAACAGGGAAGGAAACAAGGAAAAACGGGAAGGGTGGCGCTACTGGATCAGCTGAAGGTTGACGATGGCGGGGATGCTCCTGATGTTCTGGATGACCTTTTTTAGGTCGTCCTTGTTGTCGAGCTCCATGGTGAAGAACCCGGCGAGCTTGTTGGCGCCCGAGTCCTCGACCTTGCCCTCGAGCAGGTGGCCCTTCTGCTTGCGGACCGCCCCCTCGATCTCGGAAAAGAGGTCGACGGAATGGCTGGCGGTAACGCGGAAGCGCTTCGTGATCTTCGGGGATATGGTCTCCCACTCGACCTCGATCATGCGCTCGGGGAAATCGGGAATCTTCTGGGCGACCTTGCAGACCTTCTTGTGCACGATGATGCCGCGCCCCCGCGAGACGTAGCCGACGATCGCGTCCCCCGTGGTCGGATTGCAGCAGCCGGCAAAGTGGATCATCATGTTGCGCTCGTTCCCGGCCCTTACGCCGACCTTCTGACCCTCGGCCAGCTTCTGCTTGTCGGAGGTCTCTGGCACCGCCTGGGAGGTCGCCTGCCTGGCGTGCCGCTCGGCGGCTTCGTTCGCCTCCTGGGACATCGGCTTTTTCTTCGCGACGATGTTCTTGCCGAAGATCAGGGTCTCGTCGTTGTTGAGGAGCCAGGCCTTGATCTTGGACCGGGCCTTGGAGGTCTTGACGCTCCTGAGCCAGTTGAGGTGGGGGTGGGCGTTCGTCGAGGTGATGATGTCGATCACCTGGGTGTTCTTGAGCTCCTCGGTGAGGGGGATGATCTGGTTGTCGGCCTTGGCTCCGATGGTATGGGCGCCGATGTCGGAATGGATGTGAAAGGCGAAGTCGACGGCGTTCGACCCGGCGGGAAGTTCGACCACGTCCCCCTTCGGCGTGAATACGTAGATCGAATCCTTGAGCAGCTCCCGCTTGATCTCTTCGAGGAACTCTCCCGAGGCGAGGTTGCGGCCGTCCCACTCCTTCAGGCGGTTGATGATCGTCAGATCGCCGGGTCTCACGACCTCGTTGGTCATGCCTCCCTTGTAGAGCCAATGGCTCGCGACCCCGAATTCGGCGACCTGGTGCATGTCGAAGGTCCTGATCTGGATCTCCAGGAGCTTTCCGTCGTAGCACATGACCGTCGTATGGAGGCTCTGGTAGGCGTTCGCCTTGGGCATGGCGATGTAGTCCTTGAACCGGCCCTCGAGGGGCTTCCAGAGCTGGTGGACGATGCCCAGGAGGGTGTAGCACTCGTTGATGTTCGAACACAGGATCCGGAGGCCCAGGAGATCGTAGATTTCGTCGGCCGCCTTGTTCCGCTTCCTCATCTTCTGGTAGATCGAGTAGAAGTGCTTGGCCCGGGCCTCGACCGAAACCTGGATCGAGTTCTTGGCCGAGGCCTTGTAGAGGGCGTTCGTCACCTTCTTGAGATACTCGGCCCTCTCGCCCTTCTTCGCGGCGACGATGGACTTGATCTGCTCGTAGGCCTCGTAGTTGAGGGTCTTGAGCGCGAGGTCCTCGAGCTCGTCCTTCATCCAGGAGATGCCGAGCCGGTCGGCGAGCGGGGCGTAGATGTCCAGGCACTCGGTGGCTATCGCCTTCTGCCGATCCTCCTTCAGGTACTGGAGGGTTCTCATGTTGTTGAGCTTGTCGGCGAGCTTGATGAGGATGACCCTGATGTCCTTGACCATGGCGAAGAACATCTTCCGGATGGTCTCGGCCTCCTGCACGGTCTTGTTCTTCGCGCGAAGGAGCTCGATCTTGGTGACCCCGTCGACCATGAGGTCGACGTCCTTGCCGAAGCGCGTGCGGATCTGGTCCCGGGTGCCGGCCGTATCCTCGAGGATGTCGTGAAGGAGGGAGGCGGTGATGGTATCGGCGTCCATCTTGAGGCCGATCAGGATGTCGGCGACGCCGAGGGGATGGATGAAGTAGGGCTCGCCGGAGGCGCGCTTCTGCTCGCCGTGCATGGCTTCCCCCCAGCGGGCGGCGTCCATGATCCTCGTCCTCTCCTCGGGGGAGTAGGGAGTCAGCCGCTTCTCGAACTCGTCGAGCAGGAGCCCTATCGTCCGTTCTTCCATGACAGCCGTCCCGAGGTGACACGGTTCCGGCCCGCCAGGTCTCGGGCGATGGTAACCTCGCGGAAACCCCGATCCTCCATGCAGGCGGCGACGCGGTCGGCCTGGTCGTGGCCGGCCTCGATGATGAGGCGGCCGCCCTCGTTGAGCCGTTTCGTAGACTCCGCGATCAGGCGCCTGATGAGGTCGAGCCCGTCCGACCCTCCGTCGAGGGCGAGGTGGGGCTCGGCCCAGCCGGAGGACATCATCCTTGTGACCTGTGCGCTCTCCACGTAGGGGGGATTGGCGGTGATGACGTCGATGCCGTCGGGCACGGATTCGAGCAGGTCGCTTTCCATGCACGGGAGGTTCTTGCCGAGGATCGAGCGGCAGTTCTCGACGAAAACGGCGAGGGCGTCGAAGGAGATGTCGGAGGCGGAAACGGCGAGGTCGGGCCGTTCGTGCTTGATCGAGACGGCAATGCAGCCGGTGCCCGTGCACACGTCGTGGACGGTCTTCAGGTTCCTGTCGGACTCGAGCACCTCGAGGGCCTTCTCGACCAGGATCTCGGTGTCGGGGCGGGGAATGAGGACCCGCTCGTCGACGTTGAAGTCGAGACCCCAGAATTCCTTGCGGCCGGTCAGGTAGGCGACGGGCACGCCCCCGAGCCTGCGGTCGATCAGGGAATAGTAGCTTTCCTCGACGAAGTGGGAAAGCGGTCCCGGCATGCAGGTGAACAGCTTTTCCCGGGTGATGCCGATGCTCTCGGCGAGCAGGATGGATGCGTCCAGCAGCGGAGTTTCTATGCGGGCCGCCTGGAGCGACGCGACGCCCCGGCGCAGGGTTTCCTGGATCGTCATACGGCTTCCGTTTTGAACATCTCCTCGCGAGCGCTGAGCTTGAGGGCATCGATGATTTCATCGATGTCGCCCTGCATGACGAGGTCGAGTTTATAGAGGGTGACGTTCACCCGGTGATCGGTGAGGCGGTTCTGCGGGAAGTTGTAGGTCCGGATACGCTCGGACCGGTCGCCCGAGCCGACCTGGCTCTTCCGTTCCGCGGCGCGCTCGGCGAGGGCCTTGTTCTCCTCCATCTCGAAGAGCCGGGCACGGAGAACGCGCATCGCCTTGGCCTTGTTCTTGATCTGGGACTTCTCGTCCTGGCAGACGACGACGAGGCCGGAGGGGATGTGGGTGATGCGTATGGCGGAATCGGTCGTGTTGACGCACTGGCCGCCAGGCCCCGAGGCGCGGCAGGTGTCGATGCGGAGGTCCTCGTTCCGGATGTCGATCTCGGTCTCCTCCATCTCGGGGAGGACGGCCACGGTGACCGTCGAGGTATGGATCCGTCCCTGGGCCTCGGTCTCCGGGACCCGCTGGACCCGGTGGACCCCGCTCTCGTAGCGGAGGCTTTCGTAGACGCTTTTTCCGGTCACGGAAAAGGTCACCTCGCGAAGCCCGCCGAGCTCGGTCTCGTTCATGTCCATGAGCTCGGTTTTCCAGCCCATCTTTTCGGCATAGCGGCCGTACATCCGGTAGAGGTCATAGGCGAACAGCGCCGCCTCCTCGCCTCCGGTGCCGGCGCGGATTTCCATAATGATGTTCTTGTCGTCCAGGGGATCGCGGGGCAGGAGGAGAAGCTTGAGCTCCTCCTCGAGGGAGATTCGGCGAGCCTCGAGGGTCTTGAGTTCCTCGCGGGCCATGTCGCGCATCTCGAGGTCGGAATCGTCGCGGGAGAGGACGGTAGACTCCTGGATATCACGCTCGACGGTCTTGAGGTTGTGGAAGCGGTCCATGACCAGGGCCAGTCGGGAATGCTCCCTCATGGTGTCGCGGTAACGCGCGGCATCCTTGGCGAGATCCGGGATCGCGACCACGGCTTCAAGCTCGTGGAAACGAACCTCCAGCGAGCGGAGCTTTTCTTCGAGCACTACGCGTTCTCCTTGAATAAGGGACAGGAATAGATGACGACCTCGATGGCGGCTCCATCGTCAGTGCTGATGTCGACAACCGAATTGGAAAGGTTGTCCTTGATCCGGCAGTTGGAGGCGTTGACGCAAAGCGGACAGGCTCCGTTCCCTCTCGGGTTAATATCCACTTTCATATGATAAAGATATCAAAATAATCGAAGAGCTTCAATAGAGACCGGATGGTTCGCTTCCGCTATACTGGGGACATGAGTGGAACCGTCGAAGCGAAGAGATCGATGCGGCGCGCCATCAAGGCAGTCCTGGCCGCCATTTCCCCGGAAACCAGGGAAGAATGGAGCGAACGCGCCTTCCTGGCCCTTTCCGTCCTCCCCGAATACCGAAAGGCCGACATCGTCCTCGCCTTCCTCTCCATGGATGAAGAGATTGACACCGGATTCCTGATCGAATCGGTCCTTGCGCAGGGCAGGTCGGTCTACGCGCCCCGCATCGAGGGCGCCGATATCGGCTTCCATCGCATCGAATCGATGGACGGGGCCAGGGAAAAGGGGGCGTTCGGCATCAGGGAACCGGGCGCGGCCTCGCCCCGATTCGACCCGGATTCGGAAACGGGAAACATCCTCGTCCTCGTGCCGGGGCTCGCCTTCGATCGTACGGGTTTCCGCCTCGGCCGCGGCAAGGGTTATTACGACCGGTTCCTGGCTTCGATCGGAGGCCTCGGGGCCTTCAGGGCCGGCTTCGGCTTCTCCGCCCAGATCGTGGATTCGGTGCCCCATGACGAGCGGGACGTGAGGCTCGACGCCGTCGTCACCGAGGAGGGGGTTTTCAGGGCCTGAGCGTGACCTTTCCGCTTGCACTGGAATCGGCATTTGAGTATCTTTTATCGAGTAGCAGCTTAATCAAGAGGAACGATATGGCAAGAATAAAAAGCGCACTCGAGTTGGCGATGGAAAAAACGGAGAAC
The DNA here is from genome assembly GCA_002307015.1 of Spirochaetaceae bacterium UBA1318. Taxonomy (GTDB): domain Bacteria; phylum Spirochaetota; class Spirochaetia; order Treponematales; family UBA1318; genus UBA1318. The sequence goes on from DBTK01000106.1 coordinate 33,297, forward strand.
GTCAAGGTCGACAAGGAAGCACTCAAGGCCCAGACCCTGAAACAGGAGGCGAAGAAGATAGCCTCGCTCTATCTTAACGATCCGGAGGCCGTCGACCTCGAACAGAAGCTCAAGGACTTCCCGAAGGATCAACAGGGACCCGCCCACGAGGCGGTCAACGAGGTCTTCCTCGCGAACATCGCCCTTCCCGCGAGCGAAGCCGCACTCGGACGCCTCGCCGCCCTGACGAAGGGAGTCGGCATCGTCTGCAAGGACCGTCGCGTGCCCGCCCTGATGGAGCAGCTCGCCGGGCTCTACAAACAGTACCTGGAGGACCTCAAGAACCTCGAGGCGGCCTGCAGGAAGCAGTACGGCCCGAAGCTCAAGCAGAAGGAAGAGGCTCTCTCGAAGCGGATGGGCCAGCAGGTCCACATGGATCCCATGCAGGATCCCGAATTCGTCTCGTTCTTCCAGAACAACCTGAACCGCCTCAGGGACCAGTACGAGACCGCCCTCGCCCAGGCACGGGAACAGCTCCAGTCCTTCTTTTCGGGCTCTTCCCCACTCGGCGGACTCAAGATTTTCAAGTGAACGACCTCGCAGCAAGCTGCGAGAATGAGACCCGCCTACACCATAAGGAGTACTACATGGCCATTGAACGCACCTTCAGCATGCTCAAGCCAGGAGTCCTGCAGCGCAGGATCGTGGGCGATGTCCTCGCCCGTATCGAGAGGAAGGGCCTCAAGATCGTCGCCCTGAAGCTCATGAAGATCGGTCCCGAGCTCGCCGCGACCCATTACGCCGAGCACAAGGAAAAGCCCTTTTTCGGCGAACTCACCGGATTCATCACCTCGGGCCCCGTCGTCGCGATGGTCATCGAGGGAGACGACGCGATCGCCAGGATCCGCGGCCTCTGCGGGGCGACGAAGGTCGAGAACGCCCTCCCCGGCACCATCCGCGGGGACTTCGCCCTCCATACCGGCACGAACATCATCCACGCCTCCGATTCCCCCGAAAGCGCCGCCCGCGAGATCGGGCTTTTCTTCAAACCCGCCGAAATCATCGACTGGAAGGACGAGATCGGTGCCTGGCTCTGAACGTCGGCCGCCGAGGTGGGACCTCTCCCCGATCTACCCGGGCTTCGACTCGGATTCCTGGCAAAACGACAAGGCCAGGATGGCGGTTCTCGCCTCCGAGCTTCTCGGGCACCTTGAAGGGATTCCCGACAGGAAACCCGGACCGGAGGGAGACTCCGCGTTCGAGTTCTGGCTCGTCCGGGCGGTAGCCCTGCTCGGCGACCTCGAGGCCCTCGATGAGAACCTCTCGAGCTACGCCTATTCGACCTACTCGACGGACACGAGAAACGAACGGGCCCTCAAGGAGCTCAACGCCTGCGAGGAGCTTGGCCTCCCGGCCAGGCGCGCCTCGGTGGCCTTCAGGAACGCGATCGCCTCCCGCGCCGACGAGGTCGTGCGGCTTGCCTCTACTTCCTCGAAGCTTGTTGGTTTCGGATTTTTCCTCACCGAGGAACTCTTCTGGCAGAGCAAGCAGATGGGCCCCGAACTCGAGGACCTGGCAGCCGACCTCGGCCGATCGGGCGGCGATGCCTGGATGAGGCTCCAGGAGGCCGTGTCCTCCACGACCTCGGCCGTCTGGGACGCCGCCACCGGCGAGAGAAGAACCGTCATCCAGCTCAGGAACCTCGCCTACGATCCCGACCGCTCGGTCCGCCGGAAGGCCTTCGACCTCGAGCTCGAGGCCTGGAAATCGGTCGAGGTTCCGCTCGCGGCGGCCCTGAACGGGGTGAAGGGCTTCATGATCACCCTCAACAAGAGGCGGGGATGGGAGACGGCCCTCGACAAGTCCCTCGCCCAGTCGCGCATCACGAGGAAGACCCTCGACGCCCTGATCGGGGCTATGACCGAGAGCCTCCCGGTTTTCCGTTCCTACCTGAACGCCAAGGCGAAGCTCCTCGGAATCCCGAAGTGCGCGTTCTACGACCTCTTCGCCCCCGTCGGCGAAAAGGGTCCCGCGTTCTCCTTCGAGGAGGCGAGCCGGATCGTCGTCGAAAACTACGCTGGATTCTCCCCGGATATGGGAGCCTTCGCGAAGAAGGCGATCGCCGCCTCCTGGGTGGACGCCGAGCCCCGGGAGGGAAAGGTCGGCGGAGCCTACTGCATCGACTTCCCCCTCGCGGGGGAGAGCCGCGTGCTCCTCAACTACGAGGGTTCCTTCGCCTCGATCAAGACCCTGGCCCACGAACTCGGCCATGCCTGGCACCACGAGGCGGTCAAGGACCTGCCGAAGCTCCTGACGAACTACCCGATGACCCTCGCCGAAACCGCGAGCATCTTCGGCGAGACGATCGTGTTCGAGGGCCTGCTTCCGGGACTTCCCGAATCCGCCCGTCTCGGGGCCCTCGAGTCCCACCTCAAGGATCCGACCCAGGTCATCGTCGACATCCTCTCAAGGTTCATCTTCGAGCGGGAGGTCTGCGAGAGACGCGAAAGGGGGGAGCTCTCTCCCGCCGAGCTCTGCGAGCTCATGGTCAAGGCCCAGAGGGAAACCTACGGGGACGGGCTCGACGAAAACTGCCCCCATCCCTATATGTGGGCGGTCAAGAGCCACTACTACAGCCCGGACCTCGCCTACTACAACTTCCCCTACGCCTTCGGCCAGCTCTTCGCCCTCGGCCTCTACGCCCGATGGAAGGACGAGGGGCCGCGGTTCGCCGAGACCTACCGGACCATACTCAGGGAGACGGGCAGGAAGAGCGCCGTCGACGTGACGAAATCCGCGGGCTTCGACATCGAGACGAAGGTTTTCTGGAAATCAGGCCTCGACGTGATCGCGGGACAGATCGGCGACTTCAAGAGGCTGGCGGAAACGAGTCCGAGCCGACGGTAAACAGCGACCGAACGAGATTCCTGGCCTTCCCGAAACGAAGCCCCCGTCCCGCGGCGGGGGCTTTCGCGCAACCGGCCGGGCCGAAAAGCCCCGGCGCCGATCCCGGACAGGCCGCCCGGAATCCGCTCATCCGTTAGCGGAATATCGTCCCGAGAAAATGCTCGAGAAACCGCGGGACATCCACCGTTTCCGCGACGAGGGCGTTCTCGTTCCCGCCCTGGTTCACGAAGGGATTTCCCGCATCGACGGTCACCCCGCGCGTGAACTCCCCCCTCGTTTCGATCTCGACCCTGGTCTTCCTCGTGGTGACGAAGCTCCGGTCGATCAGGTAGCCCACCGCGAGCGGGTCGTGCAGGATGGGAAGCATCTTCGATGAGCTCATCCACATCGCGATCAGCTTGTGAAGCCGGACCAGCTCGGGCTTGTCCGATCGGCTCATGACCGCGATATCCTTCTCGGACATGCGGCACTTCAGGGTCACGTCCAGGCCGATCATGTCGATCGGAATCCCGGACTCGAAGACGATGCGGGCGGCCTCGGGATCGCAGACGATGTTCCATTCCGGGAAGGCCCGTCCGATCATCCCGCCCATCATCACGAGGCGGCACTTTCCCGCGATGGAGGGATCCCGCTTCAGGGCGAGGGCGGCGTTGGTCATCGCCCCGATCGTGAGGATGGTGCACCCGGGATTCTCGTTGACCGCCTTGACGATGAAATCGACCGCGTGGGTATCGGCGTATCGGGCCGATTCGTCGTCTTGGTCGCACTGGCAGGGAACCTCCTCGAGATTCACCCGGTTGAGGAGGGGCTTTCCGGCACCCGCCATCACGGGGATGTCGCGCCGGCCGAGGGACTCGAGCAGCCTCGTCGCGAGCTTCGCCCTCATGGCCACGTTCTTGTACACGGTGGTCACGCCGAGGATGTCGAACCGTCCGCTCTTCACCGCGTAGGACAGGGCGAGGGCGTCGTCGATATCGTCGCCGATGTCCGTATCGAAAATAAGCTTTTCCATGATCACTCCTTGTTGCGTCTGTCGCGTACCGATTCGCGGAGCACAAGCTCACCGCTTATCCTGATCTTCTCAACCGGAAAGCCGGTGCCGTTCTTGATGCGTTCATGGAGAAGCATCACGGCCCGCCGTCCGATAAGCTGCTTGGAGACGTTGATCGAGGTCAAAGGTGGGGCAGACATCTCTCCGGCGCTCAGATTATCGAAACCGATGATTGAAACATCTTCGGGGACACGGACGCCCTTTTCGTTCATCGCACGCAGGCATCCCAGGGCTATGGTATCGTTGACGCAGAAAAAGGCGGTTGGCAGATCGGCCCCGAGCCTGTCGAGCGCTTCATGCATGTCGGTGCACGCGGTCTGGAAACGGGATCCGACGGAAACCACATACCGGGGAATGAGGGAAAGTCCGAGATCGGCGAGGCATTCGATAAAGGCCTTCTCACGAGCCACAAAATTGGGAGTTCTGACCCGTCCCTGTATAAAACCAATGGTTTTATGGCCCATCTCGACCAGATGGCGAATGGCCAGATAGACAGAATCGGTGTTGTTCATATCAACGAAATCGAATCGATAATACTCGAAGCAGGCGTCGAGAAAGACTACCGGACAGCCGGTCGCCTCGAAGGCCCCGATGTCCGAGGCGTCGAGTTCCGTCGCGAGGACGATGGCGCCGGCCGCGCGGGAGGACCGGATGCGCTGGACGACCTCACCCATGTCGGTCCCGCTGAAGGACACGATCTCGACGCTGAAGCCGGCTATCGTGCTGGCCGAGAGGATCCCGTCCATATAGTCGGCGATGAAGGGCTGATGGTCGCCGTTCAGGATCTCGCCGTGCTTGATGACCTTGATGAACTGGATCGTCCTCGATCCGCCTTTTGTACGATTTTTCTGGGGCTTGTAGCCGAGATCGGCAGCGATGCGGACGATCTTTTCGGAGATCTCCCTACTGACGCCCGGCTGATTGTTCAGGGCCAGGGATACGGCGGAAACGGAAACGTTTGCGGTCCGCGCGATATCCGCAAGCTTGGTCTTCATGTGGGCAGTCTATCCCATGTCATTATTTTAAGCAATAACGATAAATTCTATATATTTTTTTACTAAAATTAATTAGCCCATCTTTTGATTAATTCTGTTGTTTTGGCGGTTCATGGCCAGATCAATAACCAAACGTCCATCCCGACGGGCTGAAAATCGATGCTTTCCCGGGGAAATCCATTTGACAATATAAAGGGCCTACGATAAAGTACTCAAAGAAACCGATGAATCATGAAATTGAACTATTTTTTTTACTATATTTCCAGTTAAGCGACGGCAGGAAATTTGATTGGAACCCTGTACAGCGGACGGAGTATGAATGACATTCATGACGAAATGGCTCACGATAGCCGAATTGGTTGAAACTGAAATGGAACAGAGCCGCGACGAAGGAATCTCCACCTCGCAATTCCGAAGGGAAGCGGACGAAATCGGGAAATTCCAGGGCGACCCCCAGGTCAGGGAAGAAATGGCAGCAGCCCTGCTGGACAGGATCGCCAAGCTGCCCCGCGATCCCGGATACCGGTATGAGGAGCCTTCCGGCCTGAAGGAAATCCAGGACGCCCGTCCCCGCGAGGGACAATTGAATCTCACCGGAATTCCGGGAAACGGCGTTACCTACGACAAAGCCTACGGAGCCTGGCTCGGGCGATGCGTCGGCTGCCTTCTCGGCCAGCCGGTCGAGGGATGGGAGAGGAGCAGGATACTGGGCCTCCTCAAGGCGACGGGCAACTACCCGGTCAGGGGTTTCATCTCCTCGGATGTCTCGGCCGACATCATCGAGAAGTTCAAGATCACCAACGCGGGCAAGGTCTACGGCGGCAACAAGGTCAACTGGATCAACAACGTGAGCTACATGCCCGAGGATGACGACACGAACTACACCGTCATCGCCCTGAAGCTCATGGAGGAACACGGCTTCGCCTTCACCCCGACCGATGCGGCCGAAAACTGGCTCATGAACCTGCCTATCCTCCACGTCTGCACGGCCGAGAGGGTCGCCTACCGGAACCTGTGCAATCTCCTGCCCCCTCCCCGGTCGGCGATCTACCGGAATCCCTACCGCGAGTGGATCGGCGCCCAGATCAGGGGGGACTTTTTCGGGTACGTCACGCCGGGAAACCCCTCCTTGGGTGCCGAGCTCGCCTGGAGGGACGCGTCCATTTCCCACGTAAAGAACGGGATCTACGGTGAGATGTTCATCGCGGCCATGCTTTCCTCGGCCGCCGTGACCTCGGACATCGGGACCATCATCGAGCGGGGACTCGGCCAGATCCCGGCGAAGTCGAGGCTGACCGAAAAGGTGGAAGAGGTGGTGGGCTGGAAGAAGAAAGGGCTTTCCTGGGAGGAGGCTCTTGAAAACGTCCACACCCGATACGATGAAAAGAATCCCCACCATTGGTGCCACACGATCTCCAACGCCATGATCGTCTGCATCGGACTCCTCTGGGGAGACGGCGATCTTGAGAGGTCGATCGGCATCGCGCTCTCGGGGGCTTTCGATACCGATTGCAACGCGGCGACCGTCGGGTCCCTGGTCGGCATGATCAGGGGTGCGAAGGCTCTCCCGGACAAATGGGTCGCCCCATTGAACAACAAGCTGAAATCGGGAATCGACGGCTTCGGCCTCGTCGAGCTGTCCGATCTCGCGAACAGGACGGTCGCCATTTCGAAGGCCGGGGGAAGCCGATAACGGACGGGATCGCTCACCCCTGAAATGGGTCCGAGCCCGGGCGATCATACGGTAATTCAGCACGTGGGACGGAGGCCGCCACAATTCAATGAAACAGTACAGCATCGTTGGTAGCATCAATATTGACATGGTAACGCGGGTGGCCAATTTCCCGTCTCCCGGTGAAACGGTCGACGGCATCGCCTTCAACACCTTTTTCGGAGGCAAGGGGGCGAACCAGGCGGTCGCCCTCGCCAGGCTCGGCGCCAGGGTCGTCATGATCGGGAAGGTCGGCGGCGACGCATTCGGACTCCACTACCGCGAACGGTTCGCCGCCATGGGCGTCGAGGAATCCGAGGTCGGAACGGCGACGGAAACCTCGACGGGGACGGCCAGCATCGAGGTCAACGGCGAAGGCGAGAACCACATCATCGTCGTCGCCGGCGCGAACGGCGCCGTCGTCCCGGCGTATGTGGAAGAAAAAAGAAGCGTCATCGAGGCTTCGGATTTTCTCCTCCTCCAGTTGGAGATCCCCCTCGAATCGGTGATCAAGGCGGCGGAAATCGCGAGGGCCAGGGGAGCGACCGTGATTCTGGATCCCGCCCCCGCGAGGCTCCTCCCCTCCCGGCTCCTCTCGAACGTCTCGATCATCACCCCGAACGAAACCGAGGCGAGGATCCTCACGGGAATCGATACGGCGACCGACGAGGGAATCCGGAAAGCGGGTTCCCTCCTTCTCGGCTCGGGCGTCGGCACCGTGATCATCAAGGCGGGAAGCCGCGGGGCCTTCCTCGTGCGCGAAGGGATTTTCAGGCGGATTGGGGGATACCGGGTCGACGCGGTCGATACGACGGCTGCAGGGGATTCGTTCAACGCGGGTCTCGCCCGGGCCCTCGGAGAGGGCAAGGACTTCGAGGAAGCCATCGCCTTCGCGAACGCCGTCGCCGCGCTTTCGACGACGAAGCCGGGCGCCCAGGAGGCCATGCCATCGTCCCGGGAGGTCTCGGCCTTCATAGCCCGGTCGAGCCGGGTGTCTGGTTGAGCGCGCGGGACGATCGGTGAGCGCTCGGGCACGTCGCTTGATCATGAGGGCCATCGCGGCCGCTACAGGACTTCCCGAGCCTCGACGCTGAGCTTCGCCAATTCCCGTGAATTGGCTGTGAGCTTTCCGTCCACGAATACGGAAAGCCCCGCCCCCTTTCCGTAGCGGCTTCCATCCCCGTCGTAGAGAATGGTGATCGACCTTCCTCGGAATACAAGGTTGTCCAGGCAGAAATAGCCCCATTTCCCCTTCGGAACCAGGGGATTGATGTCGAAGGAGCCGTCGTCCCTCGTCCGGAATCCGGCGAGTCCGGTAATGACGAGGTCGATGAAAGCCGAGTGGTTGTAGTCCTTTCCGCGCTCGCGGCCGCCCTTCGTCTCGGGCCAGCCCCAGTTCTCGAGTATCCTGCGCGAAAGCCATTCCCCCGAGAAGGGATCCAGATTTTCATCCAGCCATGAAACGACCATGCCGTCGTCCCTTCTGCGGTAATGACTTTTCGCGAAGACGGTCAGGGCGTCGAGGTAGTCCCCCTTCGAAACGACCCTCTGCTCATAGTTATTCAGAAGGTTCGCCATGGCGGTCAGGGTTTGGGAGGTGGCGAAGGGCCACGAAGGTCCGTTCCACAGGCATTCGTGGTCATCGTGCCTGAACATGAACCGGGGATGGCGCCGCTCCGCCGTCGTCGGTCCGAATGGCGCCATGAACCCGCCCGGATCCTTGATCTGGGCCCAGGCTTCTTCATGGCCGGGATCCGGCAGATTGAAGTACCAGGGAATGAATCCGATCTGCTCCCTGACGTTCCGGGAACCGTCCATCGAGAGGAAGTCGACCCCGCCGCTATCCGAGCGAACGGAGTCGAGGGGAATAACCTTGAAGAACCCGTCCTTTCCGTCCCACAGCCTTTCCTGGATTCTCTTCTTGAGTGAGGCCGCCTTCCCCGAGAATTCAGATTCGACTCCTTCGTTTCCCGCGAGCCTCGCGATTCGGGAGATGGCGAGGGCGTCGGCCCAGAGGTAGGAATTGAGGGTCGGCCTCAACCCGGGGCCGCTGATGGAGAATTCCATCGCATCCCGGTCGTCGTTCGACCAGAACAGCCCTTCCGCGCCGAGGTTCGACCGTTCCCACTCCCCGTAGTTTGCGACCAGGGAGGGAAGCAATTCCGTCGCGAGCGAAAAGTCCCCGGTCACCGTGCAGTAGCGCCAGATGGCCTCGGCGATCCAGCAGCTGTAGGACCGGGGATCGCCGCCCCCGCCGAACCAGAACCTGATGTAATCCTCCAGGATCTTCCGGCCTTTGGCGAGCCATCTCCCCTCGGCGAGATGATGGCCCACCGCACAGTTGATGGCGTTGTATTTTCCCGCCCAGGGAACGTCGGGATGGAATTCGCTGACGACGAATCCCCCCGGCGTCGACTTGACATGCTTCCGGTAGACCCACCACCTGAAATAGTAGGTTTCCTCGAGCACGGGGTCGGGACACTCGAAAAGCGGTATCTGTCCCATGAGCCAATCGACGGATTCCGCGTTGGAAACGTATTGGACGACGGTCTCTTCGTCCCTCTCGTTGAAGCGCTCGAGGTAGGCGCCGAAGCTCTCCTTTTCCAGTATCATCGAGTTCAGCCTAGTCGTCGAAGCCGAGATCGGCTCGTTCGCGGGTCGCGACGCCGATCTGCTCGAGAGCGCCCTTCCTGCCGTTGTACCAGAGCATCCATCGCTTCCCGTCGTGGAGCACAAAGGGCTTGTAGCAGGCCTCGCCGTCCCAGGCCCCGGAATCCGGGGCGATGATGGGATTGTCCCGGTATCGCTGCCAATCGGTGATCCCGTCGCGCGACCGTGCCATGCCGATCTGGGCGTAATGCTCGTTGAAATAGCCGATGTAGAACATCACGTACCAGCCTTGATGGAAAAAGACCTGGCAGCCGGCAGCCTTGTGCCGCTCCCACTCGTTCGCCGGATCGGCCATGAAGATCGGGTTGGATTCGTACTTGATCCAGTTGTCACCGTCTTCGCTCGAGGCGTAGCCGATGGCGTTCGGCTCGTACTGCTCACCGCCCGAATACCACATCATGAAAATCCCTTTCGCCCCGTCCCACTCGACGTGGGGACACATCACGGCCGATTTTTCCCAGGGCCTCTCCGCGCGTAGTACCGGCTTCGGGCAGCGCAGCCAGTTCACCCCGTCGTGGCTCGTCGCGTGGAAAATCCAGGATCTTCCGTCGACGGCGCCAGCCTTGTATTGCCCGGTGTACCAGAGGTGATAGAGGCCGCCGACCTTCACGATCGAGGGCCTGTTGAGATCGTCCTCCCATCCCTCGGGGGAGTCCTTCGGACCGAGGACGACTCGGGGCTCGCTCCAGATGAAGCCGTCGTCGCTTTCGGAAAGCGCGATGGACTTCCGCGGACGCCAGGAAAAGAACATCCGGTATTTATCCCCGTCTCGCAGCATGCTGAGATCGAAACAGGTTCCGTACTTTCCGCCAAGCACGGGATTTCCCTGAGACTTGAGCCAACCGTTTCTCGCTCCTTGCATCATGTTGTACACCTCCAGGTATGGCGCCGACTACTCGCATGCAGATCATGGTTCATGATCTTGTCTCTGCGGATCGGATCGTTTCTTTGTTCGGATTATCGTACGCGGCCCGGAATTCCCGGGACGCTGCTCACCCTTTCACCGCGATGGACATGGAAACCCCGTCCAGGACGTGTTTCCGGAATATCAGGAAAATGACGACGATCGGTATCGTGACGACGGTGCAGCCGGCCATCAGGTAGGAGTAGGGCACGGCGAAGCTGGTCGAATCATTGATCGCCGTTATGGTCGGCAGGATGGTCATGATCGGCTTGAACTCCGACTTGTCCACCATGATGGCCGGGAAAAGGTAGTCGTTGAATTTCGAAAGGAAATTCAGGATCAGCACCACGGTGAGGACGGGGGTGCAGACCGGGGCGACGATCTGGGAGAACACCCTCAGATGTGAGGCGCCCTCGAGCCGTCCCGATTCGATCAGGGAATCGGGGACGCCGTTCATGAACTGCCTGATCATGAAGAGCGAAAACACGTTGGCGATTCCCGGAAGGATCTGCACCTGGTAGGTGTTCAGCCATCCGATCCTCGCGAACATGATGTAGAGCGGAGGGATGGTGAGCTCATAGGGGAATATCATGGTCCCGATCAATATCCCGAACAGGACCTCCCTGCCGACGAATCGGCATTTGGAAAACGCGTAGGCGGCGAGAGCCGACACGAACAGGGTGAGGGCCGTGTAGGTCACCGAGATGAAAAAGCTGTTGACCAATCCCCTCACGAAAATCCCGTTGACGTACTCGACGAGGAGGTAGCGGTAGTTCTCCAGCGTCGGCCTCACGGCGAACCCCGCGGCGTTCGCGGAGATCTCCTCGGTGCTCTTGAAGGAATCGATGGCCATGAGCACGAGGGGATAGAACGATATGGCGATGACGATCACGAGGGCGAATTGCACGGCCGGACCAGAAAGGCTTCTCTTGCGTTCAATCATTTCAGTCCTCCCCCACCTGCAGGACACGGAATTGCAGGATCGACACCCCCAGGATGATGAGAAAAAGGATCCATCCGATCGCGGAGGCGGTTCCGTACACGCCGTTGTTCAGGTTGTCATAGAGGAGCGTAATGATCGTATCTCCGGCCTGCGGTATCGTCTTCGCGTTCGAGCTCGTGCCAAGCAAGAGCTGGGGCTCCACGAAAAGCTTCAGGGTCGAGATCATGTCCATGACGATCGCGAAAAGGAAAACCGGCTTCATGATGGGGATCGTGATATGGAGGACGACCTGGTAGGGCTTGGCCCCGTCGATGGACGCCGCCTCCTTGAGCTCCTCGCTCACCGTCGTCAGGCCCGCGAGGAAGACGATGAAAAACCATCCGAACCCGTGCCAGACCATCAGGGAAATGACCGACATCTTCATGTAGATCGCATCCTCGAGAAAGGGGATGTGGGCGCCGATCAGGGAATTAATCACGCCGCTCCTCGTGCCCAGAAGAATCCGGAAGACCAGCGCGCTCGCCACGAGCGAAACGATGTTGGGAAGGAAAACCAGGGTCTGATAGAGTCCCCTGAATTTCGTCTTCTGGGAACCGAGGGCGAGGGCAAGGAGAAACGGGATGACGAATACGGGGATGAAATGGCCGACGTAGAAAACGAGGGTATTCACCAGGGATTCCCAGAAGTGCCAATACCCGAAAATCCGGAAGTAATTCCGAAAACCGACAAAGGTCGCCGTGCTATACCCGTTGTATTTATAAAAGCTGAGAACGAACGAGTATGCCGAGGGAATCATGAAAAACAGGATGAACGAGACGACGAATGGCAGTACAAAAAGATACGGTTCGATCCCGTCTTTCGATCGCTTGGTCTTGTTCTTGGTCATTTCTATTCCTAAAAAGGGGCGATGCCCTATCGGGGATCGCCCCGGCGGCTTATTGAGAAAGTGCATTCTCCAGGGTCTGAACCATATCCTTCTGGGCGCCCTTCAGGGCGTCATCCGCGGACATGGTACCGGCGAGGCACTTGTCCACGTACGGAAGCAGGATCTTGAGTTCCTGGTTGTACTTCGGCGAGAAGGTGAACAGCTTGAACTGCTTCAGGGCCGCCATTTCGGTGTCGAAGGCGCCCGGAGCGAAATAGGGAATGGCCCGGGCCTCCGGCGCGGCGGCGGCGTCCTTCAGGATCGGGGACCAGGCGGCGAAGGTCTTCGTCTGGCGGATCGCGTCGTAGGCCTTCTTGGTCATCCACATCTTGGTGAGTATGTCGGCCGCAGCCGCCTTGTTCCGCGACTTGTCGAGGACGGCGAAGAGGGAACCGCCGGACTCGCTGCCTCCCTGGGCTCCGGCGATGGAGGGCCAGAGGGCCATCGCCCATTTGCCGGAAAGGTCCTTGCCGGCATAGTCGGGGATGAAATCGGCGAGCCACTTCGCGCAGAGGGTCGACGCGAGGGTGCCGTCGGAAAAGGCCTTGTTCCAGTCCGGCGTCCAGTCGTTCATGTCGACCACGACGCCGGAATCCTTGATCTTCTTCAGGTCGAGCAACATCGCCCTGACGCCGGGATCGGTATCGATGACATAGTTACCCTTGGCGTCGAAGAACCGGGCTCCGTTGCCGCTCGCGATTTCGGCGATGATGTAGCCCTGGGTCTGGGAGCCGAGATTCCAGATGTAGCTCTTCGGGAATTTCGCGTGCAGCTTCCTTCCGGCCGCGATGAAATCCTCGGTGTTCCTGATCTTGGCGGGATCGATGCCAGCCTGGTCGAAAAGGTCCTTCCGGTAGAACCAGATGAGGGTTTTCGTCTGGATCGGCACGCCGATCAGCTTGCCGTTGAATTGGGCGAGCTTCATCACCTCCGGCATCGTGTTCGACTGGTAAGGCTGGGCCGCCTTCGAAAGATCGGCGAAAACACCCTGGGAGGCGAATTCCGCCGTGTCGGAATAGTTGATCTCCATCATGTCGGGGACCTCAGAACCGCCGGCCGCCAGTTGGAGTCTCAGCTTCGCCAGAGTGTCGCTTTCCATGACATAGTTCATCTCGTATTTCGCCGACAGCTCGGGATAGGCCTTGAACGTCGCGTCGAACAATTCGTGGTAGCGTCCCTCGGCACCCCAGCCCATGAAGGTCAGCTTCGTCTTCGCGGTCTGCGCGATGGACAGCTGAAAGGACAAAAGGAAAACGGCGAGGACCAGCGCGGTGGTCTTGATCATCTTCTTCATAATCGAACCCTCCTTGTTTTCCCGACAGGGTCGCTCCGACCGAGCCAGGCTGATGGCCATCATAGTGCCCGTTGGGTAGGCCGTAAATAGAGGATTCGCGCGGAAATATGGATAAAATCATTTATCCGTTTTTTGAGTGCTGGCGTGTTCTTTTCTGTATTCCCTTGGACTGAGGCCAGTTAACTGATGGAAGACGCGGCTGAAATATAGAGGATCGTCGAAACCGACGCGGGTCGCCACGTCGTTGATCGGTATCGTCTCGAGGCAGATCATCTTCTTCGCGGCTTCGATCCTCACCTGCCTGATGTACTTGATGGGACTGGTTCCGAGTTCCAGGTTGAATATCCGCTCGATATACGATGAGCTCGCGTACGCGATTCGCGCGAGGGCCTCGAGATCGATATGCTCCGAGTAGTTGTCGTGAATGAACAGGATGCAGCGGTTCACGATCTCGTTCGGCCTGCCCTGGTTGTTCTTCATGTACCTTCCGGAAAGATAGAGGATGTTCCTGCATAGATTGTTCGCGATCTCCCTGAAATGGAGGCTCCGGTTCTGGTACTCGTTCAGGATCTCCTCGAACATGCCGCGCAGGTTGTTGTTGTAATCGGTCACCTGGAAGGATGAGGAGAGTTCGACGGTCGAGTCGATATGCATCTGGAGGCAGATGACGTTCAGGTCATGTCCGAAATCCGGGACTTCCTTGTGCTTGAGTCCTGGGGGATAGAGCACCATGTTGAAGGGCTTGATTTGCTTGAGATCAGCCCCGAAGCAGATGTCGGCCTGACCGTCCTGGAAATAGAGCATCTCGAAGTATCCATGCTTATGGCTGGTCGAGTTCCAGTTGGTCCGATTGTTCCTCATGGACCAGGCGCCGATAAAATCGATCGGGAAGCGGAACAGGGAATTCAGGAACATCTCCATCGCGTCTTCGTTTAGGCTGCTATCCACACTGCCACCCCCATGATGTCCGGGAACCGGAATCCGCCCCGACCAGCAAATCACGATACTATCCGAGATGGTACCATGTTCTGCCGATTTCGCAACCATCATGATCGATGACAGGAACCTCGCGTAAATTTATGGATCGCTTGACTTGCGCATGGGGAGAGCATACCCTTCAACGAGCGAAATCGGAATCTTCGCGACCGCTAACAGGAGGGAAACGTGAAACGAGCACTCATTGTTCTTGCCATCGCGGCGACGTTCGCCGTCACGACATTCGCCGAGGACGTTCATATCGTCTATTGGCAGTATTTCTACCAGTCGAAGGTGGATACGATCGACCTGCTCATCAAGCAGTTCGAGGCGAAAAACCCGGGAATCACCGTGGAGCAGGTTACCTTTCCCTACGAGAGCTACAACCAGAAGCTCGCGGCCGCGATTCCGGCCGGAGAGGGCCCCGAGCTCGTCAACCTCTACTACGGCTGGCTTCCGCTTTACGTGAAAGCGGGCTACCTCGCCGAGCTTCCGAAGGATTCCTTCGGAAGCGAGTACTTCAAGAAAACCTACTATAATTTCGTGGAGCAAAGCGCCCAATTCGACGGCAAGTACTACGCCGCTCCGACCGCGGTGCGTACCCTCGCGCTGATATGGAACAAGAACCTCTTCAAACAGGCCGGCCTCGACCCCAACACGCCGCCCAAGACCCTCGAGGAGCTTCAGTCCTACGCGAAGAAACTCTCTAAATACGACAACCAGGGCAACCTCGTGCAGGCGGGCCTGGCCATGCAGCCGAACGGACAGGGACACTGCTGGATACGCGAGGTCCTTTTCCGCCAGTTCGGCGCGACCCCCTACTCGGCCAACAACATGAAGGTGACCTACGCGAGCCCCGAGGGTGTTTCCGCGTTCAAGTGGTACACGGACCTCATCGTGAAAGACAAGGTCGGCTATCCGAACTTCGGCACCGACGACGTGACGGCCTTCGTCGCCCAGAAGGTGGCCATGAACATCGACGGCTCGTTCAGGATCGGAACCCTCAACGCGGTGAAGGGCCTCGATTGGGGCGCCGCCGAGCTTCCGACCTACAAGGGAGTCAAGGGGAACTTCGCCTCGTACTGGACCCACGGGATCGTCGCGGGAACCTCGGGCAAGAAGCTCGATGCCTCGGTGAAATTCCTCAAGTTCATCACCTCGCCCGAGGCCCAGGAGCTTTGGCTCAAGAACGTCGGGGAACTCCCGGCCACCCCCGCCCTTTCCGCGGCACACAAGGACGATCCCTACGTCAGCGTGTTCCTGAAGGGACTCGCGAGCGCCCATGCGACGGCCTACGTCGACGAGGCGGGACAGCGGAAGATCCTCGTCGATGCCGTCGACCAGGTGAGCCTCTCGAAAAAGGATCCAGGCGATGTCCTCAAGGACGCCGCCTCGAAGGAGCAGAAGCTCATCGACGATTTCTGGAAATAACGATTCGGGCGAGGAAGCAGATATGACCCTTTCGAAGAAGCGGGCGCTGACCGCATACGGCTTTCTCGCCCTGCCCCTCCTCTATTTCGTTGCCGTCCGGTTCGCGCCCATGCTCTATCTCACCGTGATGAGCGCGACGAACTGGGGGCTGTTCAACAAGAAAATCAAATTCGTCGGGATCGACAATTTTGCGAAAATCTTCGCCGATCCCGTTTTCCTGAAATCCTTCGGGAACACCGCGATCTACACCCTCGTCGGAACGCCGGCCGTGATCGTCCTCGGTCTCGTATTCGCCCTGGAACTGGACAAGATCAGGAAATACCAGGCGGGATTCCGCCTGATCTACGCCCTCCCCTACATCACCCCCGTCGTCGCGGTAAGCTGGGTGTGGCGCTGGATGTTCCAGCAGCCGCCCTTCGGCGTCATCGACGCGCTCCTCGTCTCGCTGGGGATACCGGCCCAGGGTTTCCTGAACGATCCCCGCGAAGCCCTGTTCTGCGTCGTCGCGGTCAACGTGTGGGTCGAGCTCGGCTACTGCGTCATTATCTTTCTCGCCGGAATCCAGACCGTGCCGCCCCAGCTCGTCGAGGCGGCGCGCATCGACGGCGCAAGCGAGCGGAAGATAACCCGGCGCATCATCCTGCCCCTCCTTCGGCCCATCACCCTTTTTCTCGTGGTGATGGAGGCGATCCAGTTCCTGAGGATATTCACCCAGGTCTACAACATGAGCTACCAGGCCCAGGGCGGCCCCCTCGACTCGACGAAATCGGCGGCCCTCTTCATCTACGAAAAGGCGTTCACCAATTTCGACATGGGAACGGCTGCCGCGGCAAGCCTCGTCCTCTTCGCCGTCATCATGGTCGTGACTCTCCTCCAGCTCAAATTCTTCGATAAGAAGATGGATTACTGATGAACAATTCGAAATCGGTCTTCGCGGGAGCGAAAACGCGGCGCCTCGTATCGGGCATAACGGCCTACCTCGTCCTCGGCATCCTTGCCGTCGTCATGGTCTTTCCCTTCCTCTGGATGCTCCTTTCGAGCCTCAAGGACGCGACCCAGATCGCCTCCCTCGCCTTCCTGCCGACGAACCCGACCCTCGCCAATTACGCCATCATCTTCACCTCGAAGCATTCCCAGTTCGGGCGCTGGTTCATGAACAGCGCGGTCGCGGCGGTATGGACGACCGCCTCGGTCGCGTTCTTCGATTCGATCGTGGGCTACACCCTCGCCAAATTCAACTTTCCGGGAAAGCGGATCGTGTTCCTCGTCATCGTCTCGACGCTGATGATACCGACCGAAATGCTCGTGATCCCGTGGTACGCCATGTCGAGGGCCTTCAAATGGGTCAACAGCTACTGGGGGATCTCGTTCCCGGGTCTCGTCAGCGCCTTCGGGGTCTTCCTGATGCGCCAGTTCATGATGACCGTCCCCGACGACTTTATCGACGCGGCGCGGATCGACGGCATGGGCGAGTTCAGGATCTTCGCGACGGTGATCCTGCCCCTGGTGACCTCGGCCCTGGCGACCCTCGCCATATTCAACTTCATCGGAAACTGGAACGCCTTTCTCTGGCCCCTCATCGTCTCCTCGAAGCCCGCGATGTTCACCCTGCCGGTTGGGCTCGCGAATTTCTCGAGCGAATCGGGCAGCGATTGGCAGCTCATCATGACGGGGGCGACGGTGTCCATGGCCCCGCTCATCGCCGTCTTCCTCGCCTTCCAGAAGCAGATCATCAAGGGCATCGCGATGACGGGGCTCAAGGGGTAACCATGCGCGTAATAGATTCTCACGTCCATTTCCCGGCGAAAAAATTCATCGACGACGGCAAGCGTGATCCGATCCCTCGGCCCGCGTCGGACAGGGAGATGAGCCAGCCCTCGCCGAAGAGGAAGCCTGCGGCCGACGTCCAGCGGATCGCGGCCGAGACCTGGCTCGACGCCGAGCGTGCCTCGTGGAGGAGGGCGTGGCGTTTCCCCGACCCGGTCGAGGTCGACGAGGCCGAAGCGGAGCGGCTTTGGCTCGCCGAAACCGAGCGCTACGAGTATCTCGAGCGGGTCGTGTTCGTGACGACGGGCAGGAACGAGCTCGCGGTCGATCTTTCGAACCGGCATCCCGAGGTTTTCATCGGCTATGCCCACCACGATCCGACCCTTCCCGACGCGGCCGACCGGCTCGAAAAAGCCATAGCCGCGGGGCTCAAGGGATACAAGCTGCTCGCCCCCCGCGTCGAGGCTCCTATCGGTGACAGGACCTTCTATCCCCTCTGGGAGATCGCGCGGGACGCCGGTGTCCCTGTCCTCATCCATTTCGGGATCGAGGGCGGGGCGGGAGGCATCGCGAGCCACCAGAACATCAACCCGCTTTCGTTCCATGGCGTCGCGAAGGATTTCCCCGACCTGAGGATCATCATCCCGCACTTCGGCTGCGGCTACCTCTTCGAAACCCTGAACCTCTGCTGGGCCTGCCCCAACGTCTCGATCGACACGAGCGGCTCGAACCAGTGGATGCGGTGGATGCCCTACGAGGTGACCCTCGAGAGCCTATTCAGGAAATATCGGGAGACGATAGGTCCCTCCCGCATCCTCTTCGGCAGCGACTCGAGCTGGTTTCCCCGCGGCTTCGCAACCGCCTACCTGGACGAGCAGGTCCGAGCGATGACCTACGTGGGATACTCGCCCGACGACCTCGACGCCGTCCTCTACCGAAACGCGGCGGCCATCCTCGGATTGTAATGGGCCGCCGAAAGGAATAATCATGTTCACGAAAACCTACGTCGACCGCGTCCTCGACCCGAGCTTCGGCAACTGGAAAAGGCTCTTCGCCGAGGACTCGATCCGGGTCCACAAGGCCCACCTCGTCATGCTTCTCGAACGCGGCATCGTGAAAGGCGAGACCGCAATCGCGATCAA
This sequence comes from Spirochaetaceae bacterium UBA1318, assembly GCA_002307015.1. Taxonomy (GTDB): domain Bacteria; phylum Spirochaetota; class Spirochaetia; order Treponematales; family UBA1318; genus UBA1318. The sequence goes on from DBTK01000106.1 coordinate 51,991, forward strand.
GCGCGGCATCGATTCGCTCGAACGCGAGTTCTCCCCGCCGGATCGCATCCCCGACGGGGTCGAGGACCTCTACTTCCTTTTCGAACGTGAGCTCGGAAGCCTCGTCGGCCCCGGCACCGCCGGATTCCTCCATACCGCGAGAAGCAGGAACGACATGGACGCGACGATCTTCCGGATGGTCCTCAAGCGGCGCCTCCTCGCCCTCCTCGACGCCGTGCTCGCCCTCGAGCGGACCCTCGAGGCCCGTTCGAGCGACCGGAGCCCCTTCCTGCTCTACACCCACGGGCAGCCGGCGAACGTCTCGACCCTCGGTCACTACCTCTCGGCCTTCCTCCTCGAGCTGCAGGAGGACGCGGGCCTGATGCTGGAGGCCTTCGCACGGGTGGACGAGTCCCCGATGGGCTCCTGCGCCATCACGACGACGGGCTTCGCGATAGACCGGGAGCGGGTATCGTCCCTCCTCGGATTCGCGAAGCCGATCGCAAACTCCTACCAGGCGATAGCGACCTCGCACTGGCTTTCCTTCCCGGCGGCGGCCGGTGCCCTCCTCGCCGACGACGTGACCCGGCTCGCAGCCGACATCCTCCACAAGGCGAGCTGCGAGGTCGGGGTCGCGACCTTTCCGGACGAGCTCGTCCAGACCTCGAGCATCATGCCCCAGAAACGCAATCCCGTCGTTCTCGAGCATATCAGGATCCAGTCGGGGCTCGCCCGGGGACGGTTCGAATCCGTCCAGGGCCTCTTCCGAAACGCCCCCTACCAGGACGTGAACGAGCTCGCCGACGCCTCGGTCGTCGAACTCCTCGAAGCGATGGAATCCCAGGTCTCGGCCCTCTCCCTCCTCGAGGAAACCGTGAGGCTCGTGGGAGTCGACACGGCGAGGGTCGGCGAGATCGCCCTCGGGTTCGGCGCGACGACGACTGAGCTCGCCGACGCCATGGTACGGGATTTCGGCGTCAGTTTCCGCGAGGCCCACGGGGTCGTCCACGCCTTCGTCGCCTCGGGCTACCGGAAAGACACCCTTCGCGAGGCCTACGGCAAACTCGGCAAGGGCGCCCTCCCCTATCCGGACGAAAGGATCGACGAGGTTCTTTCGGTGGGACATTTCATCGAGGTAAGGACGGTTCCGGGAGGCCCGGCGGCCGAGGGAATGGCTTCGGTTCTCGCGACAGCCGCCGAGGGAATGCAAAGGCTCGCGACGGCCGTCGATTCGGCAAGGGCGCGGGAGGCGGCCTCCTTCGCGAAACTCCACGAGGCATGGTCCAGGATCTGCTGATTCTCGGACTCTGATGAGCCTCGGACTCTCCTGATTCCCGCTTAGGCGGAACCTGACGTTCGGGCATCCTCATGATCGCCGGGCGTCAGGACTTCCCGGGCCTTCTCCAGGCGGTGAACTCGGCGGCGAGGCGTTTCGCCGTCGGCGTCGCGCAGCAGCCTCCCCGGGAGGTGCAGCGGAGCTCGGGGGAAAGGGAGCGTCCCACGGAGTCGGCCGCGTCCAGGGCCTCGTGGAAGGGAAGCACGGCGTCGGCGCCGGAAAGCGCGAGGTCGGAAAAGACGATGGCGTTCGACACGGCCTGAATGATGCGCGAGATGCAGGGCTGCTCGAAGCCTCCCGGAATGGGGTCGCAGGGGAGGCCTATCGCCGCCTGCATCGCGAAGGAAGCCGCGTTCTCGACGGCGGCCGGACTTCCCCCCGCCATCTCGGTCACCCCGGCGGCGCCCATCGCCGAGCAGACCCCGCACTCCCCCGCGCACCCGATCACTTCTCCGGTCGGCTCGGTCCTCGTATAGGCGATCGCGCCGATCCCCGCGGCGACGAAGAGCCCCCTCATGAGGTCGTCCCGGCCGAAGCCGCGGGCCTCGCGTACGGCCGCGAGCGCGGAGTAGAGGTAGCCGCCGCCGGTACCCATGGGTCCCGGGACGATCTCGACCCCCCGCGGCTTGACGTTCACGGCCAGGGCGTAGCGGATGGCGGCCGCGATCGTGTCCCCCGCGAGCGGCTTCGAACGCCCGAGGTAGCCGGGCCAGAGGAGGTCGTCGCGGCGCCGGAACGGATCCTCGGGAAGATCCACCGGCTCCTCGTACACGGCCCTCGTCTGCCGCCTCATCTTCCGCTCGACCATTTCCATGTAGCCGACCACGCGTTCGCGGCTCCAGCCCGAGGCGGCCATTTCGTACCGGATGGCGGTTTCGGCGAGGCTCTCGCCGTCGATCCCGGCGGCCCTGCGCCAGGAGATCATCGAGTCGAAGAGCTGGGGCTTCCGCGCGCCAGTCGTCAGGACGGGAAGCACGGCCCGAAGGACGGCGAGCCTGAGACCGGGGCTCAAGGGTTTCAGGGCCTCGAGATCGATGGGGGCCGACGGCTTGAAATACCGGAGGCTCGCCCCGTCGGGCCGGAGAACCTCACCCTCCTCGAAGATGTCGCCGAGTGCCGAACGCAGCCGGTCGACCGGGGCGTCACGGCCCGCTTCCCCGAAGGCGAGCAGGACCTCGGAATCCCCCTTGAAGCTCACGGGAAAGCCGTCGATCGACCTGACCTCGACCATGCCGCCGCCGATCGAGTCGCCCACGAGGCGCACCGGGGCTCCCCCTCCCGCCGGGCCCGAGAGCCCGATCGCCACCGCGTTCGGATGTCCGCTTTCGGGCACGGGCTCGAGGGCGAACTCGACGCGGAGGCCGATTTCGTCCGCGATCTTCCGGGAGTCGAAGAGACGGGGATCGTCGGGGAGCATGCCGAGGACGCCGGCGAGAAGCCCGAGGTCCTCGTTCATGAGCCCGAAGGTCCCCGCGTAGGAACCGTCGGGCGGAAGGGAAAAGCGGACGGCCTCGAGGCTCCCGCCGATCAGGCTTCTCGCCAGAAAGCCCAGGCGGCAGGGACCGGCCTGATGGGAACTCGATCCCGGCTGCATGATCGGTCCGAAGACGTCGTTGTAGAAGTCGGGATAGAGCGGGACCATCGCCCGATCACTCGTCCTCGTACGGGGTCATCCCGCCCGGAATGGCGTTCAGGTCGAACGGGGTCAGCTGGTAGATGCAATAGTTCAGCCAGTTGGCGTAGAGGAGGTTCGCGTGGGACCGCCACTCGACCCGGGGTTCCCTGGCGGGATCGTCGCCGGGATAGTAGTTCCTCGGCACGTCGATCTCGAGGCCCTTTGCCACGTCGCGGTCGTACTCCTTTTTCAGGGTGAGGGAATCGTATTCGGGATGGCCGGTCACGAAGAACATCCGGCCGTTCATCGAGGACGAGAGGTAGATCCCGGCCTCGTCGGATTCGGCCAGTATCCTGATCCCGCGGACCTTCTCGATATCCTCCCGGCGGATTTCCGTGTGACGGGAGTGGGGGGCCATGAACACGTCGTCGAAACCCTTCAGTATCCTGTCGCGGGGCTCGAGGACGCGATGCTGGAAAACCCCGAACATCTTTTTCGAAAGCGGGTATTTCTTGATTCCGTAGTGATGGTAGAGCCCGGCCTGGGCGCCCCAGCAGACGTGCATGGTCGAGAAGACGTTGTCCACGCTCCAGTCCATCATCGCGACGAGCTCGTCCCAGTAGTCGACGTCCTCGAAGGGAATCTGCTCCACCGGGGCGCCGGTGATGATGAGGCCGTCGAACTTCTGGTGCTCGACCTTGTCGAAACTTGAATAGAAGGCCGCCAAGTGCTCAGGCGGGGTGTTCTTCGATTCGTGAGACCCCATGTTGATCAGGGTGATCTCGACCTGGAGGGGCGAGTTGGAAAGGAGACGGAGGAGCTGGGTCTCGGTGTCGATCTTGGTCGGCATGAGGTTCAGGATGGCGATGCGGAGGGGGCGGATGTCCTGGTCGTGGGCGCGAAGATCCGACATGACGAAAATATTCTCGTCCTCGAGGGTCTTCCGGGCGGGAAGGTGGTAGGGAATGGTAACGGGCATGGACTCTCCTGGAAACGCGTCCGGCGTGGATCCGTGACCTCAGCCACGAACCCAGCCGCCGAACCGCGCGGATTTAAGTCGCCGCGAAGCCGCGATCTATGTCCGCTATAATATCATCAATATCCTCGATACCGATAGAGAGCCGAACCAAATCCTGGGTGAGGCCTGAAGCCTTCTGCTGTTCCTCGGAAAGCTGGGAGTGCGAGGTGCTCGCCGGGTGAAGGGCGAGCGACTTGACGTCGCCGACGTTCGCGAGGTGGGAGAAGAGCTTGAGCGACTCGATGAACTTGATGCCCGCGGGAAGTCCGCCCTTGACGCCGAACACGACCATGCCGCCGAAGCCCTTCGTGAGGAGCTTCTTCGCGATCGGGTAGCTCGGGTCGTCGGGAAGGCCGGGATACCGGACCCAGGCGGCCTTGGGATGCTTTTTCAGGTAATGGGCGACGGCGAGGGCGTTTTCGCTGTGCTTGGCGATGCGGAGGGGCAGGGACTCGACGCCCTGGAGGAAGACCCAGGCGTCCTCGGGGGAAAGGCAGGCCCCGAGGTTCCGCAGGGGGACAGTCCGGAAGCGGAGGGCGAAGGCGATCTTCTTGAGCTCGGGCGACAGGTCGATCGCCCAGCGCAGGCCGTGGTAGTTCTTGTCCGGCTGGTTGAACAGCGTGAACTTCGGGTCGGACCAGTCGAACTTGCCGGAATCGGTGGCGATGCCGCCGATGGCCGCCCCGTGGCCTCCGATCCATTTCGTCAGCGAGTTGATGACGATGTCGGCGCCGTGATCGATCGTCTTGAGCAGGGCCGGCGTGGAAAAGGTCGCATCGACCACGAGGGGAAGGTGGTGCTTGTGCGCCACGGCCGCGATCGCGTCGATGTCAGCGACGTCGAGCACGGGATTGCCGATACTCTCGATATAGACGAGGCGGGTTTTCTCGTTGATGAGCTTCTCGAAGCTCTGGGGATCGCGGGCGTCGGCCCATCGGGTGGTGATGCCGAGGTCCGGCAGGATGGCGTCGAACATGGTATAGGTGCCGCCGTAGAGGTTCGAGGCCGACACGATCTCGTCGCCGACGCGGGCTATGGTGATGATCGTGTTGAAGATGGCCGCCGTGCCGGAAGCCGTCGAGACCGAGGCGGCTCCACCCTCGAGGGCCGTGATCCTTTCCTCCAGAAAGCCGTTCGTCGGGTTTCCGAGACGGGAGTAGATGTTTCCGAACTCCTTGAGCGCGAAAAGATCCGCTCCGTGCTTGACGCTTTTGAAAACATAGGAGCTCGTCCGGTAAATGGGCGCCCCGCGAGAGAGCGTCGTAGGATCGGGCGACTGCCCGGCCTGTACCGACAGGGTCGAGAAACCAGGTGCCTTGTTCTTTTCCGCCATCATATGCCTCCTTGAATACACTACCAATACGATAATAATAGTAGTTTATAGCGTCGGATTTTCCATGTCAAGCGATACTATCATATTTCTGCATAAATATTCGTATTCTTCGATGATTTTAGCCCGGTACTGCATAAAAATCACTATCGTGCCGGGTCCCATGGTCGCCCGATCCCCCGGCGTTGCCCATTCCGCGGTTTTTCTCTATAGTGGCAGCGGAGGAAACATGATTCACGGAGTGCTATTCGACGTCGACGGGGTCCTGCTCGATTCCGAGCCTTTCATCCGCGAGGCCGCGGTCGCGATGTTCGCCGAACGCGGCGTCAGCGTAAAGCCCGAGATTTTTCTGCAATTCACGGGAGCCGGGGAGGACCGTTTCATCGGGGGACCGGCCGAGATCTACGGCGTCCCCTACACCCTCGACATGAAGGACAGGACCTACGAGCTCTACGGCCAGATCGTCCGCGGCCGGCTCACGCCCCTCCCCGGGGTGAGGGAGTTCATCGCCCGCTGCAGGGAGAAGGGACTCAAGCTCGCCGTGGCGACGAGCGCCGACCTCGTGAAGCTCCTCATCAACCTGAAGGAGATCGGGCTCGAGGACAGGACCTTCGACACCCTCGTCAACGGCAACGATGTCGTGAGGAAAAAACCCTACCCCGACATCTACCTCAAGGCGGCCTCCCTCATCGGCGTCGACCCGAGGGAATGCCTCGTCGTCGAGGATGCCGTGTCGGGCATCAAGGCGGGGAAGGCGGCGGGGGCGAGATGCCTCGGCCTCACGACGAGCTTCGACGCGAAATCCCTCGAGGACGCGGGAGCCGAATGGATAGCGGCCGACCTTTCGAAGGCCCCGCCGGCCGTCACCGGGTGGTAAGCCCCCGACCGGGCAGGCACAGCCGATGAGAACCTTTTTCATCAAGAACGTCGTCAGGGAATCGGCTCTCGTCACGACGGTCCGCTTCGGCCCCGACCTCGCCCGGGACCCGCATGCGCCGGACTTCCCCTACGAGCCGGGGCAGTGGCTTTCGGTCAGATTCCCGGCCTCGGGAATCCCGGGAACCGTCCGGCGCTTCCCGCTTTCTTCCTCGCCGGACGAGAGCGACCTGGCGATCACGGTGAAGGCGGTCGACGAGTATACCAACTCGATCGACCTCGTCAGACCGGGCCAGCCGATCGAGGTCGGCCGCCCCCGCGGGCGTTTCGTCCTGCCCCCCGAGGGCGACCTCGTGCTCGTCGCGGGGGGGATAGGAATCGCGCCCTTCCTCTCGATGCTGGGCTCGATCGCCTCCTCGGGCACCGACCGCCGGGTTCTCCTCCTCTGGGGCGCGAGGACCCGAGACGACCTCGTGGCCCGGGATCGCATCCGAGCCTTCGAGGAATCCATGCCGAATTTCCGCCTGGTTCCCTCCCTCACCCACGACCCCCTCTGGACGGGAGAACGGGGACGGCTCGATCGGGAAAAGCTCGAGCGGATCGTTTCAGGCTTCTTCGCGGAGCAGACGAAAAGGCGGAAGGTCCCGGCGGGATTCGAGGAGGGGCCTCTGGCCGTTGAACGGGGAATCGGGGAATCCGGCTGGAATTCCCGGTTCTACCTCGTTTCGGCCCCTGCCGGGATGAGGCGTTCCATCGTCCGATGCCTCAAGCGCCTGGGCGTGAAGGGCCGGATGATACGGTCGGGGACCCACGAGGTCCTCGGGACTTTCCTCGGCATCCTGCCTACCTGAACGGCCCGGCCCCCGAATCGGCGGACGATTTGAATCGTCCGTGCCCTTTCCCGAGTAGCCCTGCTGATCGGCCCCGTCCGATTGATCAAGGCTCGCGCTACGGAAAGGAGAACAAAATGATAAAGATCACGATGATCCTTCTCGCTCTCAGCGTCGGATTTTCCCAGACCATCTATCTCGTTTCGGAGGCCAAACAGGCCTCGAGCTCGACGATCCAGAATTCGAGATTCAAGATTTCCCCGATAGAACAGGGCCGGCTGCAGCCCGTCCGCCCACGATGAAACAGGAACCCATGCCAATGCGATAGGAATTACAGGGATCGGACGGGATGATCCTGGCCCTCTTCGCCCGAGGGCGAAGAGGGCCTCAGTCGTACTCGACGGAAACGAGGCAGAGCCCCCTGGCTTCCGCGATGCCGGGGGCGGCTGCCCTATCACGCCTTTCCATGATTCCGGCTATGGCCGCCTGATCGAGCCTCCCCTTCCCCGCCTCGATCAGGGCGGAGGACATGATCCTCACCTGGTTCCAGAGAAAGCCGTCGGCGTTGAAGAGGATGTCGATCACCCCGTCCCCCTCATCCACCCGGATGGAGCGAATCGTCCGCTGGCAGGACTTGTCCTTCTCCTTGAGGGTCGTGAACGAGCGGAAATCGTGGCCGCCAATGAGGGCCTTGGACGCGGCCCTCATCGAGGCGAGGTCCAGGGGCTCGGGCACCCAGAGGGCGTACTTCCAGAGGAAGGGATCCCTGACGGGACGGTTCACGATGCGGTAGCGGTAGGTTTTCCCCGTCGCGGCGAACCGCGCGTGGAACCGGGAATCGGCCTCGAGGCAGGAAAGGACGACGATGTCGTCGGGAAGGAAGGCGTTCGCCTGGACCTGGATGTCGCCGGGAGCCATGGGGGATGAGGTGAGGAAATTGGCGACCTGGCCCTCGGCGTGGACCCCGCCGTCGGTGCGGCCGGCGCCGATGATTTTGATCTCCTCCTCGAGGAGACGGGAGAGCACCGTCTCGAGCTTACCCTGGATGGTCGGCTCGTCCCCGCCGAGGCGCTGCCAGCCCCGGTACCGGCTTCCGTCGTAGGCGACCGTCATCCTGAGGTTTCGGTCCAGGGGAAGCCGGTCTCCGGTCACGATCCGGCCATGGCGGAAAAGGCGACCGCGATGCGGGAGGCGAGGCGGGCGTTGTTGTAGACGAGCTCGATGTTCGATTCGAGGCTTTCGCCGCCGGTGATTTCCTTGATCTTCGCCAGGAGGAAGGGGGTGGTGGCCTTGCCCTTGATGCCCGCGGCCTTCGCCTCGGCGAGGGCCCGGTCGATGGCCGCGTTGATCACCGCGGGGTCCATCGAGTACTTTTCCGGTATCGGATTGGCGATGAGGGCGCCGCCCGAGAGCCCGAGGGCCCACTTCACGGAAAGGGCCCGGGCGATCTCCTCGGGGCTGTCGAGGCGGTAATCGACCCCGAAACCGCTTTTCCTGGTGTAGAAGGCGGGGAGCTCCTCGGTGCCGTAGCCGATGACGGGGACCCCCCTCGTCTCGAGGTACTCGAGGGTCAGGCCGAGGTCCAGGATCGATTTCGCCCCGGCGCAGATGACGGCCACGTTCGTCTTCGCCAGCTCCTCGAGGTCGGCCGAGATGTCGAAGCTCTCCTGGGCGCCGCGGTGGACGCCGCCGACCCCGCCGGTCGCGAAGATCCTGATGCCGGCGAGGGCCGCCACGATCATGGTCGCGGCGACCGTCGTCGCGCCGTCCTTTCCCGCCGCGACGATGAAGGGAAGATCCCTCCTGCTCGCCTTGATCACCTCGGTTCCCCGCTTCCCGAGGAGCTCGATCTCCTCCCGGGATAGCCCCGCCTTGAGCCGGCCGCCGATGACGGCGATCGTCGCGGGGACCGCACCCGATTCGCGCACGATGGCTTCCACGGCGAGCGCCGTTTCGAGGTTCTGGGGATAGGGCATCCCGTGGGAAATGATCGTCGATTCGAGGGCCACGACGGGCTTTCCCGCCGCGAGGGCCTCGGCGACGTCGTCCTTGACATCCAGGTATTTGTTCATGCTGATCTCCTACTTCACGATTTGTTTGATGGCGAGAAATTCCGCGAGTCGGGCCCCGGAGAGGCAGGGATTCACGGCCGATCCGGTCTCCATGGCCAGGGCCGCAAGGGCGAGGGAAACCCTGGCGGTTTCGGCGAGATCGAGGCCGTGGAAAACCCCGTAGGCGATGCCCGCGGTGAAGGCGTCCCCCGCGCCCGTCGTGTCCGCTATCCCGACCTCGGGGGCAGGGAAGAATCCGGCCTCTCCCGCCGAGTCTGAGCAGTAAACCCCGTCGGCGCCGAGGCTGATGAATACCCAATGAATGCCCCTGCCGTGCAGGGCGGCCGAAGCCCGTTCGAGGTCCTCCGGGCCTTGCACCGGGAATCCGCAGAGGATGCCCGCCTCCTCACGGTTCGGCTTCACCGCGCGAAGGAACGGGAGTGCGCCTAAAGTCCTCGCGGCCTTGGTTTCCGACACGGGATCGAGAACGATCGGTATCCGCGAGAAGCGCCGGGCGGCGTACTCCATCGTTTCGGCCGGGAGGTTCGCGTCGATCACGATGCAGGATGCCCGGTCGATGGCTTCGGCCCATTCGTCGACGAGTGACGGGGTGATGGAGGCGCAGATGTCCATGGCCGCGATGGCGGCCTCGGTCTCGCCCCCCTCGTCATGGATGGCGATGTAGGCGCAGGTGTCCGCTCCCGGGATGACGCGGAGGCCCGAAGCCTCCATCCCCTGGTCCCGGCAGAGGGAGGAAAGGGCCTTCCCGTCCGCGTCGTCCCCGACGACGGAAAAAAGGGAGACCGGGACCGAGAGCCGGCTGAGGGTTTCGGCGATGTTCCGCCCCACCCCTCCCGGCGAGAAGGTTACCCTTCCCGGCGAGGAATCGCCGCGAACGAGGCGTCCCGAGGGGAAGGCGAGGATATCCATGGTGATGCCGCCGATGACGGCGACGAATGGTTCATGTTTCATGGGCTTCAAAAAAAATGCCTTAAGAGATGAATCTTAAGGCATCGATCGGCTACCGAAGCGCGTTACGCGTTCCTTGAGGAACTCGGGCTGTGCGAGCCCTTACCGCGGGTTTTCTTCATCAGCTTCCGCTGAAGAGCCTTGTTCTTGCGGTTCTTGACGGTGGACGGTTTTTCGAAATACTCCCGCTTTTTCCACTCGCGGATGATCCCTTCCTTTTCCACCATGCGCTTGAAGCGCTTGATCGCCTTTTCGAGGTTCTCGGAGTCCTCGACGACTATGTGAGCTATTGTACTCACCTCCCTCTTACGGAGTCCCGTTGGACGATTGTGCACCGGGGAGGGCCGGGGTGTCAAGCAGGGGGGAGGAGAGAAGGTCGTCCGGGTTGACCGCCACCCCCGAGACGAAGACGCCCCAATGGAGGTGGGGTCCCGTCGAGACCCCGGTCGAGCCGACGTGGCCGACGACGGTCCCCGCCAAAACGACATCCCCCTGGGCCACGGCGAGCGAGGTCATGTGCATGAGGATGGAAAAGACCCCGGGAAGGTGCTCGATCACGACGGTGTTCCCCGTCTCCTCCCGGTCCGCGGCGAGGACGACGAGGCCCGAGGCGGGGGCGAGAACCGGCGTTCCCGTCGGTTCGCCGAAATCGATGCCGTAGTGGACGGAGCGCTCGCTCGTGCCGTCGGAGTAGGCGAAGAGCCGCCTGTCGCCGAAACCCGCGGTGCGCCGCTTCCCGGCGACGGGAAGGGAAAAGGGCCCCGAGGCGTAGACGGCGTTCGCGTCGAAGACCGAGATGAGCTCGTCGAGGGTTCGGGTCTCCGTCTCCTTCCGCTGCGTCGGAACGGCCCTCAGGGTCGAGAGCTCGGCCGAAAGCGGGATCTTCTCGAAGGGGAATTTCTTCGCCGTCACGTAGATCCGCCTGAGGAGGGAGCGGTGGCTGTCGGGCGCCACCCAGGAAAGTTCGAGTTCGCACTCGCCCGGCAGCTTCGTCACCGGCACGCCGAGGAGGGCGGCGCTCTCGTACCGGCCGGAATGGTCGGGATCGGCGGGAAGGGCGAAGATCCTCGCGGACTGGAGCGCCGTGCCGTTCGGGGTTTTCAGGCAGATCGTCCCCTCGGTGATCGGATAGGCCGACCGGAGGTAGACGCGCACCGGGTCGCCAGGATGGACGCGGTCGGGAGCCGTGATCTCGATGCGGCCCGTGTCGACTGGAGCCTGAACCGCCTGAACCGCCGGAGCCGCGACGACCGGAACCGGGGCGGATGAATCGGCAGGCTCGGCCGCGAGGGGACAAAGGAAGGAGAGCAGGAGGAGGGAAAGGGCGAGCCGGACGGCTTTTTTTCCCGCCCGTCCGGACGGTAAACCCGAAACCGCGTCGGCCTCGGAGGAGCCCGTCCTCATTCCGACCGCCTCACGTCGGATACGGTGAGCTGGAGGGTTTCCGACCCGTTGTAGAAGTTCCGGCCCACCTGGAACACCGCGTCCACCTTGTCGTTCAGGGAAAAATCCCGTCCGACCCGGTCGGAGGCCTGCCAGAACACCGAGGGCCACTTGTAGTGGCCGGCGTCCAGGGTCATGCGGACGTGCTTCACCTCCTTCTGGCCGACGAGGTCGAGGGTGATGACCTTGAGCCCGCGGGCGAGGAAGAGGAGCTGGCCGTTGTCCTCGCCGAAGGGCTCGAACCGGTCCACGAGCTTGATGAGGTCGGGGTTGAGGTAGGAAACGGGGAGCTCGGCGTCGACGGTGACGGATTCCTCGGCGTCGGCCGGGGCGAGCACGATCGACTTCGCGGTCTTCAGGACCCGTTCCTTGAGCGAGTCGAAGAGCTCCCGCTTCATGGAGAAGCCGGCCGCGAAGTCGTGGCCTCCGTAGTCCAGGAAGAGGTCCGAGCAGGTCTCGAGAAAGGGCCTCACGTCGAAGCCCCGGGTCGAGCGCATCGAGCCGACGGCCGTTCCGTCCTCGAGCAGGGAAACGACGACGGCCGGGACCTTGTAGTAGGTCACGAGGCGGGAGGCCATGATTCCGGTGATCCCGCGGTGGATCTCCTCATCGCCGACGAAGACGAGCTTTTCCCCGAGGGCGGCGAAGCTCTCCTTCGCAGCGCCCTGGATCGAATCCCAGACATCGCTCCCGAGCTGCTTGCGCTCGGCGTTCAGGGCGACGAGCTTCCCGAGGCAGTCCGCCTGCTCCGCATCATCCTCGGCGAGGAAAAGTTTCAGGGCGAGCTCGGGCTTCCCCATGCGGCCGGCTGCGTTGATGATCGGGGTCACCTGCCAGGCGAGGTCTGACGGCACGAGGCGCCGCCCGAGGAGGTTCTGCTTGGCCAGAAGCTCCTGGAGCCCCCTGCGCGGGCTCGAGTTGATCCCCTCGAGCCCCTTGCGGATCAGGATCCGGTTCTCGTTGCGCAGCGGCATCAGGTCGGCGAGGGTCCCGAGGGCGACGAGCTGGAGGTCCTGGAGGTCGCGCTGGCCAAAGTACTTGTCCCGCTTCATGATGTAGGAGATGAAGAGGTTGATGAAGCTGTCGAGCTCCCCCGGGCCCTTGTCCCGGTAGCGGGCTATCCTGGAGGCGTCCTTCACCCTGAGGAGGCTCATCCCCTCGACCTGGGGTATAGCCTTCCAGATCTCGGGGGCGATGTCGAGCATGTTGATCTCGATCGCGTCGCCGAAGAGCTTCCTGACCATCTTCTTCTGGGGGGAGGCGTCGTAGACCAGGATCTGCTGGCCCTGGAAGAACTTCGCGAGGCGAGTCTTGTCGAGCTCCACCATGCCGGGCACGAGGGTCTCGGTGAGCCTGCCGATCTCGACCATGTTGGAAAGCTTGACCGCCTCGAAGACGTAGGACTCGTTGGCGGGCCTTATGTTGAGAAGGCAGATCTGCTGCTTGTAGAAATCGCTCTGGGAGAATTTCAGCGCGCAGGCGAACTTGTAGGCGACGCCGCAGCCGGCGAGGTCGCGGAAGGGATAGCCAGAATCGGGCATCTTCGGGTTGACGATGGCGAGGGCCTTGGGCACCTCGTCCTGGGGGTTGTGGTGGTCGACCACGATCACGTCGATGCCCAGCTCGGCGGCCCGGTCGATCTCCTTCACGTTGGATATCCCGCAATCCACCGTGACGATGAGGGTGCCCGAGTCCCTGGCGAATTCCTCGATGACGGGAATCGAGAGCCCGTAGGGCTCGTTCCCCGTCGGAAGGCGGTAGCGGACGTCGAGGCCGAGGTCCTTGAACGCGCCGAAGAGGAGGGCCGTCGAGGTGACACCGTCCGCGTCGCGGTCCCCGTAGATCATGACGATCTCGCCCTCGTCCTTGGCGGCGAGGACCCGGTCGACCGCATCCTCCATCGAGGAAAAGAGGAAGGGGGGATGGAGGTAGCGGGGATCGTCCTCGAGAAAGAAGCAGATGTCGTCGGGATTCAGGATGTCGCGCCGGGCGAGGACCGAGGCCGTGAGGAGGTCAATGCCGTAGCGCGTCGCCATGTCGCGGACGAGGGCCGTATCGATATCTTTTTTGAGCCATTTCATAACGCGGAAATTTCCTTCAGGATGTGCTTGATCGGGTCGGGCTTTTCGGATCCGAAGGAGACGGCCTTCCTCGCCAGGTCCATGGCTCCCGCGAGGGCGGCCTCGTCCCGTGCGTAGAGGGTGCAGACCTCGCCCCCGGCCTCGACGCGGTCGCCGGACTTTTTCGCGAAGATGATGCCGACGTCCGGGAAGACGGGGTCCGAGGTCTTGGACCTTCCAGCGCCGAGCAGGACCGAGGCCATGCCGATCCCGTAGGCGTTGATCGCGGTGACGAACGAGGATGAGGGCGCGGTGACGGCCGCGTGGAAGGGCGCCCGGTAGTTGCCCCTGAGGGCGAGCATCCGGTCGACGTCCCCGCCCTGGCGGGCCGCGTTCGCGAGGAACCTCGTCCTCGCTTCTTTGCTCTCGAGCACCGCGAGGCAGCGGGATCGGGCGGACTCGGCGTCCTTCGCCTTTCCCGCGGCGACGAGCATCCGCTCGGACAGGGCGAGGGTCACCTCCATCACGTCGGCCGGTCCCGTCCCCTCGAGGCAGTCGAGGGTTTCCTCGACCTCGAAGAAGTTCCCCACGGTGAGGCCCAGGGGCTCGGTCATGTCCGTGATCAGGGCGATGATCCGCTTGCCCATCGCGCGGCCGGTATCCACGAGGCTCCGGGCAAGGCGCTCGGCGTCCTCGGGGGTTTTCATGAAGGCCCCGGGACCGGACTTCACGTCGAAGACGAGGGCTTCGGCGCCCTCGGCGCATTTCTTGGAAAGGATGCTCGCCGTGATGAGGGGGACGGACTCGACCGTCGCGGTCACGTCGCGGAGGGAGTAGAGGAGGCGGTCGGCGGGGACGATCTCCTCGGTCTGGCCGGTCATGGCGAAGCCGTCGGCCAGGATGCCCTCGCGGAACCGGGCCTCGGTGAGGCGGGCGGTATATCCCGGAATGCTCTCGAGCTTGTCGAGGGTTCCTCCGGTGTGGCCGAGGGAGCGCCCGCTCATCATCGGGACGCGGACCCCGCAGGAAGCGACGATGGGGGCGAGGATGAGGGAAAGCTTGTCCCCCACGCCGCCGGTCGAGTGCTTGTCGACGAAGGGCCCCTGGATGCCCGAAAGGTCGATGGTCTTGCCGGAATGGAGCATGACGTCGGTCAGGAAGCCGGTTTCGCGTGCGGTCATGCCCTTGAAGAAGACGGCCATGAGCCAGGAGGAAACCTGGTATTCGGGGATGTTCCCGCTCACGTAGCCCGAAACGAGGAATTCGATCTCTTCCCGGGACAGCTCGCCGCCGTCCCTCTTCTTCATGACGATGTCAACCGCGCGCATGATCACTCTCCTTGAGCTCGAAACGGGCCAGGGCCGTATGGACGGGACCCTCCCGACGCAGCTCCGACTGATAGACGATACACCGGGCGAACACGACGGGCGCTTCAAGAACCCCGCCGAGGCCTGCCGTCGCCTGCCTCCATGAAGGCCCCGGGTCCCGCCCTCCCCGTGCGACGCGGGCGAGGGTCAGGTGGGGAACGAAGGGCTTTCCGACGAACCAGTCCTGGTTCAGCGGAGGAAGGCCCGCCTTTTTCGCCGCGGCCTCTACCCTCTCGTTCACCCGTTGGTAAAAGGCCGCGAGGCTTCCCTCGGGGTCGCCGACGAGGAGGGCGAGCACGCGGAGGGGTCCCTTCTCCGGGAACTGCGTCATGCCGCCGAATTTCGCCCGTATCGGGGGAATCCCGGCAGCGGCTTCCGCGACGGCCCCGGTCACCGCCTCCACGAAGGAGGGCTCGATCTCCCCCAGGAAGGCGAGGGTCACATGAAGCACCTCGGGTCCGACCCATTTGAGGCCGGGGAGTGTCGGGCGCATCGTTTCGATGGCGCCGAGGACGGGGGCCGTTTCAATCAAGGGCAAGGCGATAAACGCTCTCACAGAATTCCCCTCCCCGTTTCGATGGTTTTCAGCGGACCGTCCACGATCCTCTCGGCCACGTCGTAGACGATGGCCTTGAGCGCGGCGAGGGATCGGGCTTCGAGCCTGACCCTGAGCGCCGCTCGAGGCCCGAGGGGCTCGGTCCTTTCCAGGTACCTGACGGCCCCCGCGTCGAGCTCCACAACCCGTTCGCGCTGACCCTCGCCGGGCCTCGCGCGGCAGTCTCCGCAGAGGAAACCGCCCTCGAGCCGGGAGTAGGAGTGTATACCATCCGGGGAAATTTCGCTACCGCAGCCGATGCAGGAATCGACGGGAGGCCGGAAGCCCATGGCGCCTGAGGCCCTCCACAGGAACTGGATGGTCAGGTAGGGGGCCTCCTCCTCGCCCTCCCCGTCGAGCAGGAAGAGGCAGTCCGTGAAGAGCCTGAAGAGCCCGGCGACTCCGGCGTCGGGGGAGGAATCGGCGGGGGCATCCCCGCCCG
>DBTK01000106.1:68149-68550 GCA_002307015.1 Spirochaetaceae bacterium UBA1318
CGGCGGGGTCATCCCCGCCCGTCGGGCCGTCCTCGAGGCTGCCGCCTCCCGCCTTCGTCCTCAGGAGGAATTCGGCCCAGAGTGAGGCGGCGTAGTACTTCGCGAGGCTCTCCCTCAGGGTCTGGAAGTAGGACTTCACGTCGAAGTCCGTCACCTTCAGGTAGTTCCGCACGGGATCGCGGTAGAGGTACATCGTCCCGTAGTTGAACGGGGTGACGAGGCCCCGGAGCTTGCCCTTCATGCCCCCGAAGGCCGTCGCCCAGACGATGCCCGCCCTCTCGGCGAAGGCGGTCACCGTCCGGTTTCCCTCGCCCGTCTCGGCCGCCCTGAGGACGACGGCCTCGACCGCGAAATTCCTCACCTCAGGAGCACCCGGTCGTCGAGCCGCAGGTGTCGCACTT
>DBTK01000106.1:68860-70428 GCA_002307015.1 Spirochaetaceae bacterium UBA1318
GGGCAGGGATCGCCCTCGTAGCCCTTGAACCGGGCGTTCCGTATCGAATCGACGAGGGAGCCGGCGGGCGCCCGCGAGGCGGGACCGCGCGAGGCCAGGCTCGCCTTCGAGGACGGGACGGCCGCGGAAACAGGAGCGGCCGCAGGTTGTTCCACCGCGTCGCCGTCGCAGGAGGCGGGCAGGGGCGGATCGCGGGGATAGTCGTCCGAAACCTTCCCGTTCAGGGCGTCCGTCTTCTTCTCCCCGGGGCCCTCGTGCTTGATCCCGTTGCCGTTGACGGTCGCCGTCGGCATCAGGTCGTCGGGCTTCACCTGGCCGAGGTCGGTCCTCTTCTGGTAGGTGATCGCGAGGTCGCGGAAGATGAAGTCGAGGACCGAGGTCGTGAGCTTGATGTAGTCGTGGCCCTGGACGACGCCGTTCGGCTCGAAGCGGGTGAAGGTAAAGGCGTCGACATACTCCTCCAGGGGCACCCCGTACTGGAGCCCCAGTGACACCGAAATGGCGAACGAGTTGAGGAGGCTCCTGAACGCCGCCCCCTCCTTGTGCATGTCGAGGAAGATCTCGCCCAGGCTGCCGTCGGCGTACTCGCCGGTGCGGAGGAAGAGGCTGTGCCCGCCAATCCTCGCCTTCTGGGTGTAGCCCGAGCGCCGGGTCGGGAGGTTCTTTCTCTGGCCCTGCCTGAGCTGCTGGGGCCCCTGAGTGGGCGGAGCCTTCTGCGCCGCGCCGGACTCGGGCGCGACGAGGGAGGGACCCTTCTTCTCCTCCCGCCTCAGGTTGTCGACGAGGGCGCCGTTGGCAGCCTCAGCCGGAACGGCCTCCTCCTTCTGGAGGGGATACTCGCCGTTCGCCACCGCGGCCTCGAGGTCGGCGATCACCTCGGCGAGGCGGTCCCCCGAGCCCGAGATGGCCGAGAGGGGCTGGCTCAGCTTCGAGCCGTCCCGGTAGAGGGCGATAGCCTTGAGCATCTTCTTCCAGGCCATGACGTAGGCCCCCTCCACGTCCTTGTAGCTCGCGGTCGAGGGCATATTGATGGTCTTCGAGATCGCCCCGGTCACGAAGGGCTGGACGGCGGCCATCATCCCGATATGGGCCTGCCAGGCTATGGCCCTGGTTCCGCGGCGGCCGGAGGGGCTCGCCGTGTCGAAGACGGCGAGGTCGGCCTCTTTGAGGTAGGGCGCCCCCTCGAGGGACATCGTGCCGCAGGCCCACTGGTCGGTGGCCTCGATCTCGGCGTCAGAGTAGCCCAGATGCTTCAAAAGATCGAACCCGGCCAGGGTGTAGGTGGCCGCGGGTATCTTCAGGGTCTTTTCGTAGAACTCGGCCCCCAGGGTGAAGTGGCTGAAGGCGTCGGAAAGGGCGAAGGCGCTCGAGAGCGCCGCGTCGGCCTTGGCCAGGATCTCCTTGGTGAAGCCCTGTTTGGCCAGGCTCTCGGCCGAAAGGCCCGGGGCGCCGCGGAGGGTCTTCCTCCCGGTGCAGTAGGCGATGATCTCGTCCCTCTCCTTCTTCGAATAGCCCAGGGCCTCGAGGGCGAAGGGCACGGCGGTGTTGATGATCTTGAAGTAGCCGCC
>DBTK01000106.1:70697-77649 GCA_002307015.1 Spirochaetaceae bacterium UBA1318
CGCCGCCGGCGAGCTTCTTGAACTTGACGAGGGCGAAATCGGGCTCGATGCCGGTCGTCGCGCAATCCATGAGGAGGCCGATCGTTCCCGTCGGGGCGATGGCCGAGACCTGGGCGTTCCTGAAGCCGTGCTTCTCCCCGAGCGAGAGGGCCGAGTCCCAGGCCTTTTTCGCGGCGGCGAGGAGGTAGTCGGGGCAGGTGGACGGATCCAGGGCTATCGGGGCGATGGTGAGGCCCTCGTACTCCGAGTCCCGGGCGTTGTTGACCGCCCGGCGATGGTTCCGGATGACGCGGAGCATGTCGGAGGCGTTCGGCTCGTACCGGGGGAAGGGGCCGAGCTCGCCTGCCATCCTCGCCGACTGGGCGTAGGCCTCGCCGGTGAGGGCCGCGCTCAGCGCCGCGGCGACTGCCCTCCCCTTCTCCGAATCGTAGGGAATGCCCATGACCATGAGAAGGCTTCCGAGGTTCGCGTAGCCGAGACCGAGGGTCCGGTAATCGTAGCTCCGCCTGGCTATCTCCCTCGACGGGAACTGGGCCATCACGACCGAGATCTCGAGGATGGTGGTCCAGACGTCGATCGCGTGGATGTAGCCCTCGACGTCGAAGCCCTTCCTCGGGTCGTAGAAGGTGAGGAGGTTGAGGCTCGCGAGGTTGCATGCGGTATCGTCGAGGAACATATACTCGGAACAGGGGTTCGATGCCGTGATCTCCCCGTCCTTGGGGCAGGTATGCCACTCGTTGATGGTCGAGTGGAACTGGAGGCCGGGATCGGCGCAGCGCCAGGCGACCCTGACGATCCGGTTCCAGACCTCGCGGGCTTTCATGACCTTCATCACCGAGCCGTCGGTGCGAGAGACGAGGTTCCAGTCGCCGTCGTCGAGCACGGCCTTCATGAACCCGCTCGTGACCCGGAGTGAATTGTTCGAGGACTGGCCGGAGACCGTGTTGTAGGCCTCCTCGTCCCAGTTCGTGTTGAATTGGGGGAAGTCGAAATCCTGGTCGCCCTGCTCCGCCATGCGGACGAGCTGGTAGAGAAAGGGCGCCGGCACGCCCGCGTCCAGGGCCTGGGTCAGGGCGGTGCGGAGGGCCTGGTTCTGGTCTGGGCTGAAGCGGTCCGCCCCCCCGGCCGGGTAGGCCGCGATGGCGCGGAGAATGGAAGCCGAGCACCGGTCGATCGACCTGGATCCGGCCACGAGGGCGGCGACCTTGTACTCCTCCTCGGCCTTCCAGTCGATGTACTTCTCGACGTCGGGATGGTCGGCATTGAGGGTCACCATCTTCGCCGCGCGGCGGGTGGTTCCCCCGCTCTTGATGCTCGATGCCGAGCGGTCGGCCACCTTCAGGAAGGAAAGGAGGCCCGAGGACACCCCGCCGCCCGAAAGCGGTTCCTTCGAGCCGCGGATCTTGGAAAAATTCGAGCCGGTGCCCGAGCCGTACTTGAACAGCCTCGCCTCGCGGGTGATCAGGTCCATGATCCCGCCCTCGTTCACCAGGTCGTCCTCCACGTTCAGGATGAAGCAGGCGTGGGGCTGAGGCCTCTCGTAGGCGCTCGGCGACTTCTCGACGGCGTCGGTCGCGGGATTCACGAAGAAATGCCCCTGGGCCGGCCCGGAAATTCCGTAGGCGGCGTGGAGGCCGGTGTTGAACCACTGGGGCGAGTTCGGGGCCGCCATCTGGTGGGCGAGCATGTAGCAGGTCTCGTCGTAGAAGGCATCCTCGTCCGCCCCGGAAGAGAACATTCCGGCCTTCCTGCCCCACTCGAGCCAGGTAACCGCGAGGCGATGGAAGGCCTGACGCGAGTCGTGCTCGGCCCCGTCGTCGGGGAGCCCCTCGCACGGGTCTCCTGAAGCGACAGGAACCCGCTTTTTCCAGTCCCAGGCGCGGTCGGCCGGTATTCCGGCCTTGCGCAGGTATTTCTGCGCGATGATGTCGCTGGCGATCTGGGACCAGAAACTCGGCACGATGACCGTATCCTGGTGGAAGATCACCCTGCCGTCCGGATTCTTTATCTCGGAAACGCGTCGTTCCCAGCGTATGCCCTCGTAGGGGCCGGAGCCTTGTTTGGTAAAATGTCGCGATATCGTCATATCCCCTCCACGGAATTCCAGAACGGTCGATGGCGCCCGTTGACGGGGCGCGATGAGTGCATGCTTCTTCGTTTTCGAAGCCCAGTTACACTATATGTAGCGATGTCGTTAACGCAAGACCCCAGCCATAGGATTTTTCGATTTTATAGTAAAATGGGTCTCATTCGAGGGGGGGATGAAAGCGAAAAGAAAACGCCCCGTCGTCTGGCGGGGCGTTCGATGGACCGGAAGCGGGACTAGATCTTGCCCCGCTGAACGCCTCTCGCGATGGTCTGCATCACGAGCGGCTCGTACCAGTCGTAGTTGAAGGGGCGTTTCTCGCGCATTTGCATTTTTATCGACGCCTCGAGGGCATCCTTGCAAGGCTCGCAGATATCACGTTCCTCTATATGCCAATAGTTGCGCTCCGATATGGGGTTCTGTATCGTTTTCTTGCATACGTCGCAAATAAGGGTTTTCATGCGCGTCTCCTTTCCAGCGTTATTGAATTCCACAGACAATGCTCAGTGTAGATCAAAAAAATCCTCTTGTCGAGCCGAAGTAGCCAAGATAATAATATCCTTCCGAAAATCCAGGCAAAAGATGTTAATACATCCTAAACTTTTCATAGGAGAATTGCATGAAAAAGTCATTTTCGCTCGCGGCACAGTTAACGATGGCCATCGGATGTTTTGTCGCGATCCTTTTAGGCTCGGTCATCGCGCTGACCGCGTTTCAGCTTTCCATCGCCTTCGATGCCGTGTCCAGGGCCGACAACGAACAGATCGTCGCTGCGCGCTCGAACCAACTCGGCGAAATGATCGACAAGCTTCACTGGGAGATCATGCTGGCGGCCTTCCGTCCGGAGTTCAAGGAGAATGACAAGCAGAAGATGATCGCCACGCTCAAGGCCCTGGCCGCCCATGTTTCCCCCGAGGTGAATCTCACCTTTTTCGCCTGGACGGACGGAAACTACGTGACCTCCCAGGGCACTTTGGGAAACGTCCTGGACCGGGATTACTTCAAGGCCATCGTCCTCGAAGGAAAGGATTTCTTCATCGGCGATGCGGTGATCGGAAAAACCAGCCATGTTCCCATCCTTCAGTTCAGCGCGCCGGTAAAGGACGAAACGGGAAAGCTCCTCGGGCTCTTCGCCCTGCAGGTCACCCTGGATAAGCTTTCGGCGATCACGGGGGGAATAAAGGTCGGCCAGACCGGCTACGGATGGATCGTCGACCGTCGCGGCATCGTCATCGCCCATCCGGTCCAGGAAGCCATTTTGAAGTTGAACATCACCGAGGCCGACAAGACGGGATACCGCGGCCTCGACGCGATCGGCAAAAAAATAATAGACGGCGATCGGGGCTTCGGGGACTATATCAGCCCCAAAGGCCTCCACATGACAACCTACTATTCGGTCGTTCCGGGAAGTCCCAACTGGCACCTGGGACTCTCGCTGCCGACCGCTGAGCTCAAGAAGACGGTCAACTCCTTCATGACCCTCCTCGTGATCCTCCTCGTGCTGGGAATGCTCGTGTCGGTCTTCACGGCCACGGTCATCGCCCGATCCATCGTCAGGCCGATAAAGCTCGCCGCGGCCGGGTTCAGGGAGCTCGCCGAGGGGGAAGCCGACCTCACGAAGACCCTGACCGTCCACAGGAACGACGAAATCGGCCAGCTCGTGTCGGAGTTCAACACCTTCATGACCAGACTCAGGAAGATCATCTCAAGCATGAAGGACGCCCAGGCCGAGCTTTCGGGAATCGGCGACGAACTGGGAAAGAGCGTCGGGAGCACCACGGAATCGGTCTCGATCATCTCGGCGAACATAAAATCCGTCGTCGTCAAGAGCAGCGACCAGGTCGCCAGCGTCGAGACCTCATCCAGCGCCGTTCACGAAATCTCAAAGAACGTCGAGGGGCTCGAGAACCTCATCGAAGACCAGGCGGCTAGCATCACGGAGGCCTCGGCCTCCATCGAGGAGATGGTGGGCAACATAGCCTCCATGAGCGCCATGATCGAAAAAATGGCCGAGGAGTTCACCTCGCTCTCGGGCGCCTCGGAGGAAGGAAAGGCCACCCAGGCCGCCGCCGCCGAGAAGATCGGCAAGATCATCGAGCAATCCACCTCCCTCCTTGAGGCGAACGAGGTCATCTCGCAGATCGCGTCGCAGACCAACCTCCTGGCGATGAACGCCGCCATCGAAGCCGCCCACGCGGGGGAGGCGGGCAAGGGATTTTCCGTCGTGGCCGACGAGATCAGAAGGCTCGCGGAAACCTCCTCCGAACAATCGCGGAGCATCGGAAATGAGCTCAAGAAG
The DNA here is from genome assembly GCA_002307015.1 of Spirochaetaceae bacterium UBA1318. Classification (GTDB taxonomy): domain Bacteria; phylum Spirochaetota; class Spirochaetia; order Treponematales; family UBA1318; genus UBA1318. The sequence goes on from DBTK01000106.1 coordinate 75,083, forward strand.
GTCCAGGTAACCATCGACGAGGTCATCGGCTCCTCCAGGGCCTCGGAAATCGCCTTCGATACGGTGGCGTCGAGGATAGCCGCGACGAACGCCCTGGTGCACCAGGTTCGGCAGGCAATGACCGAACAGCGAGAGGGCTCGACCCAGATCCTGGAGGCCCTGCGGTCGATGAACAATATCACGACCCAGGTCAGGACTGGCTCGACCGAAATGGCGCAGGGCAACGTCATGATCCTGGACGCGATGAAAAACCTGAGCGACACGGCAGGGGCGGTCAGGGACAGGATGGACGAGATGATGACGGGGGCTTCGGGAATAGAGGCGAACGCGAAAACCGTGGCTGAGATAGCCGAGGGCACCAGGACCACCATCGGCCACATGGAAAAAGCCATTGGGCGCTTCAAGGTTTGACGATGGGAACGGAATACCCGAGCCCTGCGAGGGGGCGCGTCAAGGCATACGCGGAAATACCCGCCAGCAGGACGGGGGTATTTCCGCTTCTCGATCAGCTTTTTGGCATATCCCGTATAGCGATATATCGACGATGATTGACAGCCCGGAGGCGAGGCTTTAGACTGTATTTTATGAAAAAAGTGAACGGTTATCCCTTCAGTATCGGGGATGCGGCCTTCGGTTCCGATGGCCGCTGCCTCCTGATCGCCGAAATCGGAACCGCCCACGGCGGGAGCCTCAACAAGGCGTACGAGCTCATCTCCGCGGCGAAGGAAGCCGGGGCGGATTGCGCCAAATTCCAGATGGTTTTCGCGGACGAGATAATCCACCCCCGCACGGGAAGCGTCCTCCTCCCCGGGGGAAACGTCAGGCTCTTCGACCGTTTCAAGGCCGTCGAGAAGGACGAGGATTTCTACCTCTACCTGAAGGAGTACGCCGAAAAGCTCGGGTTGATCTTCCTCTGCACGCCGTTCGGCATCCGGAGCGCCAGATCCCTCAGGAACATCGGCGTCACCTGCTTCAAGATCGCCTCGCCCGAGCTCAACCATTTCGAGCTCCTCGACGAGGTAGCCTCCTACAAGCTGCCGACCATCCTCTCAAGCGGCGTGTCCATGCTCGGCGACATCGAGCGGGCCCTCGCCCGTTTCGGCGGGAATGCCGCCCTCCTCCATTGCATCACCTCCTACCCCGCACCCGAGGAGGAATACAACCTTCGCGTGCTCGGGAGCCTCCAGCCTGTATTCGGGGTTCCGGTCGGGGTTTCCGACCATTCCCTCGATCCCGTTCTCGTGCCCGCCCTCTCCGTCGCCGCGGGGGGATGCATCGTCGAAAAGCATTTCACCCTTTCCCGGACGGACGGGGGACTCGACGATCCCATCGCCCTGACGCCCGAGGATTTCTCCCTCATGGCCCAGGCGGTGCGGAAGGTCGAGGGGAAGGAAAGGGAGGAGGCGATCGACTCCATCGCCTCGGAGTTCGGCCGGGAACGGGTCGAACGGGTACTCGGTACCGGAATCAAGACCCTCGCCCCGTCGGAGAAACTGAACTACGAAAGAACGAACCGTTCCATACATGCCAGGCGCGCGATCAGGGCGGGAGAAGCCCTGAGCGGAGATAACATTGCCGTTCTGCGGACCGAGAAGATCCTGAGGCCGGGGCTTCCCCCCGACTGGATGGAGCGCCTTGAGGGAAAGAAGGCCGCGCGGGATATACCCGACGGCGAGGGTGTGACCTTTGATGACCTTACGTCGTAGCCGGCCTCGTCACGGGCGAAGGAAAACCAGGAGCATATGTCGGCGGTAAACAGCCTCAATTCCATAGAAGCTTACAAGGACAGGCCGATCATGTTCACCACCCACGCGGTGAAGCACATCGGCATCAAGCAGAACCAGACTGTCCTCAAGCTCGACACCTACAACATCATCTGCGTGCCCTACCGGATTTCCGTCACCAACATCGTGCTGCTCGCCTTCCTCTCGAGCGACGAACTCGTCTTCTTCCAGAAATACATCAACTCCCTCTGCGGCCTGAGCCTGGTATTCCAGAAGCCCGACCAGCTCGAATCCCTCAAGCTCTTCGTCCGATGCACCCTGCTCCAGATCGGGCAGATGAAGGGAAGGGACAACGTCGGGCTGATCAACCTCGAGATCAAGAACTGCCCGAACGACCTCTTCGCCATCATCGTCGACTACCTTTCGTACATGGAAAGGCTGAAGCTCGAGTATGACGACTACAAGGACAAGCCGGTCGCACTTACCCCGGAGAATGCGAAGCTCCTGCAATTCAACGATTACGCCGTTCTCAACGCCTCGGGCTCGACCCAAAGGGTCAGGCTCTTCACCCTATGCTCGAACAACGCCGAGTTCCTCACGGTTCCGGTCTCCTCGGACCTCCCCGTCGGTACTCCCGCCCAGCTGAAACTCTACTTCCAGCAGTACCAATTCGCCGCCACGGGGAAGGTGCTCGCGACCGAAAAGATGCCCACGGGCGGATACCGCGTCAAAACCTCCATCGAAATGAGCCTCGAACTCGTGGAAATCCTCGAACGCTACTACGCCAGATCCCGCGCCGCAGCAAGGGGCAATGAGAAGAGCGGTGAGCGGTGAGCGGTGAGC
>DBTK01000106.1:77953-78328 GCA_002307015.1 Spirochaetaceae bacterium UBA1318
CGGTGAGCGGTGAGCGGTGAGCGGAAAAGATAACACGTTGAATTTTGATGTCAAGGGATTCTCCCGAGAGAAATCGAGGCCTACGTGGGAGCGATGATTAACCCGAGATTGCACTTATAATGGCCCCGATAGCTGAAAAGCGAGGTAAGCTTGATGAAGGCCGCCCATGACCGATACTCCCGGGTTCCCATACCGAAAGCCGCGGGCATAGCCCCTGTTGGACGAGCGCTACGCGATTCACCATCACCCGTTCATGGCCATCGACTCGGTCTCCATGCGTCGAATATTCCCTGCCCATTACGGAGTGCGTCTGTCGTGCTTGTTGGATCGGCTATATCGCCGGCTGTCCTATCGCCTGGGTGAAGGTGATTTCCT
>DBTK01000106.1:78571-134336 GCA_002307015.1 Spirochaetaceae bacterium UBA1318
ATCGCCTGGGTGAAGGTGATTTCCTCCCGCTCCCCCAGTCCCATCTCGGCGTGGAGCGTCTTCCGGTCAACCATCCCGATGACGACCGTGGCGAGGTTCGCGGCCGCGCAGTAATTGGAAATTCAATTCGCCCATTCGTCCTCGGACGAAAGGCATGGCTCATTAGCGATACTTCGCCTGGGGCTCATGTGGGCGCTGCGCTCTATAGTATCTCTGAGACCGCCAAGGCAAAGACCGACGGAAAAATCGCCTCAATCCCCGGTATTCTCTATTCTTGTCATTTATATCTCTTTGTGGTATTACGATGGTTTGCTAACAAAATTGTATCATCATAAGGAAATTTCTGAATGAAAAAAGCAGCAGTTCTCTTTCTGGCTATCGGAACAATTCTTGCATTTGCGGGATGCTCACAGAGTACAAGCAGTGATACGGGGACTACCTGTACCATAACGTTTAGCGCAAATGGCGGCACCGGTACGATGGCATCCCAGACGATCGCAAGCGGAGCCTCGGCAAAGCTTACCGCCAATGTATTCAGTAAAACCGGCAGCGCTTTTACCGGATGGGCGACCACAGAAACCGGTACGGTTTCATTTGCCGATGGCGCTGCGTATACCATGGGATCCGCCAATGTTACGTTATATGCGGTTTGGACAACAGTCTCGACGGGGACTGCGGGCCTTTCCTATACGCTTATCAAGGGTAATGCCGAATACAGCGTTTCAAAAGGAACCGCTGTAACCGATGGGACCATCGAAATAGCAAACTATTATAGTAACCTGAAGGTTACCGCCATTGCCAATGACGCGTTTTATTATTGTACCGGTCTGACCGGCATTACGATTCCTGACACCGTTACCGATATAGGCGAATATGCGTTTTGCGGCTGTTCGAAATTGACCGGTAAATTACCCGTTTCCGAGAACGTGACATCGATCGGCAAATCCGCGTTTTATAACTGCTCGGGCCTGACCGGCGTTTTGACGATTCCCTCCGGCGTGACTTCGATCGAGAATACCGCGTTTTATGGCTGTTCCGGTTTGACCGGAAGCTTGACCATTCCCGATTCCGTGACCTCGATCGGCGTAACTGCATTCAATGGATGCACGGGACTAACGGGCGCATTGGTGATTTCCAGCAACATAGCTTCAATCGGAAACGATACCTTTAACGGCTGCACGGGACTGACAAGCGTAGTCATTCCCGTGAACGTGACGTCAATCGGCGACCGCGCGTTCGCCAACTGCACGGGACTGACCGGTAGCCTGGCGATTCCCGGGAAAGTGACTTCCATCGGCGCTAACTCATTTTCCAGCTGCAAATTGCTGACAAGCGTAACCATCCCCGCGAGCGTGACATCTATCGGCGACCGGGCTTTTTCCGGCTGTGCAAAGGTAGCGACGGTAATCGTCAACGCGACGATTCCGCCCTCTATGGGAGTGACCGTTTTCAATTCGGTCGACAATGTCACCGTCGCGGCCATACAGGTGCCTGCATCCGCCGTTGACGCGTATAAAGCCGCCGCCGGATGGAAGGACTATGCGTCATTGATTGTTTCCCAATAGCGGAAACCGAAGACCCTCGGCGCATGCCTCTCGCTGGCCAGGGACGGCTTTATGGGCGCGTCTGCCGTCCCGACGGCCGGCAGACCGAGCTTTCCGCTTCATATTTCCCGCACGCCCGGCGAATCGCCTCGCGTGCGGGAAGCTTCTGTCCCTTGCGCGGTCGCGTCAATGCCGAGTCGTTTCATGATGATCCCATGCAACACTGGAATTCAACTGGAAATGCACGACGTTTCAGTAATTCTGCCGGGAAAGGTATGACATCGTCGGTTCTCTTGGGATGATGTCGTATGGAAGCCACATTCTACCGGATCCTGCGATGCCGTTTTCTTGTTCTTAAATTCGCACTTCAGATTTGAGCCCTCAATATTTCGGGAGTAGAAAAATAGCGGTGAATAAGCTCAAGTACGCGCTGATCCCATTGCTCCTCCCCGCCTCCCAAGCGAAGGTTTCCGTCCAGCAGAGCGATACCGGCACCGAGCCACAGGTCAAGGCGAAGAAACGCCTTAGCCTATCCACGTTAATGTTCAATCGGTTCGTGCATAATGGAAACTCGTTTACATTCATTGTGCATGCTTCTCACCGTTCTCACGTAAGTAGTAGCTCTGGAAGCAGCTACGACAGCGGTTCGAGTTCCTCAAGTTCTTCTTCTCTGAGTCCAGCCGCGTCCCCCCTACGACTGACACCCCTACCGCCCAGGTGATAAAAGGGCCAACCTTCGAAGCGGTGCTGGTACTCGGTTCTCTGTGGTGATGATGGTCAACGCGGGGCTCATCGTATCAGTCCTGGAGGAGAAGGATGGGTGGACTCACGTCTCCTTCGCTCAAGACGGGCTCACGCATGATGGCTGGATTAGCAGCGATATGCTGAAAAAAACCTGGGCACAGCGGCTCGAGATGGCGGCGTGGATAAAAGCGCTGGAGAAGAAGTATTCGCCGATTTCATATTTTCTGAACACGCCGAGCAAAACCATGTCACTGACTTAGGTAATTTGAGGGTAGCATCGATCGCAAGTTATCAACAACCTCGCAGCAAACTGCGGGGTATGGACCCTCCTGCGAATCACTTCCAGTACGCCTCTATCCCCCTGAGGTAGCTCTCGGTTACCTGGGTAGACGCCCTTGACGACCTAATTTACCGGCAAAATGTATGACTCAATGCCGATCATGGCCTTGGAAGCGCCTTCCTCGAAAAAGGAAATCAAGGGGCTGTTGGAATCGTCAGGGCCAATCCGCGCAACTGCCCCAGAGTCACCCGAATCGTGGCAGCCAGGGTTGTTCCTTCAGCCTCGGCCCACTGGTCAAAGGCCCGGCGAAAGACGAGAACCCCCAACTCGACGGCGAAGCGGGCGCTACTCGCCTCGATCCCCTCGCCTATGAGAACTGCCGACGCCCGCTCAATGATCCTTCCCATTTTTTGACCTTCGCGCTCTTGCAGTTCGGGGCTCGACTGAATGACCCTCCGTCGGCGTCTCACCGCCTCGGCCCGGGAGTCGAAATACGAGGAGGCCACGTCCTCGAAGGCTCGCACGACCCTCTCCAGGGGATCGGCTGCCTTTTCCTGGCGAACTCCGTCGACGACGGCTGCCTCGAACTCCTCCGTTTTATGAAACAGGACCTCGCGTTTATCTGAGAAATACCGAAAGAAGGTGCGCTGGGTCAGCTCGGCCCGCTGGGCGATCTCCTCGACGGTAGTACCCTCGTAGCCCTTTTCGAGAAACAGATCCATGGCGGCTTGTTGAAGCCTTAAGGGAGCATCTGGTTGCCAACGACTCATTACGCCACTATAGCATAAACTGACATCATATAGTATATTATTACTCATGACAGTTTGTGACATGGAGGATACTATGAAGGTTTTTGTGACGGGAGCCTCGGGCCATGTGGGCTCGGCAGTGGTTCCTGAACTGTTGAATGCTGGCCACACCGTGGTAGGGCTGGCCCGCTCCGAGGGGGCAGAGGCTGCCTTGAAGGCCGCCGGAGCTGCCGTGTGGCGGGGTGACCTGGAAAACCTGGATGGCCTGGCCAAGGCTGCCACCGAAGCCGACGGCGTTATCCATCTGGCCTACCGCCACGATTTGGCATTCTCGGGCCGACCAGAGGGCTTCGCCGAGGCAGCCCAGGTGGACTTGGCTGCGGTGAAGGCTATGGGCGCCGCCCTCGCGGGGACCCACAAGCCCTTGGTGATCACCTCGGGAACGGCTCTCCTTTCATTGCACGGCGAGGCGCGGAAGGTGACCGAGGCTGATTTCTTGCCCCGAGGCCCCCGGGTGGACTGCGAAAACTGGGCCGTCGGCTTGGCGGCGCAAGGAGTCAGGTCGGCTGTGGTCCGGCTGGCTCCGTCGGTCCACAGCACCCTAGACCACCATGGCTTTTTGGCCATGCTCGTCGCCCTGGTCCGAAAAAACGGCTTTGCCGCCTACGTCGGCACCGGTGACAACGCGTGGAACGCCGTCCACACCCTCGACGCTGCTCGACTGTATCGGCTGGTCCTGGAAGGAGCGCCTGCCGGAACTCGGTGGCACGCGGTCGCAGAAGAAGAGGTGCCTTTCCGGTCGATAGCCGAGGCCATCGGCACCACGTTGGGCCTACCGATCCGAAGCCTGACCCCCGAGGAAGCCCCGGGGTATTTTGGCGGATTTCTGAACTTCGGCCAGATGCATTGCCCTGCCTCGGGCGCCCAAACCCGCGCCTCCTTGGGTTGGACGCCAACGCACAACACTCTGCTGGAAGATCTTGCTCTGCCTCACTACTTCAGTAAGGCTTGAATGCCTGCCGGAGTTGACTGTTCCACTACACCCAGCTCGAAGCGGACGCCCGAGAAGGAGAAGCGCTTGATGGGCAGAAACTCCGTCAGGGCGATAGAAGCTAGGACGAACTATATGAAAAAGCCCCAGTGGGCGTGAGCCTCCTGGGGCTTGCTGTACGTTGGCCCAAGCCTCGTGAAGCGTTGTATGCCGCGATGTCCATTGATATTTTTGAGCAAATATCGTGCCAAATAAATTGATTCGCGGTTCACATTCTATCTCCATCAGTCGAAAGATAGTCGTGAATAGTGCAGGAGGCCTTGATCGAGCCATCGGTGTGGAGCTTCTTGGTGAGGTGGACGTCCCGTCGATACCATAATCCATGAGCGTTATGCGTATCTGGTTTATAGAGAAATCGCTTATAATCCGCTCGCCCCTCACTTCTTAATCTTCCCGCTCACCCCTCACCCCTCACTTCTTAATCTTCCCGTTCACTCTTCACTGTTCACCGTTCACCTCTTCCCACCTGCAGCGCGACGAGGCGAAGGCCCTTCATGGTCAGGTCGGGATCGACCAGGTCGAAAACCTCGGTGAGCGGCGCGATGACACCGCAGAGTCCGCCCGTCGCCACGACCTTGAGGTCGTTCCCGAGCTCCTTCCTCATGCGGCCGATCATCGATTCCACCAGACCCGCCCAGCCATAGACGATGCCCGCCTGGACCGAGTGGATGGTGTTCCGCCCGATCACCGAGGGAGGCACGGCGAGGGGGACGAAGGGAAGCTGGGCCGTGTCGCGGGAGAGCGAGGCGACGGCGGTATTGAGCCCCGGGGCGAGCGAAACGCCCACGATCTCGGCCTTCCGGGATACGCAGGTAAAGCTCAGGGCCGTACCGAAATCGACGGCGACGCAGGGGCCACGGTAGAGGTCCCAGGCGGCTATCGCGTTCGACACGAGGTCCGTGCCGAGCTCGTAGGGATCCTGGGTCGTGATCGAGAGGACGAGCCTGTCGTAGATCTCGGGTCCGACCAGGAGGGGATCGACGCCGGTCAGGTCCCGCACCGTCGAAACGATGGCCCGGGTCAGCATCGGGACGACGGAACTGACCGCCGCCGTGGCCACCGCGTGAGGCTCGATTCCGTTGGCGGCGAAGAGCGATCGGAAGATGATCTCGTACTCGTCCTCCGTCTTTTCCGCGACGGTATGGATGCGCCAGGTCCGCTCGAGTTTTTCGCCCTCGAAGAGCCCGACGACAATATTCGTATTCCCGATATCGATCACCATGAGCATGGGTCCCCCCTTTCCGGAAGCCGCCTTCCCGAAACCAGGCAACGAATCGCAGGACGATCCCCGGCCGGCCGGATCCGGAACGGATGAACAATATCGCGCCGTGGCGGAAACATCCAGAGGTTCACCGGGCTTGATTCGCAGGAGGGTCTCATGCCGCGCAGCGTGCTGCGGGGTAGTTGATTTCGGAGACGTTTTTTCGCAGAATGGACGAATGGCAGAACTTATCACCCCGCGGGTCCTCAAGGGCTTCCGCGACTTCCTTCCCGAGGCCGAGATCGAGCGGAAACTCCTCATCGAAATGGTCGAGGCGACCTTCCGCTCGTTCGGATTCGTGCCGATCGACACCCCCGCCCTCGAATACACCGAGATCCTGCTCGGCAAGGGCGGCGGTGAAACCGACAAGCAGGTCTACCGTTTCGCCGACGGAGGCGGCCGCGACGTCGCCCTCCGCTTCGACCTCACGATTCCCTTCGCCCGGTTCATGGCCGAGCACCGGAACGAGCTCTACCTCCCCTTCAAGCGCTATCACATCGCCAAGGTCTGGCGAGGCGAGAATACCCAGCGGGGCCGCTACCGCGAGTTCACCCAGTGCGATTTCGACATCGTCGGCGCGGACACAGCCGAATGCGACTACGAGATCCTCGCCCTGATGCGGTCGGCGCTGACGGCCATCGGGGTCGGGGGCTTTTCGATCAGGTACTCCCACCGGGGGATATTCAACCGCTTCCTCGCGAACCTCGGCATAGCCGACAAATCGGTCGACGTCCTGAGGCTCGTCGACAAGCTCGCGAAGATCGGCCGAGACGAGGTCCTCGCCCAGCTTGGAACCCTCACAAATTCCGAAAAGGCCCTCTCCATCCTCGAGTACATCGAGCCCGGGAAATCGGACCGCGAAACCCTCGCCAAGCTCGAGCGCCTCGCCGGCGGGCCGGCGCCCGACACGGAAAGGCTTTCCTCCCTCATCTCGATGATGGAGGAAACGGGGATTGCCCCGAGCTTCGTCCTCGATCCGTCGATCACCCGGGGCCTCGACTACTACACCGGGGTCGTCTACGAAACCTTCCTTACGGAGATCCCGGCGATCGGTTCCGTCTGTTCGGGAGGACGCTACAACAACCTCGCCAGCCTCTACACCAAGGAGGAGCTGCCGGGCGTGGGAGCCTCGATCGGGCTTGACCGCCTGCTCGCGGGCCTCGAGGCCCTGGGCAAATCGAAGAAAAAGGGCAGCTTCACGACCGTCCTCATCACGGCCATCGACCAGTCGCTCTCCGGCCACTATCAGAATCTCGCGAGGAGGATGAGGGAGGCGGGGCTGGCCGTCGAGGTTTTTCCGGACAAAAAAAAGCTTCCGCAGCAGTTCGCCTACGCGGAAAAGAAGGGGATTCCCTTCGCCCTCATCTGCGGCGAGAACGAAAAAAACGCGGGAAAGGTGACGCTCAAAAACCTCGCCACCAGGGAGAGCCTCGAAATGATCGACCTCGAAACGGCGATAGCGTCGGCCGGAAAGCCGTGAACCCTAGCATGTTCCTCGAAGCCTGTTGGTAAGGGTCCCGCGACACCTGGTCCCGCGCACACCATGACGAAGAGGCCGTACCGGAATCCGGTACGGCCCATTTCGCACATGAAGGAGAGACCCCGTCACTCGACGCCGAGGACTTCCCTGATCGCCTTCTTCAGCTCGGGCTTGGGAAGGGCCCCCATCGCCATGGTCGGATCGCCCTTCGCGGGGATGAAGAGCAGGGTCGGGACGCTCTGGATGCCGAAAACCCCCGAAACCTCGGGTTCCTTGTCGGTATCGATCTTGTAGACGCGGAGCTTTCCGTCGAACTCCTTCGAAAGGTCCTCGAGAACGGGCGAGAGCATCTTGCATGGTCCGCACCATTCCGCGTAGAAATCGACGATAGCCGGCAGGTCTCCGGCGTAGTTCCATTCCTTGTTCTTCTCGTAGTCGAAGACCTTCGAAATGAACTCATCCTTGGTCAGGTGCTCGGTCATGTGATTCTCCTTGGTACATTGCATCGGTTTTCATTCGAAAGTCGGCTGATTCTCTTACGACTCTATATATAATTTATCATATTCTGTCAATATCGTAAACAACAATCGGAGGAATGACGGGCTAGGCCCCGGGACCGGCGGACGGAATGCGGATTCTCTTGACCTTGTCGCCCAAGATCGCCATCATTAATAGTATATGGAGGATTATATGAAGAGGTTCGTTTCTATCGCTCTGTTTCTCGCCATCACCGCCGGCATCTTCGGCCAGGATATCCCGGTCGCCGCGCCCACGGGCAAAATCGGCACCGACCTGCTCGACGCGATCCGCATGAGGACGGCTGCGCGCCAGTTCGTCAAGCACGACCTTCCCGCCGCCACGCTCGCCACCATCGTGTGGGCCGGCAACGGCATGAAAACCCCCGACGCCGTCACGGGAGCCTCGAAGGCGGGCAGGACGGTCGCCTATTCCGGAGACAACGCCTATATCAACATGTATATCCTGACCTCCAAGGGAACCTACCAGTACGTCGCCGACAAGAACCTCCTGAAGCAGGTCACGTCGAACGATTCGAGGGCGACGGTGACCCCTGAGTTCATCGATTCCTCGGCCTTCATGGTGCTCTTCACCGCCGATACGGCCAAGATGCCCTCCTTCCTTGGAGGGAACGTCGCCGCGTTCAGGGAAATGGCCCAAGCCACGGCCGGCTACGCCTCAGAGAACGTGGCCCTCGCGGCGGCATGCTACAAGATCGGATCGATCGTCATGTACAACATCAAGAGCGACGCCGCGGCGGCAGCCGCCAAGCTTCCCAAGACGGAACTGCCCCTTTTCATCATGCAGGCCGGTTTCCTCCAGTAGCCGACGCTTGGGCGGTCAAAGCCGCCCGAATCGCCGAGCCCGGTCGCCCTGCGGCCGGGCTTTTTTGTTGGAGGGGCCTTCGCTTCGCTCAACACCCTCGCAGCAATCGGCGGGGCATGGACCCTCCGGCGAAACAAGGGCAGTTCCCTTACCGAGGCTTTAAAACACTAGCGACGAGTCCCGGCCGCGATCTCTAGCTCGATCGCGACGAGTTCCCGCCGGCCTATCGAGGCCTTGAGGATGCCGCCGGCCACGTCCAGGGGCTTCGCGCCGTCCTTCGTCCGACGGGCGGCCTTCACGATGGTTCCCGCGCCGACTCTCATGCTGAACGCGGTCTCGAGGCCCGCCAATTCCTGGAAGACGGCCACGCAAGTCCCCGGCTCGTCGCCGGGTCTGAGCGATACGAGCCTTACCGTGTCCGGTTCGAGGCTCAGGAGCCCGGAATCCGCGGGCAAAGCCGCGGATTCGGCATAGGCCCGATGATCGAGCCCCGCGGGCCTGTCCCAGAGCGGCCCGACAAGCGGTTCGACCGAGGATTCGGCCCCGAACCTGGTCGCCGCGACGGGATCGAAGGGGCCGGTGCCCGGCAGGAGCCGATAGCGGAACCGGGTCCAGCCGTCCTGCCGGGGCCGGAAGTTGGTCATCCAGTGGTTGTTCAGGGGCCATGAAACGAGGAGGGGCTGGTCTGAGGCTCGCCTTTCCAGGTAGCGGTGGTTCGTGAATCCCCCGAAGTGGACGAGGGGCGCGTCGGGCAGGGCGACGCTCATCCCCCGACTGGCATCCCGAACGTCGACCCAGTCCTGGACGGCGTAGAAGTCCCGACAGGCGAAGGGAAGCTGCTCCTCGTCGGCGCGGACGATCGCCCCGGCCGCCTCGTAGCGGAACTCGGGCTTTTCCAGGGCGAGGGGAAAGGCGATGTACGTCGACTCGGGCCCGGTCCCCTCGTCGGGAGAGAAATCGTAGACGAGGTCGATCCACGGCAGGTCGTCGTAGAGGACGACCTGGAAGCGAAGCTCGGAAACCCCGGGGGCGCTCATCCTGAGCAGCATCCTTCCCGATCCCCTGCCTGCGTACCATTCGGCCTCGATCACCCGATCGGGCCCCCTTCGCTCGGGGGAGAGGAAGGGCTGCCGGTCGAAATCGGGACTGGACACGAAGTCCATCTGCATGTCGTCCCGGCCGCGAGGGGAGAGGTTGGTCTCCCTGACGTACTCGCCGAGCTTCCAGGGGGTGGAGGAATCCACCCATTCGGCCCCCTCGGTCTTATCGACGAGGCTCGCGATCGCGCCCGTCCTCGGATCCAGTTCCACCCGGTACCGGGAGTTTTCCATCACCCATCCCCTTCTGACGACGGAGGTGTCCGACCGGACGCCGGGGGGAAGCTGGGGAGAGAGGGGCGGAAGCCTCAGCCGCCCCTGGCCCTCGGCGTTGGCGATTCCCCCCGATTCGGGCGCGGGATGGAGAGGGACGTCAACGAGGGCGTAGCCGCAGGCCGGGAGGTCGACGATGCCGCAATCGACGATCGGGGGATTGGTCCCCTGGGGCGAATCGAGCTCGAGGTTCCGCTCGAACTGCGCCTCTTCCCATCCGGTGGCCTCGCACCGGGGAAGCATGAGGGAAACGCGGCGGGGCCAGGGCAGGGGATTGAAGACGCAGGCAGTGAGGCCGCCCTTCCCGTCCGGCTGGGGAAGGCGCGAAGCGAGGCCGTTCATGGCGGCCTGGACGAGCCTGGTGGCGGCGGCGTTCCCTTCGTAGGCGTAGGAGGCCTTCCGGTACCACTGGCCGCGGGCGTTGGCCGAGCCCTCGTTGGAGACGCTGTCGAAACCGCCCCAGGTATGCTCGCAGTAGAGCGAGAGCCCCCCGACCGCCCGGGCCCTGTCCTCCCTCCCCGTATCCGAGGGCGGGGACACGCCGGGAAGGACTGAGGAGAGAAGGTCGGCCGAGGCCAGGCGGGACTGGGCCCTCCTGACGAGGGCAGTCTCGTAGGCGCTGCTCCCGACGCCCTGGGCCCAGGAGTCAGACCAGTCGCCCGAAAGCAGCGGGAGCCCCGGCCCCGCCCCGAGCCGCGCGAAAAGCTCCTCGAGCCCCCCGATGCGCATCCTCGGCAGGTAGCCGCGGCGGTTCCATTCCCTGACGAAGGAAACGAGTTCCTCCTGCGGTCCGCCGTTGTCCCACATGAAGGTGCTCGTTATCTGGAGGAAGGCGAAGTCGTGGGGATAGCCCGAGGACTCGAGCCTCGCGAGATAGGCGGCGACGAGGGGGTGGGAGGCCTCGATGTCCTTCGTCCACCGTCCCCCCTCGAGGACTCGGGGAATTCCGTAGTGATGGCCGAAGCCGTAGTGCTCGCCGTTCCAGGCGAGGATGGCCCTGCCGCTCGGGCCTTCCCACCGGAAGCCCCGCGGACGGGGCTGGGGATCCCGGGCCATCACGCGATTGAGGGCCATCGCGATGCCCTCGAAGCCCGAGTCCAGGAGCATCTCCACGAGGCCCCAGGACTGCCCGTTGACGTCGCAGTTGAGGGCGTACCGGATGTCGAGCCGGTAGTCTCGGCGGAGGCGCTCGGCCTGGGCGAGGCTCCGTTCCAGGAGATCGGCCGAATAGAGGGGCGTGACGTTGCAGAACATGCCGCCGAACCGGAGCAGGCCGGCTCGGGCGAGGGCGAGGGCCCGCTCGATGTCGGCCGTCCTCGCGGTGCGGAAGAAATCCTCGGCCAGGACGGTCGTTTCGCAGGTCCAGACGAAGCGCTCGCCCTCATCGCCGTCGGCGTAGCGCTCCGCGAGATCCAGGGCCCGTCCCATGTAGTCCCGCTGGAGGGCGAATACGTTGTCCTGGTAGTTGGTGTACCCGATGTCGGTGTGCGAGTGGTGAAGGAGAAGGATCTCGGAAATTGCCATCGTATGCTCCTTGAAACTTCGCCAACATACGTTGGCTTGTTGGAAAATCCCTTGAAACTTCGCCAACGTTCGTTGGCTTCTTGGAAAGTTCCTTGTCGTCGTGGACCTTGGTCCATCTATGGTCGGGATACCCCGTACCCAAGCTTCATAACGCTCAAACCACCGGCCGGCCCGATTCCCTGTGACCGAAAACCAGGTGGGCAGCGCCGATCAGCGCGCTCCTCGAGGTATCCTCCGACACGCGTATCTCCGGAGCCAGGTCGCCGAGGACCGAGCGGAGCCCGGTCCCGAACAGCTCGAAGGCGCCGGATATCCGGCCGCCGAACACGAGAACCTCGGGACGGAATTTTTCGACGAAGGGCGTGATCCCCCTTCCGAGCATCGAGCCGAACTCATCGAAGACCCCGAGAGCCAGGGGATTTCCCTCCCGGGCGAGTGCGGCGAGCTCCCTGACGTCGTTCGCCTCGACGTCGAACCCGCGCATCCTCGCCAGGTTCAGAATGCCCCGCCTCGAGAGGTAATCGTCGATGATGCCCTCCCCGAAGGGCTCGCGGTAGATGGCGCCGCTCTCGGGCACCCCCTCCTCCCCCCTCACGACCCGGCCGCGATCGAGGAAGGTCGAGCCGCAGCCCGTGCCCAGGGTGAGGCAGAGGGCCCGGTCGCGGCCGGCGGCCCCGCCCTTGCGGAACTCCCCGAGCGCGAACAGGGTGGCGTCGTTCTCGAACAGGATCGGGCAGCCGGCGGCCAAGGCCCCGGCCATCGCGGGATCCCGGCCGAGGCTCGAGCGCAGGAGCGCGGGGAGGTCGAGCCCGTGGATGGAATCGTACTTCTCGAGGCCCCGCATGAGGCTCCTTCCCCTCGGGTAATCGAAGGGGCCGGGAAAGCCGAAGCCGATCCCGAGGACCGAGGCGCCAAGCTCGCGGAGCCTCCCCGCCTCGCCGAGAATGACGGCCGCGAGGTTCGCCACGATCGTCCCGGCGTCCCGGTCGGACATCGCGGGATGGGCGGCTATCGCGCCACCGACGAGGTCGAGGGCGGAATCGACGACGCCGGACTTGATCGAGGTTCCGCCGACGTCCAGACAGATGACTGCGCTATCCATGGAAGCTCCCTTGGCGTGGCGGGAATCGCGGACGGTCAGGTCCTGACGAAGGCCTTGATCGTTCCGATCGTCTTTCCCGCCGAGGGCCCGTGGGGGCTGACGGTATAGGCTCCGACGCCGGCGGGCACGACGAAGGTCTCGGCGTAGTGGACGATGAAGGGCTCGAAGGCTCCCGTAGGGCTTTCGACGACGGCCTCGTCACCCTCGATCAGGTTGAGGACGTTGACCCCGCCCGAGCTGTCGTGGCTCACCGTCCTCGAGAACCAGTGCCGCCTCGTCTCGATGAACTCGCGTTCGTGGAGGCCCGTCCTCTCCTCGACCCAGCCCTCCCCCTCGCCCATCCTCTCGACCCGGCCGATCAGGTTCCTGCGGACCCATCCGGTGTCCCGGTCCCATTGGATGGACCTCCGGCCGTGGTCCAGGTGGATCGGCCTCGGCTTTCCGTCCAGTCCGAGCCTGCCCCAGTCCCAGAGCTTGAAGGTGAAGATGAACGGGGTCGCGCTGATCTCGAGGACCATCGCGTTCCGGCCGGAACAGTGGATCGTCCCCCCGGGAATGAGGAAATGGTCGTGCTTCTTCGCCGGCCACCGGTTGACGTACTTTTCCGCGTCGAAGGGCGCCGTCCCCGTCTGGGCCGCCTCGAGGTCGCGGAACATCTCGCCGGGATCGATCCCTTCCTTCAGGCCGAGGTAGACCGCCGCGTCGGGTCCCGCGTCCAGCATGTAGTAGCTCTCGTCCTGGGTGTAGTGCATCCCGAAGCTGCCCTGGATGTACTCGGTCAGGGGATGGACCTGGAGGCTGAGGTTGCCGCCCCCCATCGTGTCGAGGAAATCGAAGCGGATGGGGAACTCGGCCCCGAACCTGGCGTGGACCCTGTCCCCCAGGAGATCGACCGGCCGGCAGAGGACCAGGTCCATCGCCGGGATTTCGACCCTCACCTTCCCGAAGAGAAAACAGAGGCTGTTCTCCTCGGGAACGCAGTCGAAGCACCAGGCGTAGTTGACGGTCTCCGGGTCGAGCCCGCAGACCTTTTTCATCCACTGTCCGCCCCAGGGACCGGGGTCGAAGAAGGGCACGAGCCGGAAGGGCCGGGTGACCGCGAGGGCGAGCCCCCCAAAAAGGGCCCTCCCCGTCGCCAGCTTCGGGAGGTCGCGGAGGTTCGTGTCGAGGAGGTACTCGATGCCCGCAAGGAGGGAAGCCTTGTGGCGGTCGACGACCCGCCAGTCCACGAAAAAGGCCCGCTTGTACTTCCTGAGGAACTCCTCGTCCCGGTTGTCCGCGCACCAGTTCCCGACCTCGCCTCTCCTCATCCTCTGCTGGATCTCCCACCGAGCGAGGTCGGCGTAGACGAGGATGTCGCCGCGTTCGATCAGCGAGGCCCCGACCCCGTAGACGAGGACGAGGCCCTTCCCCGCCGACCCGATCGAGGCGCGGAGCCTCGCGATCGAGCCGGGATCGAAGAAGCTCTCGATCCGGTGGCAGGAAAGCACGCCGAAGACCCGGTCGTCGGTGACGTTGCCGGCTATCATCCCGAAGACGGCCTCTCGAGACCGGTTCGCCTCGGCCGCCATGACGACGAGGCTCGGCTCAAGCCCCTTCTCCAGGGCCGGCAGGATCTCGCCGTCGCGGACCCCGGGATAGCAGTCGACGACGAGGATGGTCTTTTCCCTGCCGAGCGAGGCGACCCTCCCCTTCAGCTCGGAGACGATATCCGCCCAGCCCTCCCACGCCTCCCGCTCCGTTCCCGGAACGGCGATGGCGGGTTCCCTATCGTACGAGACTCCGGTCATTTTCCGTAGCTCGCCACCGCGTCGAACATGGCGATGATGTTCTCGGGGGGCACGTTCGCCATGATGTTGTGGATCTGCTGGAAGACGAAGCCCGAACCGGCCGAAAGCTCGGGAAGCCTCGAGAGGACGTGCTTCCTCACCGCCTCGGGGGTCGCGGTCGAAAGGACGGACTGGGTGTCGCAGCCGCCTCCCCAGAGGGTGATGCGGTCCCCGAAGTCCCTCTTGAGCCCCGCAATCTCCATCCCCGCGCAGGGGGTCTGGACGGGATTGATCGAATCGAGGCCCACCTCGATGAAGTCGTCGAGGAGGGGCCTCACCCCGCCGCAGCAGTGGAGCTGGGTCTTGATGGGGGCGATCCGCTTGGCCTCTCCCCAGAGTATCCTCTGGCGTTCCTTGAAGAACTCCCGGTACATGGTCGGGGAAATCTGGGGGCCGGTCTGCATGCCGAAATCGTCGCCGAAAAGGACGACGTCGACGGAGGGGCCCACGGCCCCGAGGAGCTTCCGCATCGCGGCCAGATGGTACTCGACGATCGCGTCGAGGAGGCGGTGAGCTTTCTCGGGCTCCGTCGCCATCCAGACCATGAAGTTCTCGGTGCCGCAGAGGTACTGGGAAAGCTCGTAGAGGCTCCCGCCGAAGAGGAAGACGATGGCGCGGTCGGTCGAGGCCCGGAAGGCCTTCGCGCCCGAGGCGAGGGCCTCGAGGCTCATGAGGCCGGCATTCGGCGGCGTCGGCGTGGACCACATCACCGAGGAGACGGCCTCGGCGAGGCCTGAAAGGTCGTCGGGGATTCCGCCCGAGTAGGGCCACCAGGCCTGGTCGAAGTAGAGGGAGCCCTTCTTCTGCAGCCCCGCCTTCCGGCCCTCCGCGTTGTAGATCCACCAATCCTCGCCCTCGAGGCGAAGGTCGGCCCAGACGGGAACGAGGCAGGGGGTTCCGTCGGGGAGGACCCACTCCTTCCAGTCCCTTTCGTCGCGGGAAAAGCCCCGGCCGAGCTCGACCGTGTCCACCCCGAACCGGTCGAGGACGTCCTCGTCCACGATGGCGAGCTGCTGGACGACGTCGAAAACCCTCACCGGCTTATGTGGAAGGCCGAGGGCCCTGCGCAGTTTCGCGTAGCATATGGCCATGATGCCGCTCGAGCGGTGGGCGCCGAAATCGACCGGTATCCGGTCCACGGGCCGATGCTCGAGGCTGGCGATAATTCGTTCTCTGCTGTTCACCGTTTTCTCCTTTACCTGTCCGCTACTCGGAGGCGGCCATCACCATGCCGGAAATGAAGTATTTCCGGAGGAAGACGAAAAGCGCTATCGTCGGGATAGAGACCGCGAGGACGACGGACATCAGCATCGGGATGGAGGTCCCGCCGAAGCCCATCATCGAGGAGACGGCGACCATGACCGGCCTGATCTCCTCCTTCCGCGTGAGGACCATACCGAAGAGGAGGTCGTTCCAGATCCAGGTCGCCTGGAAGAGCGCGACGACCGCCGTCGGGGCCGTGGAATTGGGGATGAATATATAGAAGAGCATTCGCACCGGGCCGCAGCCGTCGAGCTTCGCCGCCTCCTCGGTCTCCCTCGGGATCGTCGTGTAGAAGCCGCGGTAGACGAAAAGGGCGAAGGGGATGCAGATCGCCGAGTAGATCAGGACCATGCCCAGCCTCGTGTCGTAGAGCCCGATCGCGTTGTAGAACTTGTACACCGGGATCAGGTACATCTGGAACGGGAAGATGGTCCCGGAGTAGATGATGAGGAAGAGGGCGAAGTTGAACCGCGGCCTCAACCGGACGATGCTGTAGCCCGCCGCCGAGGCGCAGAGGATGGCCGCCGCGGCGCCGATCGCCGAGTAGAACAGGGAACTGAGCACGTGGTGCTGGATCTTGTACTGGGACATGGCGTCCTTCAGGTTCGTGATGAGTCCCAGCGATTTCGGGAGCTCGTAGAACTTCTGGGAGACGAAGTCCTGGGGCGTCTTGAACGCCACCAGCAGGGCCGCGAGGACGGGCAGGAGCCAGAGCAGGGCCAGAATCCCGATGACGAAATAGATGATCGTGCGCGAGAGTATGTGTTTCATGCGGCATCCCCTAATAGAAAAGGAGGTCCTTCTTCCACATGCCCTTTATGTAGGAAACGGACACGAGGATGACCAGGATGGAAAGCAGCGCGGAAATGGCCGCCCCGTAGCCCATGTTGAACATGGTGAAGGTCTCGCGGAACATGGTGACCGCGAGGGTCTCGGAGGAGCGGTAGGGTCCGCCCCGGGTGATCACGTAGATGATGTCGAAGGTCTTGAAGGAGTTGACCATCGCCATGGTGATGACCACGGTGGTGACCGGCCTCAGCATCGGCAGGGTCACGTGGACGAAGGTCTGCCACTTGTTCGCCCCGTCCAGCAGGGCGGCCTCGACCGGATCCCGCGGGATCGTGGAAAGCCCGGCGAGGAACATGACCATGCTCGTACCGAGCTGCTGCCACACCCAGGCGATGATCATCGACCCGGTGTTGAGCGGCACGGAGGTGAGCCAGTTCACCTTGGTCCCGTGGGAGAACAGCCCGATGATCCCGTTCAGCATCCCGAGGTCGCGGGAGAAGATGTAGGACCAGACGGCGCCGGTGGACACGAACGAGATCGTGAGCGGGATGAAGAAGATCGACTTGAACAGGTTCTCGAGCTTCAGCCCCCGGAGGAAATTCGCCACCACCAGGCCCCCCGCCACGGGGATGGCCAGGGTCGCGACGACCCAGATCAGGGTGTTGACGAAGGATTGGACGAAATTCGAATCGGCGAAGAACCTGAGATAGTTTCCCAAGCCCACGAAGATGGGTTTGGAAATTCCATCCCACTTGAAAAAGCTGTAGTAGAGGTTCTGTGCCATGGGAACCAGGAGAAGGCCCACGACGAGGGCGAAGGCCGGAAGTATGAGGATATAGCTCAGGAAGGGGTTCTGGTTCCTGGCCCTTCGCGTTGCACCCATGCGATTCTCCTTGATGATGATTGAACCGCGGACTCGGACGCCCGAAGGCGCGGAGTCCGCGGCGAAAGAATGGATTACTTGTTCGTCGACCAGTAGTCGGTCGCTACCTTGTCGAGATCCACCAGGATCTTGTCAAGCTTGGAGGGATCGAGCATGAACTCGGCGAACTTGTCGACCGCGGTCTCGCAGATCGGGGTCGGGGTCGCTTCCCAGTAGCGGTTCAGGATCTGGTACTTGTCCTTGACGAGCATGACCGCGAGATCGGCCTTGACCTTGGGCAGGAAGCTCGTGTCGGTGTTGCGTCCCGAGGGGAACTGCGCGGTCTGCTTGGGGAACACCGCGTTGCCGGCCGGCGTCATCCACCAGTCGATGACCTTCTTGGCGTTCTCGAGGTTGGGCGAGTTCTTGGACACCAGGATCGGCGCCGCTTCCATGATGGCGACCTTTCCGGCCGACGCGTTGTGCGGGGGCATGATGAAGAAACCGCAGTCCGACTCGGCGACGCCCGAGGTGGTCAGGGTCGTGAAGTACCAGGATCCGCAGGGAACCATGCCGACCTGGCCCTGGGCGAAGAGCCTGGGGGTGTCGGAGAAGAGATCGGTCGAGGCGTCGGTGAAGTAGCCCTTCTTGATCATGTCGGCCCAGACCCCGAACGCGGCCTTGACCCGGGGATCGGTGTACTTGGCGCGGCCCTCGCAGAGGTCGACGTAGAGCTTGGGATCCTCACGAGCGACCATCTCCTCGAAGAGGATGAAGGTGGGCCAGCGTCCCTGGACGCTTTCGGCCATCGGGGTGACCCCGCCGGCTTTCAGGGCGTCGCAGACCTTGAGGAACTCGGCCCAGGTCTTGGGTTCGGTGAGCCCGAGCTTCTTGAAGGTCGACTTGTTGTACCACACGCCCCAGTATTCCACGGTGTAGGGAAGGCCGTAGACCTTGCCGTTGAAGGTGAAGGCGGCGCGGATGCCGGGGGCGAAATCGTCTTTATGCTTGTCCCAGAGCGAGGTGAGGTCGGCGACGAGGCCCTGGTCGATCAGGTCCTTCATCCGGTAGGTGGACCACCAGGTGAACAGCTCGGGGGCCTTGGCTGTCGGGAGGGAAGCGCGAACCGAGGACATGAATACGTCGGTCGAGGGATAGGGCGTGGGGGTGATCCCGATTCCGATGGCCTTTTGCGACGCGGTGCCAACGGCCTCGAAGAATGGCTGCCAGCTGGGGTTGCCGCCCTTGTCGTGCATCAACGCGACGGTCGTGTCCGCCGCGAGGTTCGTGATGGCTCCGGCCATGAGCATCGCGACGCAGATCGCCAGTAGTCTGGAAATTTTCATCGTTTCCTCCTTTAATTCTGGGGCAAGTTTTCCTCGCCCGCATATGACAGTTGCATCGGTTCGGCGGGCTGTCAAGAAATACCCAAAGACCGCTCTGTTTTTAAGTGAATTTTAACCTGAAGGCGGTCTTTTTTTAAGTTAATATTGACGATCCCTGGAAAATGCCCTACCCTCCCCCGCGTGGCAAAAGGCATGAAGCTCAAGGATATCGCCGAGCGGGCCGGGGTTTCGATCGCGACCGTCTCGATGGCCCTTTCGGGGAAGGGCAAGATCTCGGCGGACGTCTGCGACCGGATCATCGCCCTCGCCGACGAGCTCGACTACCACAGGCCGGGCACCACCGTCGACCGTCGCCTCGACTTTCGCTACGTGACCATCCTGCACAGCGAGTCCTACCGGTACAGCTGGAATTTTTCCTACACCCTCATCGAGGAACTCGAGGGCCACCTCATCAGGAAGGGCTACTATCCCCTCGTCATCCACATGAACGAGCACTGGCAGGCGGCGACAATCGTCAACGAAATTCGGTCCAACCATTCGGGCGCCGTCTTCTCCATCGACTTCTCGAACCGGGGGGTGATACCGAAGCTCGAGGAGCTCGGGCTGCCCATCGTCGTGATCAACAACTCGAGCTTCCAGGACCGCTACCACTCCGTCCTCGCCGACGACATCCAGGGCTCCTGGGAGGGGGCGAACCGCCTCATTGCCGCCGGGCACAAGTCGATCGTCTTCGCCGAATTCGAGCGGCCTGAAATCCCTTACGTGGTCCACGACCGCTACGCCGGCTTCAGGCAGGCGATGGAAGAGGCCGCTCTTCCGCTCACGGAGGACCTGCATCTGCGCCTCAAGATCAACGACGAGGCCACCCTCGAGCGGAGGCTCTCGGAGATCTTCAGGGTGAAACAGCGGCCGACGGCGATCTTCGCCCACGACGACTATTTCGCGGCCTGCATCATTTCCGGGCTCAGGAAACTCGGCCTGATCGTTCCCTACGACGTATCCATCATCGCCCCGGGGGACGTCCTCGATTATTCCCAGCCCTTTTTGCCACGGATCTCGACCATGAAGATCGACCTCCCCTTCATGTCCCGGATGGCCGTCGACCTCATGATAGCCTGCATCGCGAAACAGGGAGGCGAGCCCCTCGTCATCAAGACCAAGCTCCACTACGTCGACCGCGGTTCCATACGGAAGGTCTAGCGGTTTTCGCGAATACTTTGCTTTTCTCCGCATATGGTTCTATCTTCTAGCCATATTCAAATGGAGGATGCCACCTTGAAAAAAAACCATTGTCCAATCGCAGCCCTCGTCGGGACCATAGGACTCGGCCTCATCCTGCTGAGCGGCTGCGCGACCGCCAGGGAGCCCCAGGGGTCCACCGCCAATCCGGCACTGGCCGAGCGAGGCCGGGCCCTCGCCTCGCTGGACGCCTACATCGAATCCGAGATGAAGCGGATCAAGGCTCCCGGCCTCGGCATCACGATCGTCTCGGGCGGCGCCGCCATACTCGAAAAGGGTTACGGTTTCGCCAACCGCGAAGCGGGAAAGAAGGTCGACGCCGACACGATATTCAACGTCGGCTCGGTCTCGAAGCTCTTCACGAATGCGGCGATCATGAAACTCGTCGAGGCCGGCAAGGTCGACCTCGACGCCCCGGTGACCACCTACATCCCCGAGCTCTCGCTCAAGACCAGGGGATCCTCGTTTTCTGACGTGACAGTGAGGAGCATGCTCACCCACCATTCCGGCATGCCCTCCGACCTGGCCCGGAACTTCTTCTTCGGCCAGACCGCGCCGGCGAACCACACGACGGCCTTCCGCTCCCTCCCCATGGATCTCGAGGGCAGCTACGTCGCCACCGCGCCGGGCACCATCTTCTCCTACTCGAACCTCTCGTTCTCACTGCTGGGCATCGTCATCGAACGGGCGAGCGGGATGAGCTTCGAGGACTACGTCCAGGAGGCCGTCCTCAAGCCCCTCGGCATGGACTCCTCCTCGTTCAACTTCAAGCCCCTCCTCTCGGGCCGCTACTCGAAGGGCTACCTGGGCGGGAAACAGCCGGTCAACATGCCGGCCATCCGAGACATACCGGCGGGCCAGCTCTCGAGCTCGGCCCACGACATGAGCCTCTTCCTCGAGGCGGCCCTCGCCTCGGCGCGGGGAGGCGACGGCCTCCTCAGGCCCGGGACGATGAAGGCCGTGCTCACCCAACAGAACGCGAACGTCCCCCTCGACTTCGATTTCAGGATCGGCCTCACCTGGTGGCTGATGGACATCCCCGAGCTTCCCGGCCTCGTGGTCGCCGGACACGGGGGCGACCTTCCGCCCTTCCACTCCCTCATCCTCATCGTCCCGGAAAAGGACGTCGGGGTCGAGATCAACGTGAACAACGCCGAGGGCGCAGGTTCCCTGGAGCTCAGGAACATCGCCGTCAGGGCCCTGAGAACGGCCATCGCCCTCAAGGATGGCGGCGAGAGCCTCGCCCCGGGAGCCAGAACTTCCGCTGACGGAACCCCGGGCGGAGCGGCCTCCCGCGTCGCTCCCCTCCCCGCCGTATACGACTCCTCGGTCGACGGCTGGTATTCGAGCGGAATCGGGATGCTGAAAATCCGCCACGCCGGAAACGCGCTCAAGCTCGAACTCTCGGGCCACCAGCTCGACGTGGTCTACCACGAGGACGGCCGGTTCACCCTCGGCTACAAGCTCGTCGGCCTCATCCCGATCGACATACCGATGCTGAGGACGGTCACCTTCCGCATGCCCGAATACCAGGGCAAGCGATGGATCGCCTTTTCACTCTCGGACATCCCCTTCGGCGTGGGAGAGAAGCTGACCCCCGAACCGATCGATCGGGCCTGGATGGCGAGGGTCGGAAAATACGCGATCCGGAACCCGGACCAGGGGAAGGCCTTCGGCAACTTCGCGATCCGGTTCGACAAGCCGAGCGGCTTCCTCATGCTGGACATGACCGAGCTCGGCGGCGCGGTGAGCGTCCCGATCAGGCCGATCGGCCGCGACGAGTTCGTCACCTGGGGCATGGGCCGGAGCATGAACGAGACCGGGATCTTCGCCCCCGACGGCTCCTCGGGCGAAACCCTCGAGTTCTCGGGCTTCAGGCTGAAGCAGTAGGAGGACCGCCGTCCCGGCGAAACGGGGCGGCGAGCGCATCCGCGCCGGTGTCCGCGAGGTATCGGCCCGTGGAGACAAATCGGCCGAAAACCTGTACAAAGGAGGTGGAGGATTCCTGTGGAGAGCAGCAGCGAGCATCACGAGTTGTACCATGATATCTTCGGATCGGTCCTCGACCGCACGGAATTGACGCCTTACCTTCTTCGAAACTGCGAAGACTATCCGTCCGCCATGGGCCGGGCGACCATGATGATGGGGAATCGCGGTTTCTACATCGTCGACGGGGAGCTGGGGGCGGGAGAGGCGGAGCGGGCGGCCGCCTACGTCAGTCAGTCCCTCGAGTACATGAAGGGGGCCCTCTTCCCGGTCGTCGCCACCCAGCTCCACGACCTCGCCCTGATCGGCTCCCCGCAGAAAGGCCTCTACGACGAGGCGGCCGACAGCATCGCGAACCTCGAGAACCTCCTGACCCAGGGCGAGCTTTCCACGCTGATCAGGGAGGACCCGCGCCACCTATTCCTCCTCGCCTCGTCGGCGAAGTACCCCCACCTCTTTCGGGGCCATCCCTCCGGCCCCGACCGCGTCCCGCCGCGCTGGCGGATGGCAGGCTGCGCGGTGCTCAAGATGTGCCACCTGATCAAGGCAATCGAGGAAGACAGCCAGGACATCTACGACTATACCCGCCTCGGCCTCTTCTTCGAATCCCACGGCATTCCCCTGACCGACCTTTTCAATTTCTCCTGGTCCGCACCGGGGATAGAGCCGGAGGACGAGAACGCCCGACGGGCCTTCGTGAAGCTTTCGAGCTTTTTCGGCAAGCTCCATTCCTCGATCACCATGAACCGGGAACAGGGGACCATAGTCTTCAACTCGGGCGACGGGGTGCAGGTCGACATCGTCGACGTCAAGGCGAGGCTCAAGAGCCCGGAGAGCATGTTCGCGAAGCTGGGCAAGGAGGCCAAGGAGGAGGCCTACAATATCCGCGACATCCTGGCGGTCACCTTCCTCCTGAAGAAGCGAGAGGACTCGCTGACGCTCTTCCATGCCCTGCAGAAGCAGGGCGTCATCCTCCAGGAAAACACCGCGTCCACCTCGATCACCCAGACGCTCTACGACACCCCGGAGGAAATGACGGAAGCGGTGCGCTGCCTCATGGGCAACCTCGCCCGCCGGGAGGGGAATTTCGCCGAGCCGAGCCCGGAGGAAGTCCGGAGCAACTCGAAGGCCTTCTTCAACGCGTTGAGCACCAACGCGGGCCTGAATCCCGACTCCTCGGGCCAGCACCGGAAGTTCCAGTGCAAGATCAAGTTCTCGGTTCCCGTCCAGTACGACCGGCTCACCCACCGGGTCCTGATCCCCGGAACGGCCGACGTCTTCGAGGCCGACGATTCCGCGATCATCACCAGGCAGCACACCCTGCCGATCGAACTGAGGATCTCCGACATCCACAGCTGGGAGTTATCCGAGCTCACGGGAGATGCCCACCACGACGCCTACAAGTGCCGCCAGTACCTCTCCCTGCTCAACCGGCTGTTCTCCCCCCTCATTTCCTTCCCGGAGGAGGCCTTCCCGCAACTGCGGAAGGATCAGAACAGGCTCTTCAGCTGCCGCTAGTCGACGAAACGGCGTCGGGCCTGGATGGATCGCCCCTTAGGGAAAGCAGCGTGACGAGGTATTTGCTCTTCATCTGCTCGCTCGCCATGAGTCGCTTCACGGGAGGCAAGCCGAGGATGACCCCCAGTATCGCCGCCATGGCGCGGTGGCTCGCGAGCGCGTGGTTGTCGAAGATAAGGTTCTGCAGCTTCCCCCGCTCGATCGCCATGATCACCGCCCGATGCGTCGAATCGACCGGGGTCAGGACCCGAGCCTGACGCGAGGCGAGCGAAAGACAGCCCTTCGGGCAGGAGCGAACGCAGACGCCGCAACCCAGGCAGCTTCCCTCGATCACCTTCGCCACCTTCCTCCCGTGACGCTTCGGGTCCTCCGCCGAGACGAGAGCCATCGCCTCGACAGGGCAGGCTTCGACGCATTTACCGCAGCCGATGCAGGTCTCAGCCTTGACCTGCGGCATGAAGTTCGTGGTGTGCAGGGGATGGAGGATGCCGAACCGGCGCTGCGCGATCAGGGCCTCGCAGCAGCAGCCGCAGCAGTTGCAGATGAAGTTCACCTGATTCTGGACGTTCTCGCCGAACTGGACGAGCCCATGATCGTAGGCGGTATCGAGCAGGCCCATGCACTCGGAAACGTCGATCGCGCGGGCGTGACCGTGCTTGGTCAGGGACTGAGCCGATCCGTTGAAGGTCATGCAGATATCCATCGGGGCGTCGCACGCGCGGCCCAGGTGCTGCATCTTGTGCCGGCAATAGCACATGCCGACGCCGATATGCGATGCGGTCTTTATGACGTGGCTCGCGCGCTCGTAATCCAATACAATCAGGTCCTTGTCGCGCGGGATGGCCGTCTCCTGCACGAACACGCGGCCGAGCTGAGTTTCCCCGTCGGTGAAAAGGGACTTGATGAAATCTTCCTCCACGTTCATGTATTGATAGAACAGCTCGGCGAGGGCCTTCTGGTCCAGATCGTTCCGTATCCGCATCATGGAGAATTCGAAAAACCCTGCCATGGGCGGAGGAAGGCAGTAGGTGGTCTTCCCCTCGTACTCGGTATCCAGGAGCAGGGCCTTTTCCGCCAGGCCGTCGAGCCGCTTCTTCGCTTCGGGAACGCTCGTCCTCCAGACGCGGCTCGCCCTTTCGGCATCGAACGGCTGGATGGGAAGCAGCGACACGAGCTCGGCTTCCTTCTCGCTGAAAAGAACCCTCAGGATGGAAAAGAGCAGCTCCGAGGGCGGCGCCCCTTGAGGAAACCTGTTGAGGCGTTCGCTTAGCTGCTCATAGCTGGTCTTGATCGTTTGGTGTGCCAAGGGTTCCCCCGAATTCGCCGAAGACGTGAGAACAAGAATATACCTCATCCCCCGTCATGAGAAAACCCTCAGTGCCGCGGCGGCTTTTCCCATCCGGCTTGACCCGGATTCCGAATACGACGAAGCTTGAGGTGGAATGGGGGAAACATGGAAAAGCCGGACGCAAACGAAGGACCATCGGCATCCCAGCTCATCACGAACAGGATCGCCGAACTCGGGGACTGGCGCGGGGAAACCCTCGCGCGGATGCGCCAGCTCATCAAGGATGCCGACCCGGACGTCGTCGAGGAATGGAAGTGGATGGGCACCCCCGTCTGGTCGCACGACGGCATCATATGCACCGGGGAATCCTACAAGAGCGTCGTAAAGCTCACCTTCGCCAAGGGCGCCTCCCTGGAGGATCCGGCCCATCTCTTCAACTCGAGCCTCGAAGGAAACGCACGCCGCGCGATCGACATCCACGAGGGCGAGGAAGTCGACGAGGCCGCCTTCAAGGCCCTCGTTCTCCGGGCGATCGCCCTCAACGGCTCCGGCAAGCCGAAATCTGCGAAGAAAGCGAAACCCTGACGGGGCTTGAAAGGCTTCTCACAATCGAAGCCAATGCCGCTTGCATTTGCTTGAACTACTGTTTTCTTTCGAACTAAATGCTGCTTGCTTTCGAACTAAATGCTGCTTACTTTCGAACTAAATGCTGCTTGCTTTTGACCAATATACTGCTTGAAGTTCTCTGCAATGCATTGCATGAACACGTTTCTCTAAAACATTCCACACTGATGGAATACTCCGGAGCCATGGGCCAGACAAGTCAATTCTGGATGCTATTTTTATAGCTATGCAAACGCGCAGTCTAGTCATAACGCGTCCATGATTGTTTCGCAATAATCAGCAACAGCACGTGCCACAATCAACCCTCCGGCGAGCTGGAGGCATTCTGCTTCGCGATAATGGTATCGCCCAAGACAGTTGATGCTTGGGCGAAGTTGAACATGCTATTTTTAGTAAAGGGCCATTGTGAAATCAAATAGCTCTCATGCTGATTCGTAACCGGTTACAAGGTAAACCGACACGAGGGCGTACGTGTAGTGTCGCGGTCCTTGCAGAGTGTGCTAGAGATATTTCCAGAAAGAGATCACTTAAGGCTCTTCTGCATATCGAGCATGTTTGTATGGTGTAGCAATAATTCGCAATAGCCAATAATTGAATTTCCCTGTCATAAATAGTTGACATTAGTTTGTGCTGGGGGATAGACTACTAACTGCTAAAAATATTGATCGGCACGCTAAGCCAAAGAAGGGAGAACATAATCATGCGAAAAAACTCACTCACGGTATTTGTTCTTGTCATTTTTACGATGTTTTCTGTTATTAGTTGCAAACAAGCAACATCTTCTAATTCTTCTGTGTCTTCATCACCCATTGTTGATTCGAAGCTTTACATTTCCGGGTATATACAGCCACTCGACCCGGTCAACCTGACAAATAGTACTTCGGCAAGCTATTTCGCCTGTTTCTACTTGAAGGATGCAACCACGGCGACTCTTGATATAAAGGACGCCGTCATTACTGTTAATGGAGTTGCCATACCATTCGTCGGCACTTCGAGCTCTGGTAATTTTTACAAGGCAAGCTCGATTGCAACACTATCCATTGGGGATACGATCCCGGTCGTTATAAAGCAAAAACGTGTAGGCACTTTGACCTACAATCTGACCATACCCGCAAGTGCGGTCCCTAGTAGTTGGACTATATCTCCCAATAGCCTGGTTAGTGGTACCGTGAATACAACGACGTCTTTTGCGATCACTCCGAATAGCGCATGGACTTCCCCATATGGATCAGTTTGGGTTGACCTTTATGATGGAAACAAAACATATCAGGGTGATTACTATTGGGCTAGCTTTACCGGGACGTCTACGGCAACATTTAGTAATTCAAACCTGAGCTATGGCTCGACGCCAACCCTTGCATCCTTCTTGAAGTTTTTCGCTGTAGCGCAAGACAAAACCGATTTAGCGGGTTTTGCATCTGAGAATGGTTCTTCTAGTCGCATTCGGATTTTTGCTCCCAGTGGTTCACTGATTGGAAGCAATTTCTAGACAAAAGGCCTCTTTCATTGGGCGAATCATGAAAGAGGCCTTTTTAAATCTTGCTACCTAAAAAAAAAAATGAAATAAAAAAAAGATGCAAAGTCGAATGCTTATCACTAAGGAAAAGGAATAATGATATTCGTGAATCTTGAAAACAAATTTAACTTCTAAAATGTACTCTTCTATTTGATTGCCTAACTACAGCTTTCTCCTGCGCTTCTCCAACCGACGATTCCAACAAAAAATCCAGATCAAAATATCGCTTGGAGGGTTTCCAACGGATGCTTTTCATATTATGGAATTGTTACTCATTCTCCGAATTCGGAGAATCAATAGTATAAGGAGAATTGTTGGGTATAGTGAAATAGGGCACACAAGGTGAACAAAAGCGTCTATTCCAATACTTTGATATTAGTACGTTGTTTCATTTGGTCCAGAAAATTCGATTTCGGGACAGGGCGGATTTACGCTGCAAGCATCAAATCAGACCGGAAAACCAAACGTGGCTTTCCGGTCTCTAGAGATTAATATTTTACTACATTTCCGGATATATCGATCGTATATCCGGCTGTTCCTACGGCTTCATGAAGGAAACTGCCTCCAAGGAACAGTGCGCCGGCCCCACCCACAACTGAGGTGACGCCTACCGCCGATGAACCGTTGCCTGCCTGAGCCATTAACGCAACTAATCCTCCAGTCAGCGCCAGCAATGAGATTCCTGTACCTCTCTCGAAACTAATCCAATCGACGCTTCTCGTATTGATGTTGGTAACCTTGATTTTTAGCTGGGTTATCGCATTGCCGTCGTTTTCCTTGATTAAGGCGACGAGGTTTTGCGAGAGGTCTAGAGAAGCTGTCTTTTCTTTTATCTTTGGTGTGAGCTTTGTCGTGAACTGGAATGGCTTTATTATTTTCATGCTTTCGGCCTGAATTACCTTGTCATCAACGATGAGCGTTTTCGAGGCGGAAACCGGGTAATCCATATTGATGGGTGCAATAGTGACCTTCTGTTTTATTGTCGCGCAAGAAGAGAAGGCGATGACGAGACCCGCGATACAGAGCCAGAGAAGGATGCTAGTATTTTTCTTCACGGCTTATTCCTTTTTTGCCGGGAGGTCGGCATCCATGTTGATCGTATAGTTAGTTCTGTCGAAACCGAATATGCTGTTTATACGAGAGGTCGTCAAATCGAGATTCGAGATGAGCAGATAGTTTGGAGCCTGAATCAGGGTATTCTGAAGTTGCTTTCCCAATGGGTTGTTGTTGTTTTGGGAGTCAGTTACGGTTACAGACAGCCGGGAATTACTGAATGTGTTTGTGCTTGAAGAATAGCCAGCGGTATAGGACAAGGTGCGAACCGCATCCTTGGTTTTCACCGTATTCAGCATTACTGGTATAGTTTCCTTAGTCAGATCCAGAGACAATTGCTCGGAGGGAAAGGATGAGCAGGCTGCCAAGCATACTGACGCTGCCACAACCAATAAGAAACGAGATTTCATGGTTTCTCCTTTGTACATTGTTTTCGAACTCCATAATACTATCACCATGAAAAGTTGTGTCAAGCTGGGATTTAAAAGATGAAATGCGATTCTTGTTAGTAGTAATAGCCTACGGGTATTACTATTCCTTCCAGAGTAACCAACATTAATTACAACGCTTTTATGAGTTGTTCATGTTTATTAATCGTTACAATTAATGCTACGATTCCACCTGCTCTAGCTATAGGTGTATTTGATTGGGCAGTGACTCACGTAAAAATCCCCGCGGGTTCGGTTGAGGCTTTCAAGACCGCTTCAGACTGGGGCGGTTGTGTGTCCATGATTGTATCACAATAATTTGCATGTACTATCAATGGTGGACATGCGTAACCTAAGTGGATTTTCTTTCTGCCTAGAATAATTCGGCATAAATGGACGGAGCCATAGTGCCGCTCGACGAGTGACGATGCACCCGGTTATAGAATATCTACGTTCTCTTCCCGGGCTCAGTATAGACTGACTGTTATAGAGGCCCGACGGGGAGGTATACTATCCGCCATAAGGGTACAGGGAGGCATGATGAAAACTGGTAATGCGGAAATTGTCTCGTTTACTTTAGCCAAATCTAAAGATCTCGGCGATTGTGTCGATATCCTGATGGATTCGATTCTGGGTGAAGAATATTTTTCAAGGGAGACGATTGAACCTCTCTTGTCCAAAGCCATTAAGCAACATGAAGTCACCGTTGCCAAAAAAAATTCAGGAGAAATCATCGGCTTCTACCGGCTTGTCCTGAACGGCGTGTTTCTCGTTTTTGCATATATTCACCTGATTGCGGTGAAAACCGAATATCGTGGACGTGGGGTCGGAACTAAAATACTTCAGGATGCCGAACGCAAGATACTCGAACAGAAAGATTATCCGAAAATCAAAAAATCTTTCTTGCTCGTAGGAAAAATCAACCGGCGAGCAAAGCGATATTACGAACGTAATGGCTACAAGAAAGTATCAACGCTCGATGACCTTTTCGATAAGGGAGATACGGAGTTTCTCATGGTCAAGGATCTCGGCCGAGGAGTAAGCCAATGAGCGCACCGCTGCATCCGGCGCACTAGAAATTCAGCCCTTCATTCGTGAAGTCAATGTGCGAATGGATCTTTCTGTTGGCGTCGATGGTTACGCGCGGCAGACGGAGGCCATTATGCCGTCCTGCTCGTCATAGCCGCAACGGCCTGATTTTTCTACTTCCTCTTTACACCTCCTCTAGCGCAGCCCAAACTAAATGCCTCCTTCACGAGCGACACAGCGAACATCGAGGGCAACGAGAGAAGCTGCCAAGTTGTGATCCGGACAACCCCGCCGCCGTGAAAATATTAGCGATGAGGTCTCCATGCTTGACATACGATTGTTTGATAGGTATATTTGGTTCGATGTCGAACCAATCTTCAGTAAGATCCAGAGAATTCCTCAGTTCCGAGTTTATTGACTGGCTTCGGATCGTTGAGGATCATTCCGAAGAGCTGATTGAAGAGCACTTGAAACCCTTCGGGCTTTCCGTTTCCCAGGGTTTTTTGTTCGGGTTGATAGCCGATCAGGCGCTGAAGGGCATCGCACCCCTTCAAAAGGATCTCGAGAGAGACATGAGATTGGTGACGTCGTCCATTACCAATTTGGTCCAGGGGCTCGAACGGAAGGGGCTGATTTCCCGTATGGATTCGGCGACAGATGGACGAGCGAAGGAACTCCATGTGACGGAAAAAGGATGGAAAGTTCGTGAAGCGTTGGGTCGCCATGTCGCCGACTGGGAGGATGCGTTGACGAGCTCTCTGACCGACAAAGAATTAGCCACTGTTGTTCAATTGCTGCGAAAAATGGGCCACAGCTATGAATGATGATTTCGAGAAATGGTTCGGATGCGACTATCAAGTTTTTTCACGCAAATGGTTCGAATACGAACCATCCAGCATCGGGAGGAAAGATGAAAATCATCGGATTTACCGCAAGCCCGCGGAAAGAGGGCAATACCGCCTGGACAATCAATAAGATACTCGAAGGGGCGGAAGAACGGGGTGCCGAAACTCAATCTTGGTATTTTAGCGACCTCGATATCAAACCGTGCCGGAGTTGCAATGGCTGCAAAAAGGGCGATCGCGGCTGCATTCTCAACGACGATATGCAGAAATTGTATGACGCTATTGCGCAAGCCGATGCCCTTGTTCTAGGCTCGCCGGTTTACATGGGGCAGATGAGCGCCCAGGCGAAGATATTCACGGATCGGTTGTATGCGCTCTTCTCTCCGCGATTCTCTCCGTATTTCAAGGAAGGACAGGCGAAAAAAAGCCTGACTCTGGTGTTTACGCAGGGCAACCCCGATTCCAGCAAGTTCCAGGTGTATTTCGATTATACGAAAAGCATGTTCCAGATGCTGGAATTCGATGTTCAAGAGGTACAGGTCATTGCCGGTATGCGAAATGAACCGGCGCATGAGAGAAAAGAGTTGCACACTGCCATGAAGGATATCGGTTCACTGTTGGTTTCGGAACGATCCCTCGGCTAATGCGGATAACGGTACCCTGATATTCGAGACAGAAAGGGAGTGAACCCGTCACGCTCCTGAATAAAATCGCAGAACGCCTGCTTTTCGCATCATTGGCGTACGACGCAGGGTGTAATTCGATTTTCCCGGGGAAGCTGTCTTCCCGCTTCTCCTAGACCCAGGGAGCGCCAAAGCGGCATACGAGTCGAAGCATTTCCCGATGGAATGCCAGAAAGCCTTCGCGAATGGTAAGGCGAGGATCGGCAAAGCCTTGCGGAAACATCCTCGTTGGCCAAGGCGTCGCCTATCATGCATTGAGGCCAAATCCAGCGAGCTGGAGAATCTTTCCGCTTCGCGATAGGGCCGACGCCTATCGTTCAACGAAGGAATCGTCTTTTGAAGACATACGCTGGAAACAAGAAGGAAAAACCGTACAACAACGAACTCTCTTATTAGTGTCATATTTTTTGACAGTAGAGGAAAAAGTTATCAGAAATGGACACATCGAATTTTACGGAACGATAGCCAATCGATGGAACTGCGCAACCAGGATTCGGATTGCATCTCGACATTTCTATCTTCTTAACTAAAATGCAATTACATTACATTGTCTAAATACTCTTATTTCTCTAATCCTGGCATGCTTCCTGCTCTATAGGTAGTAGTGCGCATTAAGGCACACCCAGGAGGCCGAACATGAAAAAAGCTGAAAAGACCACAAGTCTGCGAGTCGTACTTTCATCCATTATCGCCGTCATCATCGTTACCCTGACAGCGACCGTCTGCGTGATCGCGTATTTCTCGGCCTACACCTCCGAGAAAAACGTGTACATCGGAGAACTCCAGAACTTCACCAAGGATATCAACGAGCAAGTCAACTATTTCTACCAGGACTCGCAGAACGAGGCTCAGTTCCTCGCGAAGCTCGAGATCGTCAAGGCCGCGGTCCGCGGCGGCAAGGTCGACCAGGTGACAGCTCTATTAAAGAATCTTCTCGCTGAGAAAAAAATCTATGAGAACGCGTTCATCTCAACAGCCGAGCAAGACCCGAGAATCATAGCCGCGGCGCTCGATGTGGCCGTAGGCCAGAAGTGGCGAAGTTCCGAATTCCAGGCCAATATCACGAGCAATCTAGCCGGTAAAACATGGATCAGCGATCCGGCGAAGTCGCCGAGCACCGGCCTGCCAATTGTGGCCATTACCGCGCCGATCATGGACGGGAATCGTGTCATCGGCATCCTCGGCCTGCCCATGGATCTCGGCACGTTCGCCCAAAGGCTGGTCAGCAAGATCACCATCGGCAAGACGGGATATCCTTATCTTCTCAACAGCGCGGGCCTGGTCGTCGCCCATCCCGACAAAAGCAATATCTTCAGCACCGATATTTCCACTCTCGATTGGGGCAAAAAAATGCTTGCCAGCCCCTCGGGATCGGTCATCTACTACAACTTCAAGGGAGTCGACAAGGTCCAGACCTTCATCAAGAACGAGAATTACGGACTCATCGTCACGGCCGCCCTGGCCATCTCAGACATCAACACAAGCGCAATCGACATGGCCGTCATGATGGTCATCGCGGGCTTGGTGGGAATCATCTTTGCGATCGTCATCATCGCCTTCTTCATGAACTCCAGGCTGAAACCGCTCAAGGCAGCCGCGGAGGCCGCCGACAGTCTGGCAAAAGGCGATCTCAATATAACAATACCGGAAGGACACCGGGACGAAATCGGCCTCCTCCTTCGCTCCATGGGGAGAATGCTGGACCAGCTCCGCACGATCGTCTCGAGCGTGAAGGCGGGCGCCTCGTACGTCAGCTCCGGCAGCCAGCAGATCAGTTCCATGGCCCAGCAGCTGAGCACGGGATCGACCATGCAGGCAGCAAGCACCGAAGAGGTCTCATCCTCCATCGAGGAAATGGCCTCGTCCGTCAAGCAGAACACCGACAACTCACTCACCTCCGAAACGATTGCCAGAAAAACAGCCCAAGACGCTGACGAAGGAGGAAAGGCGGTCGTCATTGCGGTCGGGAACATGAGAGAAATCGCGAGCCGCATCGGGATCATCGGGGAGATCGCACGCCAGACTAATCTCCTCGCCCTGAACGCCGCCATCGAAGCAGCGCGCGCAGGAGAGGCAGGAAGGGGTTTCGCCGTCGTCGCAAGCGAAGTGAGAAAGCTGGCCGAACGATCCCAGATCGCCGCCGCGGAGATTACCGAGATATCGAAGACGACCGTCGAAAGCGCAGTGACAGCCGGCGATCTCATCGGAAAGATCATTCCCGACATCAAGCGAACCGCCGAGCTCGTTCAGGAAATATCCGCAGCCTCCCACGAACAAAACACCGGAGCCGATCAGATCAACCAAGCCATGGTTCAGCTGGACAACGTCGTCCAGCAGAACGCGGCCTCTTCGGAGGAACTCGCCTCGATGGCCGAGGAACTCTCGAGCCAATCGGAACAGCTTGATCAGACCATGTCCTTCTTCAAGCTCGGAACGGAGCAAGGCTCCATTGCGAAGAGCATCGCCCTCGGATCACGAGAAAAGGGAACGACGGCCAGACCGAACGCTTCCATCGAAACCGTAAAGAGAGCGACGGGACGTGCTTCAACCAGTCCGTCTGCGCGTACCGCAATAGTGCCGGCCACGGATAAGACCGACGAAGGATATGAGGGGTTTTAATCATGAACGAACTCAGGGATCACCAGTTCCTTACCTTTTCCCTCGACGGTGGGACGTTCGCGATTCCGATTGCTCGGGTTCGCGAAGTACTCAGAAAGGAGAAAATCACCAAGCTCCCAAACGCAAAAGACTACATGAAGGGGATCATCAACCTTCGTGGAGGCAGCGTCCCGGTCGTGGATCTTCGGACAAGGTTCGGCATGAACGAGGCCGAAGAAACAAAGCAAACGGCCATTATCGTACTCGATGTCGCCGGTCCGCACGGGGACGAGATCATGGGAGTCATCGCTGACGCCGTCCACGAGGTTGTTATCATCGACGACGACTCGATGGAAGCCCCTCCGTGCATCGGAACGAAAGTCAATACGAATTTCATCACTCATATTGGGAAAAAGGATGGCGAGTTCGCCATCGTGCTCGACATGGACGCCGCCATCTCTTACGAAACGGCCTACGGGTCCTGAACAGGTGATCTGCCTTTGTTCGGCACGAAAACAGGACGCTGCCGGGCGTCGCCTAAGCGAACGCCCGGCTCACTGCCTTCGATTTTCCAGGAACGTGGTTCTCGCTTGATTCGAGGGTTTGGATCCTAACTATACAGGGGGAAGTGACATGAAAGGGAAAGTCTACATGATCAAGAATGGCCTCGTATTTGTCCACCACTCCGATGGCCAAATATCATGGTTCAGGTCTCACGAAGAAGATTCTATAGAAATCAATGACATTCTTCAGGGTGAACTGAGATCTGATTCGGTTACGGAGCTTATAAACGAAACAAAAGGCAAAAAATTAAAAGTCTTCATTGAAGGACATACTTGAGATAATCTTATCAGGTTCCAATAAATACCAAAGGCCCCATCAACCATGGAAGCCTTGGTAATTGAAACGCGTAAGTCAAGTTGACCGTTCCTCGCGTATCAAAGGTTTCCGAGAGACAAGGCGCTCAGTAAAGTAACCACACATACCATCATGAGGATTTATGGTGAATCGGCAGACGGATAGTAAAAGTCGTTCCTTCGCCAGGTTTACTGTCGACATCAATTCGACCGTTATGCGTCGAAATAATTCCGTAAGCGACGGAGAGTCCCAGGCCCGTTCCTTTGCCAGGAGGTTTGGTCGTGAAAAACGGATCGAATATCTTGGAAAGGTTCTCCGCAGGAATACCTACGCCGGTATCAGTGACGGAAATCCAGGCTAATTCCCCCTCGCATCCAGTACACAGAGTGATCGTCCCGTGACCAACAATGGCCTGCGCTGCATTAACGAGCAGATTCATGCACACTTGGTTGATTTGAGAGGGGATACATTCCACAAGGGGTACTACCCCGTATTTCTTGAATAAATCCGCTTTGAATTTTATCTCATTCCAGACCAGGTTGATCGTACTATCGAGTCCGGCGTGGAGATCCGCGGCTTGCCACTCGACTTCTCCTACTCGGGAGAAATCGCGAAGGTCTTGAACGATTCGGCGAACGCGTGCCGTACCGTCGATGGATTCCTCAATCAGTTTGAGGATATCGTCTCGCAAATACTGAATGTCAATTGCTCGCTTTACATCTTCTATATGGCTCTTTACCTCAGACTCCGCCACGAGGAAATCCTCGGTTTCCCCATATGCATCGAGTAAGCCGAGCAGATGCTCAACGTACTTCCGAAGCGTCCCAAGATTGGAATTAACGAAACCGATTGGATTATTGATCTCATGCGCGACGCCGGCGGCAAGCTGTCCGATGGAGGCGAGTTTTTCGGACTGCAAAAGCTGCATCTGCGTTTCTTCCAGTTTTTGAATAAGTTTCCGTTGTTCTTCCCTTTTCTGTTTTAGGTCTTGATTGATTTCCTCATTTTCCCGAAGGGCAGCCTCGAGCTCTCGTGTTCGCTCCTTTACCAGGCTTTCCAGCAAGATGGTGGTTTGAAATAATCCAAAATCGTTCCCGCTCGCGTTCATCGCTCTTTCCGCGCGGCTTATCAATGATTTCACGATTTTATTTAGGCGCACAATTTCGGCTTGCAGCACTTCCTCATTGGGAACGGGCGCCTTGTCACTCATGTCAGGTTCCAGCATAACCGATGGCGATACCGGTGAGCGTTTGATTGACATGCACGCCGTCGATCTGCTCTCCGTAGGTGCTGAAGCCGATCGCCTTATTGCGTTGCATGATCTCGCCGACCGTTTCCTTGAGGCCGTTCTGGGTTATTTCCAGGTTCCTAAGGATACAGTCGCAGGCGATGATAAGTTGCGGAGGACCAATTTGCACGCGAAGATCGTCGAAAGCTTTATTCAGGTTTGCAATCAAGTCGATGCCGCGCGCGACCCTGAATACCAGACCTTCGTCGATTGCACTGAAAAAGGTTAGGCTGCCGTCTTCATTGACCTTCTGGATAGCTCGGACATAGTCCGTACCGTCTATTACGACGACTACCGGAGAAGCCGCGAACAGCTCCGGCTTTAGCTCCTTGACAGTTACTCCAACCAACCGTGCATATTCCTCCGCCGCCGGCAAACCATTTATCTCTTTAACGATCCGGTGAGAAATATCGGCCTCGGTAACGACTAGGCGTTCCTCTTCACAGACGAAATGTTGGGTTCTAAAAATCCTAAACGGAAGGGTGGTATTCACCAGGATGAATGTCACCGCGTCAGTGTGGAAGGCGCCGTCATAGAATACATTGGTGCGTACAAAATTCATATCGTCGCCGGCCGAGCCACCGAACATCCTGATCTTTCCGATACTATTCTGGAAAGCCCTCGCTACCTGCTCTTCTCGTATCGACAAGCCGTCTATCAACATGAGCGCAAAACTATCATTCACTTCGGTTTTCAGCGTTCGTTCCTCAAGGTCATGGAGAAGGGCATGCCCGACAACCTCTCCCTCTGTCGATGTAAAGCGCTCAAGGTTATCAATGGATGCAGTGACCACGGTGAACGCTGATGCTGGGAGACTGATCCCTGCCAGACCATGATCACGATATCCCGAGGGCCCGATCTCCCCTGCCGTTGTGCATCCCACGACAACGATGCCAGCGAAGAGCCGGTTAATCTCATCGCCCAGTGCATCGAGGTTGTATTCGCTTGAACAGAAAAAAAGAACCAACGCCGTATCGTCCTGCGCAATAGCATCATAAAATTCACGCGCCGCCGCCCGGGCGTCAGGAATGCATGATTGTCCACGACGAATTTCACCTGCAGGGAGCATCACAACCTCCGTCAATCCTCTTCATGCAATACTTTTATAGCGAACAACCCGACTGTCAAGGCAAAAGTAGCAACGAGCAGGGCGGATAACGGTACGTTTGCCGAATAGGTCGCTCATTCCATTTTATCCGTACTGCGCCGTGTCTGACTGCTTTCCAATTCCATCTTGTCCAAGGCAAATGAAATATCCAAACCAATTTCTTCAAGTAAGCTTCGTTCCTTTTGAGTGA
The DNA here is from genome assembly GCA_002307015.1 of Spirochaetaceae bacterium UBA1318. Classification (GTDB taxonomy): domain Bacteria; phylum Spirochaetota; class Spirochaetia; order Treponematales; family UBA1318; genus UBA1318. The sequence goes on from DBTK01000106.1 coordinate 115,358, forward strand.
AGAAGCCGGTCTCGGTAGCACTGATGTTCAATATTCCGAGGCTGCTCCCTTTCACCTTGAAAGGGATCGCTGCAGAAGACCGAATGTCGGCTGCGCGGCGAGTCAATCGATCGGGATCGGTGAGATCCTCGTAGAGCATGACTTTCCCCGTATGGATCGCGGCACCGAGAGGGCTTCGATCCAAGGGTAGTTCTCGGTACGCGTCGCTGTCACCCTGTCCGGCACGGGCGATACGATTGATTTTATTACGTGCCTCGTCCAATAAGCCAATCCATGCCATGCGAAATTTTCCAGCGACTACTATTATCTCGCATACCTTGTCGAACAATTCACTCTGTTTCTTGGCGTAGACGATCGCTCTGTTTATTTCACTAAGGGTGGCGTAGAGGCGAGCGTGATATTCGATGCGCTCCTCGGCTTTTTTTCGTTCGGTGATGTCCCGAGAAATTCCGAATATGCCGATTATATGCCCATCCTTGTCGCGGAAAGGACGTTTATCGGTTAATACCCAGGCGTCGGGGAGGTCGTTCCGTGTCTCTTTTTCTTCTTTGCTTATCGGCTTTCCCGACCGGATGATAGCCTGTTCATCTTCGTAAGCCTGCTGGGCGTGCTCCTCAGAAAAAAAGTCAAAGTCCGTTTTGCCGATCATTGGCGAGGAATCATCCAAGTCAAACGACTGGGCAAGAGCCTTGCTAGCCCTGATAAACCGGCTCGCTTCATCCTTGAAGTAGATATAATCCGGGCTGGTATTTAAAAGAGTCTGGAGCAGATATTGCTCTTGAACGAGCGCCGCATCCTTTTCCCTGGCTTGCTCAAGCGCTTCGAACAGCTCAAATGCCATCTCAATGGACGATCGCAACACAAAATCACCCGAGTTCTTTATCACGTATCCGTAGCGGGTGATATCCCGTACCTTCTCTACCATCTCTCGTTCGGCGTGAGAAGTAAGAAACACAATAGGCAAATTCCGTCCGGAGAGGATACGTCTCGCAGATTCAGTCCCGTCAATTCCTGTACCGAGGTTGATGTCCATGAGAACAAGCCCGATCGTCGAATCAACTGACGCCAAGCTAACGGCGCTTTCACCGGAATTGGCGATGAGCACCTCATAGCCGTATTGCCGTATCGTATCGGCTTCCGCCATTGCTATTATGGCCTCGTCTTCAACGAGAAGAATCTTTTTTGTACTCATACCAATCGCCTCCAATCAACACCCCCGCGGCGAGCTGGGGCATTCTGCTTCGCGATAAACCAATGTGCCCCCTCCCGGTAAACCATAAACGATACTTCCAGTTCTTCGCTCTTTATTCTTCTCATCAGGAGAAATGTTCCGCTTCTTTTCATATATCCATCATTGAAGAAACATCAAAAGCGGTTTTTGGGGGAAAGGCAGTTTGTTATCGTCTAGAGGCCATGGAAATAACGACAGCCTCGTGTTGTTCGCCCACAAGGATAGTATTGGACTTTCAAATCCGCTTAGCAAGGTGAGAACAGGCTTTCTTTCGGATTTCACAGGACGCAGTATGTATAAACTTCGGGGTCACGAAATCGTCTGCTACGCCATAACCAGCTGGATGACCAAGGAATTTGTTCGGGCGCCGATCCAAGAATACATCGCGATATTCCACAACCGAGGGCGTCGTCACTCGTCGATCGGCGACATGGCGCCGTCCATCTATGCCGAAACGTTCTACATCACGATGATGGAAATGGCAACTCAGGGCTGCCCGACGCAAATCGCGATCTTGCCCACCGCCCGGCCCGTGGCGCTGAAATCCTGTGCCTTGGCCACATCGGCGAGGGAGCACTCGGCGCCTATCACGGGCCTAAGCTTGCCGCCTTCGACAAGGGCCGTGAGCTTCTCGAGGATGGGTCCGCTTGGCTGGTGAAGACGAAGGCGCCACGCTTCCCGAGGGCCTTCGCCCTTTCCTCCGACGGAGGCTGGGCGATCGAAACGAGAAGTCCGTCCGGCCGCAGAACCGACCAGGACCGCTCCTGCGTCTCGCCGCCAAGGGTGTCCATACGAGATCGACTCCCTTCGCGAATCTTCGAATCAACCGGGTTTATGGACGAGGCCACCACTCTCACAAGGACCTCGTCCTCCGCTATTCGCGGCAGAGGTACGTCCTCGTGATGAAGTGCGCTGAAGTTCCCGTAGTCGCGTATGCGTATAGCCTTCATCATCGCTCCTCTCCGGTATCGAAGCCGAATACACTAGTGAAGCTGCGCACGTTACAGGGGTACCGGCAATGTAAATTGCTCTGATGATTCCAATGAGTGTCTTTTCAAAAATAATTTCAGTATATTGGTGTAATGAAACAGGATGCACTCGGCAAAGATACTGTTCGCATTACGTATGTTGGCGGTCCAACAGTTTTAATCGAGATTGGAGAATTCAGAATTTTAACCGACCCAACATTTGACCCTGCCGGGACGCAATATCGTAATGAAAAGTATACGCTCACTAAAATAGACGGACCAAGAATACAAATGGAAGAATTAGGAACCATCGATATCGTTCTTCTGAGCCATGATCATCATTTTGACAATTTAGATAATAAAGGCAGGACGCTGCTTTCGAAATGTGGGAAAGTACTGACAACAAAAGATGGAGCAAAGAGAATTGGTTTGAATGCCACCGGTATGGATCCATGGCAAAGATACAAAACCGCGTCTAAAAACGGACAAAAACTCAGCGTCATAGCAACACCGGCTCGTCACGGACCAGAGAATGGTGATCGCGGTCCAGTGGTTGGTTTTGTGATTGAGAGTAACGACTTCAAAAGTGGCGGGATTTATATTTCAGGTGATACTGTATTGTATGAAGGTGTTGAAGATGTTTTAAAAGGAAATCGAATAAAAATGGCTGTCCTAAATATAGGCGCAGCGCAAATAAAAGAAGTGTCTTCGGCGAACCTAACATTTACTGCTCAGGAAACAATCGAAATAGCAAAGAAAATACCCAATGCGATAATTGTTCCAATACATTACGAAGACTGGATGCATCTCACGGAAAGCAAAGGAGAAATTGAGAATGCATACAGAACTGCAGGGATTGAGAATATGCTTCTATGGATTGATGGGAAGGGAACCACAATTGAAGGGTTTTAGTAGTCAAGTTAGGCTTTCTTATTAGTGGCTCAAGTATATCGGTACTTAAGGGGGTGGACGTGAATATCCGACGGATAGCCGCATTTTCAGATGGCGATGTGGGAGGAAACCCTGCCGGCGTGTGGGTTGGCTCAACGATGCCAACGGCGGCTGAGATGCAACGGATGGCGGCTGAGATCGGGTTCTCGGAAACGGCGTTCGCAGTCCCGGAAGAGGCTGCTTGGCGCGTGCGATACTTTTCGCCGGAATCCGAGGTTCCCTTCTGTGGCCATGCAACCATTGCCTTGGGAGCGGTGCTTGCGCTCGAGAATGGGGACGATGTTTTCGAGCTCAGACTCAATGCCGCGAAAATCACCGTGGAAGGCCGTCGAGAAGGGACAACCATTATGGCGGCACTTCAGTCTCCTCCAACCAGCAGCGCCCAGGCGGATCCCCAAGTGCTTTCGGATGCCCTGTCGCTCTTCGGTCTCGTTGCCGACGATCTCGACCCCGCGATTCCTCCAGCCTTGGCTCATGGCGGTGCGGATCATCTCGTACTCGCTCTTGGTTCGAGGGAAGCCCTTCGAGCCATGAGCTATAAACTGAGCGCCGGGCGCGTCTTCATGAGGGAGGCGCACCTAACAACAATAGCGCTGATCTATGCCCAAACGCCGCGTCTCTTCCATGCGCGCAACCCATTTGCTTCCGGGGGTATCTACGAGGACCCTGCGACAGGGGCCGCGGCTGCCGCCTTCGCCGGCTATCTACGAGACCTGGACTGGCCACATGGCGGGGCTATCGACATAATACAGGGCGAAGACATGGGGATGCGTTCTCTCATCCATGCAGAGATTCCGCGGTTGCCCGGCGGCTCTATCCGCGTCTCCGGCACCGCACGCATCATGTCGCCTGGCGAAAAAGCCTCTGCACCTTGAGGAGACACCGCGTCTCCCCGGATTATGATTATATGATGTTAAGGTAATCAGGGCATTGCTTCAGATATACAAGACCTAAAAAAAGGCAGATGGCAGGTCTGCCATGGGCTGCCAGTGTTCATTGAATCTTCATGGTTTCATTCCTCCCATGCCCCGGATTTCCGAGCCGAGGGAAGTCCCCAGCCTCGATGTCCCTCGGCCCTTCCCTGCCCGCCCTTCCCCGGGGAATTCGGCGAATCGGGCTAAAGCTTCGCAGTTTTAGGCAACAAATCCTCGGCCGGAACGCCTATATTTCAAGTGCGCCTCGATGCCAGTGGAGCCCCGCGGCAGGCCGCGGAGGTCTCCCGGAGGCGAGAGCAATCCCGAAACGGACGCGAAGCTCGCGGACCGTCGAGCGAACAGGGAGGAACGAAGATGAGCAAGGAAATACTGATACTTTCAGGAAGCCCGCGAAAATACGGGAACTCGAGCCTCCTCTGCGGCCAGTTCATGAAGGGCGCGACGGAGGCCGGCCACCATGTCGAGATGATTCACCTCGCCGACAAGCGGGTGCGCTACTGCACGGGCTGCTACGCCTGCGAGGGCACGGGGAAATGCGTGCAGGATGACGACATGGCGGACATCCTCGAGGACATGGTGACGGCCGACGTCATCGTCCTCGCGACCCCCGTCTATTTCTACACGATGTGCGCCCAGATGAAAACCGTCATCGATCGGACGGTGCCGCGGTATACGGAGATCGCCGGCAAGGATTTCTACTTCATTCTCACCGCGGCGGACGGAAAGAGGGAAGCCCTGGAGCGCACGGTCGAGGGCTTTCGCGGTTTCACTTCCTGCCTGGACGGGGCGAATGAGAAGGGCATCGTCTACGGTACGGGCGCGTGGAAAATCGGGGATATCAAGACCAGCCAAGCCATGGTCCAGGCGCATGAAATGGGCAAGGGGGCATGATGATGTCGAACCACCAATCACGCGCCGCCGCGGGTTCCGGCACGGCGGACATCGTCAGATTGGCCGACCTGATCAAGACGTATGCACCGCATGACGGAAGCTTCGAGCTGCGCATCTCCGGGGTGCACGCGATCCGCCGCTCGCGCACGAATGCGGAGTTGGCGCATGGGGTGCAGAAATCGTCACTCTGCATCGTCGCCCAGGGCGCGAAGACGGTGATGCTGGGTCGCGAAGTCTACGAGTACGACACGGCGCGAATGATCGCGTTCTCCGTCGACGTGCCCGTAGCCTCGCGAATCACGAAAGCGAGTTTCGCCGAGCCGTTCCTCGGTTTGCGGCTCGACCTCGATCCGCGCAAGGTGGCCGAACTGGTCGTTAGGGTGTTTCCTCATGGACTGCCGCGGGTCCCCGATACCCGCGCCGTATGCGTCACCGATGTGGACGAGCGCATCCTCGATGCGACCGTTCGGCTGGTCGGATTGATGGCAGAGCCGGGGGAAGCGGAACTCCTCGCCCCGCTCGTTATCGACGAGATCCTCATAAGGCTGCTCCGCAGCCCGGTCGGCCCGCGCATCGCCCAGATCGGCCTCGCGGACTCGGGCGTGTACGGGGTCGAGAAGGCCGTGACCTGGCTGCGCGCCAACTTCAGCCAGCCGATGAAGGTCGATGAGCTCGCCGAGCTCGCGCACATGAGCCTCTCCTCCTTCCACCAGCACTTCAAGTCCGTCACCTCGATGAGCCCGCTGCAGTACCAGAAGCTGCTGAGGCTCCAGGAGGCGAGGAGCCTCATGCTGTCGAAGATGATGGACGCGGGCGCCGCCGGCCAGTTCGTCGGCTACGTGAGCGCGTCCCAGTTCAGCCGCGAGTACGGCCGCTTTTTCGGCGCCGCGCCGACCCTGGACATTTCACGGCTCCGCGAAAAGGCGGGCGCCGCCGCCGAAGAGTGAGACCACGCAGTTGAAAATCAAATAAAGCCCGCGATCGACAATTTTTTTCAAGCGGGCGCCGGAGGAAAATAAACATGACCAAGAAACTCGGCTTCGGATGCATGAGACTGCCCCTCCTCGACACGAATGACCAGACGGCAGTCGACATGGAAACATTCGACACGCTCGTGGACGCGTTCCTGGAAAAAGGGTTCACGTATTTCGACACGGCCCTTACCTACCACGGATCCAGAAGCGAGGAGTTCGTGAGGGAGGCCCTGGTCAAGCGCCACAAGCGGGATGAGTTCACCCTCGCGACGAAGCTGCCTCCCAGGGTTCTGAAAGCCGAGGAGGATCAGGAACGGCTTTTCAACGAGCAGCTCGAGAAATGCGGCGTCGACTACTTCGATTACTACCTCATCCACAACATCGGATACAGCGCCTACCAGCAGGCGCTCAAATACGACACGTTCGGCTTCGTTCAGCGCAAGAAAGAAGAGGGGAGAATCGGGAAGGTCGGCATGTCCTTCCACGATACGCCGGAGCTGCTCGACGAGGTACTGACCGCGCATCCCGGACTCGATTTCGTCCAGCTTCAGATCAACTATATCGACTGGGAGAATCCCGGGATACAGTCGAGGAGATGCTACGAGGTCGCGCGGAAGCACCGGCTGCCGATCATCGTGATGGAGCCCTGCAAGGGCGGAAACCTCGCCATGGTACCCGCCAGGGCCGAGGCCCTGATGAAGGCCCACAGCCCGAACGCGTCCGTTCCCTCGTGGGCGATCCGCTTCGCCGCGAGCCAGGAAGGGGTCATGATGGTCCTCTCCGGCATGAACACCATGGCGCAGGTCCTCGACAATACCTCGTACATGGCGGACTTCAAGCCGCTTACCGAAAAGGAATACGGGATCATTTCCCAGGTGACCGACATCATCAACACGGACACCGCGATTTCCTGCACGACCTGCCGCTACTGCGTCGCGGGCTGCCCGAAAAAGATCGCGATCCCGGATTATTTCGCCCTCTACAACAGCGCCAAGCGAGCGGTCACCAGCAGCATGTCAAGCCAATTCGTCTATTACCTGAATCTTGCCTCGACTCACGGCAAGGCAAGCGACTGCATCGGATGCAAGGCCTGCGAGAAGGCCTGTCCGCAGCATCTGACGATCGTCGATTACTTGAAGGACGTGTCGGCCCTGTTCGACAACGGACCGGGATTGCCGACGAAGTGACCGCAAGAACCTCGAAGAATCCAACCGAGTTTTTCGAGGTGTCCAGGAACATTGGGAGGAACCATGAAAAGCCTGATAGCCTATTACTCGCGAAAGGGAAACAACTACGTCGGCGGCGGCATCGTGAACCTGGCGATCGGAAACACCGAGGTTGCTGCGACCATGATCCGGACGCTGACGGGCGGCGACCTGTTCCGGATCGAAACCGCACGGGCCTATCCCGAGGATTATCACGAGACGACCGAGGTGGCCCAGCAGGAACTGCGCAAGAACGCAAGGCCCGAGCTCTCCGGCCATCTGGACGGCGTGAAGGATTACGAGGTGATCTTCCTCGGCTATCCCAACTGGTGGGGAACGATGCCGATGGCGGTGTTCACCTTCCTCGAGGCCTACGATTTCTCGGGCAAGACCATCATCCCCTTCTGTACCAACGAGGGGAGCGGGATGGGACAGAGCGAGCGCGATATCAAGCGGCTTTGCCCCAAGGCGAAATTACTGAAGGGGCTTTCGATACGGGGCGAGAGCGTCCGGAAAGCCGAGGGCGATATCGCAGCCTGGCTCCGGAGCTCGGGCCAGATCGGATGATCGTTTCCGCCCGACCAGGGCGGGAGACGGCAGGTTTTGAAAAAAGGAAGGAACCATGAGCATTTCCGAAACCGCGAACAGGAACCACGAGAAACTGTTCCCGAACCACAAATCGACGCTGAAGGTAACCGACCCGGAACTCATCGAGGCCTTCGAAGTCATACCGGAACCCAGGTAAAGAGGAAGATTTTGAGAAAGCTTCATTTACGCACCGTGGCAACGCTGCTCTTCCTGTCCGGCGTTGGGCTCATCGCAGGGACCGCCTACGCGGAGGATAGAATCCTGACCGTTTATTTTTCCCGCGTCGGAACCTCACGTTCCTTTGCGGGCGTCGACGCGGTCTCGTCGGCGAGCCTGCCGAGCGGCAACACTATCGTGATCGCCAACATGATACACGAGGCGGTCGGCGGCGACATGTTCCAGATCGTAACCGTGACACCCTACCCCGCCGCTTATCGTGACACGACGGACCTCGCCTTGAAGGAACAACAGGACAAGGCTCGGCCGAGGCTCGCGACTCATGTGAAAAAAATGGGCGACTACGATGTCATCTTCCTCGGCTATCCCGACTGGTGGGGCACCCTGCCGATGCCGCTCTTCACGTTTCTCACGGAATACGATTTTTCGGGCAAGACCATCATTCCGTTCTGCACCCACGAGGGAAGCGGCCTCGGAAGCAGCGAGAGGGATATCGCGAGGCTCTGTCCGAACGCGAAGCTCCTGGACGGCCTGGCCGTACGCGGCTCGAGCGTCGATGGCGCGCAGAAAACGGTACAGAATTGGCTTGCCGGGCTCGGGTATGGAAGCGCGAAAAAAACGAAATCACCAACCCCGTAGCAAGCTACGGGGTATGTTGTCGCGCAAAGGTATAAGCAGAAATGCTCCCCAGCTAGCTGGAGGCATTCTGCTTCGCGATGAGCGAACGGGGGCGATGGTCAAGCGCACCATCGACGCGGCGATGACGGCGCTGCTTCCTGTCATGATGGCGTATAATCTGACCGGGAACACGATCCATGAGGTCACCGGCATGGCTCTGTTCGCGCTCTTCATCCTTCACCACCTTCTGAATCGGGGGTGGTACGGGAGCGTCTTCGCGGGCAAGCGGAATGCTCCAGGACTGCTTCACATGACCGTGACTATCCTGCTTGCCCTCGCGATGATCGGCATGGCGGTGAGCGCGGTCATGGTTTCGCGGGTGGTGTTCGCTTTCGCGAATCTCAAGGGCGGCCTGGACGCGCGAAAGCTGCACGTATGCATGGCGACATGGGGCTTCATCCTCATGGCCATTCATCTCGGATTCCACGGGAACATGGTCACGGGCATCCTGATGAAGCCGATGAAGGGCGGGGACAGCCGCCTGCGAAAAGCGGTCCTTCGCGTCGCCGCGGCCATGATCTCGGCGTACGGCGTCCATGCATCCTTCACCCACGAAATCGGATCGAAGCTGACCATGTACTACGGGTTCTCGTTCTGGGATCCCGACCGAAACAAGCTGTTCTTTCTTGCGGATCTCTTCGCGGTCATGGGACTGTACGCCTGCGCCTCCCACTATTGCATGAACTGGATACGGTTGATCGCGCGTAGAACGCGAGGGAAACCATGATTCATCGGTTGATCATCTTCTGGCTGGATTCCGAGTACCGATGTCCCTCCACCGTGAGCCTGGAGAGCGCTTCGGCAATCTCGCGAATATCCGCGAGACTTAAGGTAACGTCGACGGCGCCAAGGTTTTCCTCGAGGCGGTTGAGCTTCGTCGTCCCCGGAATCGGCACGATCCAGGGCTTCTGCGACATGATCCAGGCCAGGGCGATCTGCGCCGGCGTCGCGTTCTTCAGTTCCGCGACCTTCTTGAGCAGATCGACGAAGGCGAGATTGACCTTGATGGCCTCGGGAGAAAGACGCGGGACGGAAGCCCGGAAATCGGAGCTGTCGAATTTGGTCTTCTCGTCGATGGTTCCGGTCAGGAAGCCTTTGCCCAGGGGACTGTACGTGACGAGTCCTATCCCCAGTTCCTCGAGGGTCGGCATGATGGCCTCCTCGGGCTCCCGCCACCAGAGGGAGTATTCGTTCTGGAGAGCTGTGACCGGCTGGACAGCGTGGGCGCGCCGGATGACCTGGACTCCGGCTTCGGAGAGGCCGAAATGCTTTACCTTGCCCTGTTGGATGAGGTCCTTCACGGCTCCGGCCACATCCTCGATGGGCACGAGGGGATCGACGCGGTGCTGGTAGAACAGATCGATAGCCTCGACCCTGAGTCGCTTGAGCGACGCTTCGGCCACCTTCCTGATATGCTCGGGACGGCTGTTCAGGCCGATCGCGCCGGAAGGGCCCGGGTTCTCGAGGTCGAAACCGAACTTGGTAGCGATGACCACCTTGCCCTTGAATGGTTCCAGAGCCTCGCCGACCAATTCCTCGTTGGCCCATCGGCCGTAGAATTCGGCCGTGTCGAAAAAAGTGACGCCCCGTTCCACCGCCGAATGGATAACCTTGATCATGTCGGCCTTGTCGGCTCTTTGTCCGGTACCGGTGGTCATGCCCATGCACCCGAGCCCGAGGGCCGAGACCTCGAGTCCGCCGTTGCCCAATATCCGCTTTTTCAAGTCATCCTCCTTGACTGTTGATTAAGTTTAGTTCCTGGAGCCGACTCGAGGTCAAGGATAATCGCTGCACAAAAAGAAAGGACCATTATGATTGAACAGAAATTGAAAATGACACCGAGGCCCGATACCGCAGCGGCCATACGGGGGCCCTCCCTTTTCTCGAACAAGGATTTGCTGAGGCTTTTCCTTCCCCTCGTCGTCGAGCAGTTCCTCGAATATCTCGTGGGGCTTGCCGATTCCATCATGATCTCCCATGTCGGCGAGGCGGCGGTCTCGGGCGTTTCCCTGGTCGACTTCGTCATTGCCCTGCTCATCAGCCTGTTCACCGCCCTCTCGACGGGAGGCGCGGTCGTCGCGGGGCAGTACCTGGGGAAAAAGAGGAGGGAGGAGGCGGGGGAAGCCGCGAATCAGCTGGTATGGTTCGCCGGCCTCGCCTCCGTCGTCATCATGATCGCGATGTATCTCGCGAGAAAAGTGATCCTGAAGGGGCTCTTCGGCGAGATCAGCGATGACGTGTACGGCAATGCGAATTCCTACTTCCTCATCGTCACGGCCTCGATCCCCTTCCTCGCGCTCTACAACGGAGGCGCCGCGATCTTCCGGTCGATGGGAAATTCCAGGCTCCCCATGAACATCATGCTCGCGATGAATTTCGTGCACGTCGCGCTGAACGTCGTGTTCCTCTACGTCTTCAGGTTCGGCACCGCGGGGGTCGCCACCTCGACGCTGATCTCCCGAATCGGCGCGGCAATCATTATCATCACGCTTGTCCTGAACGAGAAGTACGAGCTTCACCTCAGGAAAACCCTCCGTCACCGCTTCAACTGGGGCATGATAGGGATGATCCTCGGCATCGGCGTCCCCTACGGTTTCGAGAATGGGATGTTCTATCTGGGAAGGCTCCTCATCCTGAGCCTCGTCGCGACCTTCGGCACGGCGGCCATTGCCGCCAATTTTGTATCGGGAACCCTCACCCTCTTCCAGGTACTGCCAGGGATGTCGATCGGCCTCGGGCTGACCGTGGTCATCTCCCGCTGCGTCGGCTCAGGCGACTTCGCCCAGGCGAGATATTTCACCAAGAAGATCCTGGCCATCATCTACGTGGTCCAGGTCGCCAGCGCGGCCGCCGTCCTCGCCCTACTGACTCCCATACTGAAGGTGTACGGCCTCTCCACTGAGGCGACGGCCCTGATACGCCAGCTCGTCTGGTACCATGCGACCGCGATGGTCGTCATCTGGCCGCTCGCCTACACGCTGCCGGTCACCTTCAGGGCCTCCGGCGACGCCAGGTTCCCCATGGTCGTCAGCATCCTCACCATGGGAGTTTTCAGGATCGCGCTGTCCTACGTTTTCAGCCTGTATTTCGGGATGGGGGTCGTCGGCACCTGGGTGGCGATGTTCGTCGACTGGATCGCCAAGGCCGTCGTCTTCGTCTTCCACTACCTCGGCGGGAAATGGACGAGCTTCAGGGCGATCAGAGAGAATTGAATCAGAATCTACAGAGGAGGAGCCTATGGAAAAGCGCACTTTGGGAAAAAGCGGTCTGGAAGTCTCGGCCCTCGGGCTTGGCTGCATGTCGATGACGGCCGTTTACGGCCCCGCGCCCCAGACGATGGCCGAGAAAAGCGGCGGCGCTCGCAGATCTCACCGTGCAGGGGCGCAGGCTTCCCGAGACGGCGGAAAGGATGACCGGCCTTTAGCGGGATGAACGGGCATCCATCTTCGTGCGATAAAATCCCCTGGCTCTCTTGACTTGGAGTCGACTACAGCCGGTATTGTTCAGAAAGAGGCAAGAATGACGATCGCGAAGGTGACGGAGAAATACAACATTCCCGAGGATACGTTGCGGTACTACGAGAGGATCGGCCTGCTTCCGCCGGTGCATCGAGGGAAAGGCGGCATCAGGGATTATACGGAGGAGGACTGCCGGTGGGTCGAGTTCGTGCGGTGCATGCGCGGCGCGGGGCTCTCCATCGAGGTACTCATCGAGTACCTCAGGCTGTACCAGCTGGGCGATGAAACGATCGACGCCCGGAAAAACCTCCTCGTCGAGCAGCGGGCCCAGCTGAGGGCGAAGCTCGAGGAGATGAAGCAGACCCTGGAGAGGCTCGATTACAAAATCGTTCACTATGAAAAAATAACGCTGGATAAAAAGGTCGAGAACCCAAGCTGCGTGCGTGTCCCATGATCGGGGCGACCTCGCGACCGCACGGTTTTAATTTACAGGAAGAATAAGGAGTGGTGAACGGAATGGATCAAAAGAAACTAGGATTCGGCTTTATGCGCCTGCCGGTCGTCGATCGGACCTCGCCGTCTTCGGACATCGATATGGCGACCCTCAATAAAATGGTGGACACGTTCATGGAGCGGGGCTTCACCTATTTCGATACCGCCTACATGTATCATGGGGGCAAGAGCGAAGCCGCCGTCAGGGAGGCCGTGGTCAAGCGCCATCCCCGAGATCGCTTCACGGTCGCGACGAAAATGCCGACGATGTTCCTCAAGATAAAAGGGGACCATGAGCGAATATTCTCCGAGCAGCTCGAGCGGTGCGGCGTAGACTATTTCGATTACTACCTTCTCCACAACCTCGGCGTCTCGCATTACGAGGTCGCGACGCGGCTCGAAAGCTTCGCCTTCATCCGGAAGAAAAAGAGCGAAGGCAGGATCAGGAAGATCGGCTTCTCCTACCACGACAACGCCGATCTCCTCGACCGGATCCTGACCGAGCATCCCGAAGTCGACTTCGTGCAGCTTCAGATCAACTATCTGGACTGGGACAACGAGAGCATCCAGTCGAGGAAGTGCTACGAGGTGGCGAGGAAGCACGGAAAGCCGGTCATCGTCATGGAGCCCGTGAAGGGCGGAACCCTCGCCCAGGTACCAGCCGAGGTGAAAGAACTCTTTACCGACGCGAGGCCAAACCTCTCCGTATCGTCGTGGGCGATCCGGTTCGCCGCGAGCCTCGAGGGCGTCATGATGACCTTGAGCGGCATGTCCACGATGGAGCAGCTTCTGGACAACACGAGCTACATGGGCGATTTCAAGCCCCTCGACCGGGAGGAGCGCGCCGTCATCGCGAAAGCAGTCCGCCTCATCAACGATTCGATCGCCATACCCTGCACCGCCTGTCAGTACTGCGTCGACGACTGTCCGAAGAACATCGCCATCCCGAAGTATTTCGCCCTGTACAACAACCAGAAGCAATCGGCACCCGCGATGTTCTCGACCCAGCAGGTGTACTACATGAACTACACGAAGGTGTTCGGGAAGGCCTCCGACTGCATCGGCTGCAAGCAGTGTGAACGGCAGTGCCCGCAGCATATCGAGATCACCACGTACCTGAAGGCCGTGGCTGCGACCTTCGAGGCGGAAGTTCCCTTTCCGCCGACCGCCGCATCCAGGGCCTGAGGTGAAGAAGGAAAGGCACGGAGCCGCCATAGGCGCAGCGTGATACAATGCATGTCATGGATTCAGGAGGAAACATGATGAGACTTGGCGATTTTTCGCTCGTTCGATCGGCGGGATTGGTCGGGATCATGGCGGCCCTCGCCGTCTCCGTTTCGGCCCAAGGCACGGCGCCTGCGGCGAACTCCGCTTCGATTGTCTATATGACGAAGGACATAAGCCCCGCGGCCATGGTTGCGATGTACAAGGCGATGGGACGCGCGCTGCCCGGCAGGGTGGCGGTCAAGCTCAGCACGGGCGAGCCCGGCGGGAATTACTTCCTCAACCCGAACCTGATCAAGGACCTGGTCCACTTGGTGAAGGGGACCATCGTCGAGTGCAACACGGCCTACGGCGGCCAGAGAGCCAGCACCGCCATGCATAAGCAGGTGGCGAAGGACCACGGCTTCACCGCCGTCGCGAACGTGGACATCATGGACGAGGAGGGTTCCATCAGCCTCCCTTTCCCCGCCGGCTCGCACATCAGGGAGGATTTCGTCGGCTCCCATTTCGCGAACTACGATTCCTTCCTCGTCCTTTCCCACTTCAAGGGCCACGCGATGGGCGGGTTCGGCGGAGCGCTCAAGAACATTTCCATCGGCATCGCCTCCTCCAGCGGAAAGATGTGGATCCACTCGGCCGGCACGGCGAAAAGCGGCGACTTCCGCCAGATCTTCGGCACCAACCAGAACGCCTTCCTCGAGTCCATGGCCGAAGCCGCGGGGGCTGTCGCGAAGAAAATGGGGAACAACATCGTCTACATCAACGTCATGAACAACCTTTCCGTCGATTGCGACTGCGACAGCCATCCCGCGAAGCCCGAGCTGGACGACATCGGCATCCTCTCCTCCACCGACCCCGTCGCGCTCGACAAGGCCTGCGTCGACCTCGTGTATGCGGCGGACGAGACGCGGAACGCGGCGCTCAGGGAAAGGATCGAGTCCCGGAACGGCACCCTCATCCTCCAGCACGCCCAGGCCCTCGGCCTTGGCAGCCAGAAGTACAAGCTGGTCATGGTCGATGATTGAGGCCGTCCAGCGGGAATCGATCTACCTCTGGTACTACTTCAGCGTCCAGGCCGAGCTGATCGTTCCCTATTGGCTCGCGGGCATCCTGCTCGGCTCACTGATTTCCGCGTTCGCAAAGGAGGGGATCCATCGATTGTTCCTGAGGATGCAGGGCAGACGCTGGGGGCTCTTCGGGCTTCTCCCCGCGAGCCTCCTCGGCATCGCCTCGCCCCTGTGCATGTACGGGACGATACCGATCGCCGCCTCGTTCTCCGAAAAGGGGATGAGGGACGACTGGCTCGCGGCCTTCATGATGAGCTCCATCCTGATGAACCCCCAATTGCTCATCTACAGCACGGCTCTCGGCGGGACGGCCCTCGCCGTCCGCTTCGTTTCCTGCCTTCTCTGCGGCATCGTCGCGGGCCTCTGCGTCAGGTTCTTTTATCGGGACAGGAAGTTCTTCGATTTCTCCGGATTCTCGGAAGCGGCGAGCCATGACACCGATCCCGTCATGCTCCTCCGCCTCCTCAAGAATATATGGCGGAATATCAAGGCGACGGGGCCCTACTTCCTCGCCGGCGTCGCGCTCACCGCCCTCTACCAGCGCTACGTGCCCGCCGATCTCGTCGCCGGGCTCTTCGGCCATCAACGCGGGTTCGGCGTCCTGATGGCGGCAACCCTGGGAATTCCCCTGTACGTCTGCGGCGGCGGGACCATCCCCCTGCTCGTGGAGTGGCTCGAAAACGGAATGAGCCTGGGCTCGGCCGCCGCCTTCATGATCACGGGGCCCGCGACGAAGATCACCAACCTGGGAGCCGTGAAGGTCGTCCTGGGAACCGAACGGTTCATCCTCTACCTCGCCTACGTCCTCCTCTCCTCGTGCCTCGCCGGGGGGCTGGTCGACATCCTGGGGATAACACCCTGAACCGGGGCGGGTTCCCCCGAACGAGGCCCCCCATTCGGCGCGGACTCGCCGAACGAAAGGGAATCGCCACGATGACCGAAAACCGCACGTAGAAAAAAAAGCGTTTTTCGGTCATACTGTCGGAAATCCATTTCTCTGCAGGGAACACCATGGGAATCGAAGACGAGCGGACACGTAAGGAACTGATTTTCAACGAAGAACAGTTGCTGAAAAACAGCATCAGGAATGACGCGGGCAAGATAGCCGAATTGCTGGAGGACAATTGCACGGAGTTCACGGCGTCCGGCAAACAGAACAGGTACAGACCGGGGGAACTGTTCGGGAACGTGGACGGGGAATCGTACATCGACAGCAACACGGTACGGCTGGTCGATCTTTCGGAGAATTGCAAGCTGCTTCTGTATGTCGCCGCGAAGGTGAACAAGAACACGAGGATGAAATCGAACTGCAGCTCGATCTGGAAGAAAATCGACGGAAAATGGAAGATGGTTTTCCATCAGGGAACGAACTGTTCCGAGTAAGGGAACCCGCGGGCGCTCGCGTTGTGGGATACGAGCACCAGGTGTCAAGGCCGAGATCGCTCGCCGGGTTGATCCATTCCTCGCTCCAGGACAGGAATCGTTACGGTGAAACAGGTACCCCTTCCCGGCGTGCTCGTGCAGGATATTTCCCACCCGTGACTTTCGATCATGCTCTTCACGACGGCCAAGCCCAGTCCCGATCCGCTACGCTTTGAGGCGTTCTTGCCGCGGAAAAATGGCTCGAATATGGAATTTTTATCCTCGGGGGCGATACCAATGCCATCATCGACGATCGAAGCGAGCAGATTTTGCTCCGCCACTTTCACTTCCAGGGATATGTTGCCATCCTTATGCGTATAATGAACAGCGTTCGCAAAAAGGTTTCGAAAAGCCCTGGCGGCGGCCTTCGTATCAACCGAAGCGAATATTCCATCGAGTGTAGGCGCGATAAAGGTGAATTGACGCTCCATGATCGCCGCATCCTCCGCAAACTCGGAGGCCAAAGACTTGAAGAAAACGCAGATATCGATATGCGGCAAATCACCCCGATTCTGGTCGCCCTCCATGCGCACGTAGTCAAGAAGATCTTCGATGAGCCCTTCGAGCTGACCGGTCTTGTCCTTTATCACCGCCAGGTACCGTTCCTCGGTTTTCACATCCTTCGCGACATGGTCCTTGAGCGCGTCGGTGTAGCCTTTTATGAGCGAGACGGGCGTACGGAAGTCATGGGACACCCCCATGATGAGCCGGGCACGCCTCGCCCGTTCGCTCTTGAGGCTCAATCTGAGCTCCTCGAGTGCATGCGCGAGCTTCGACACATCCTCGCCATGGCCCTGATCTATCGATGTGTCGAGGTCACCGTCCGCTAACTGGACCGCCATTTCGCCGAGATGGTCGAGGGACTTTTGCAGGGATCGCGCGATAATAAGCCCGAAGCCGGCGATGAAGAGCATGAGGCAGAACGACACGACGAACAATGGATCCATGAAGAAGTTCCTTCGAGGGTTGTGCGTATCCGCCGTCAACACAAGAACCTTTCCATATCCGCGTATGTCGACATATTCCACCCAAATCGGGAGTCTCGGTCGGTTGGCCGCGACGGATCGCTGACCGTCCGTTAGGCCGATCGAATTGAGCATTGCGTCCGTCTCTTCCTTGCTGCCATTCGAAAAAAGGATTGCGCCGTCCTTTCCTATTCCAATGGCTGTCCGGTGTAGAGCCCGCGTCATGTCGCTGAAGTCGGATAGCGAGGAACAGTGCTCCCGTAGCGTCTTGAAGTATTGATCGGCCGGACCCACGGGCGCGAAGGCGGCGCCCATAAAGCGGCTCGTAAGGAAGAAGTATCCTCCGACGAGTAGCGTCGGCAGGAACATGGCGCCGACGGCGAGGAGAATGAGCTTGGTCCGGATTTTCACGCGGAACCTTCCGGTGTTCCGGACTCGAAACGGTAGCCGAAGCCGCGCTCGGCCAGGATATAGACCGGAGACGACGGCTCGCTCTCGATCTTCCGCCTCAGCCGCTGAATGTAGACCCCGACCGCCGTGATATCGCCGTACTTGCGGTCCCAGACCGCCTCGAAGATGTCCTCGGGAGTCCTGGACTTCCCCCTCGCGCCGAGGAGGTAGGCCAGCACCGAGAACTCCTTGGCCGAGAGAGGGACGCGCTCGTCGCCCTTCATCAGCACTCCCGAATCGAGGTCGAACTCGAAGGGGCCGAAGCTGACCACTTCGCCGTCCTTGGCCGGCGCGCCGGGCGCCTCGTGGGCCGGCCGGCGGCGCAGCACGGCGTGGATGCGCGCTACCAGTTCTCGTGGGCTGAAGGGCTTTGCCAGGTAGTCGTCGGCGCCAAGCTCCAGCNNTGATATCGCCGTACTTGCGGTCCCACACAGCCTCGAATATCTCTTCCGGGCTTCGTGGCTTTCCCTTCTCGCCGATGAGATAGGCCAACACGGAGAACTCCTTGGCCGCCAGGGGCACACGCTCCTTGCCCTTTCGAAGGATCCCGGCATCGAGATCGAGCTCGTAGGGACCGAATCGCTCGAGCCTGGCCTCGTCCTGGTGCGCGTAGCCCTTGTTCCTGCGGATCAGGGCCCGAGCACGAGCGGCCAAGGTTCGCGGCGAGAAAGGCTTCGTGAGGTACTCATCCGCCCCGATTCCCAGAGCGGAAACCACATCCTCGTCCTCGTCCCTGGCCGAGACAATCATGACGGGCACCGTACTCGACGTGCGCAATCGCTGCAGGAATTCGAATCCGTCCATTCCCGGGAGGTTGAGGTCCAGCAGTATGAGATCGTACGCGCTCGAGCCCAGAATCTCCTCCGCCTCCTCGGCGGTCCGGGCTTCGGTCACGGAGAGTCCCTCGATTTCCAGGTAGGTTCTCATGAGTTCGCTCATCTCCGGGATGTCCTCAACAATAAGCACGGTGCCCACCATGTCGGGTGCCTCCAAACTTCCAGTCTATGCCCCCCGTGAGGGAGCGGTCAATTATCGCGAGCGCCGGCGAGAAGGGGCCCTGGCTCATTTCACGTCCGACCAAATTCTCTCCCCGAGCTTCTCGCGCAGGGCGAGAGCGCTCTGCGCCTCCTTCAATTGGATGGCGAAATTATCGATCTTCGCCGCATAAAGCATGTCGAGCGAATCGAGGTAGTCGGCGTTGGTTCCGGTCTCGAGATCGTATCCTATCTTGGTCATGTTGCAGCCCTCCTGGGCTTGCTCGACCTGGCTTTGGGTGTTGACCGCCTGGGCCTGGCTCGCGGAC
>DBTK01000106.1:134629-142753 GCA_002307015.1 Spirochaetaceae bacterium UBA1318
GGACCTGAGCGGTGACGACCCGCCGCTGCTCCTCGCTTGCCTGATGCGCCGACTCCGCCCGGCCGTCGGCCTCGTCCCTTTCCCTGTCCGCGCGAAAGCCATCGAAGACCGGCATGGTCAGCGATACACCGACGCCCCAATTTAGGCTCAACGTATTGGCATCTTGACTGGCTGCGGTGAGGAGGCCGTTTCTGTAGCCGGCCTCCCCGTGAACCGATATGCTGGGATAGCCGCCGAGCCCGGCCAGGGACCGCGTGAGGGTCTCGGCGTTTTCCGCCTTCAGGGCGGCCTGAATCTCCGGCCTGTTGGCCAGGGCTAAAGCAATGAGCGTCTGCTCGTCCCGCGTCTCCTGCATTGTCGCGAAAGTCCCCGTGACGTCGAAATCCGCGTCGAGCCCCAATCCCATGAGCTGGCGCAGGGCGATCTTCCGCTTGGCCAGGGCCGCGGCCGCGTCGATCCGCTTGTTCGCGGTCCGGCCGATCCGCATCTGTGTCGCGAGGACATCCAGGTGCGAGACCTCGCCATCGGCCTCTCTTTTCTTCGCCGTTTCGAGGTGCTCATTCAGGCTCGCCAGCTGCTCGTCCAGAGCCTGCACTTCCTCCTTGCAGAACAGAAGGCCGTAGTAGATGGTGGCGGTTTCGTACGCGACGCTTTGCCGTATCAGCTCGACGCCTATGAGCGCCGAGTTCATGGCGTTCTGGGCGAGCTTGACTTTCAACTCCCGCTTTCCGAAGTCGTAGACCAGCATCCCCGCGTCGAGATGGACGTCATACGCGTTCGCCGGCGTCGTCTGGACGGATGCCGATCCCAGGTCGATGTAGCGCGCGGGGTTCACGTAATCGTACCCCGCCTGGGCCTTCATTTCGGGCAGGTACTCGCTCTTGGCCAGGCCGACCCTGGCCTCGGCGCTCCTGACCGCGGCTTCGGCCTGGAGAATGAGCGGCTGGTTGGCCGCGGCTTTCGCGACCGCCTGTTCGAAGGTGACGAGCACCGCCGGCTTGGCGGCCTCTGCGGCCGAGGCTTCACCGCTCTGTCCTTGCTGCGCACAGACCGTCCCACCCGAGAGGACGAGGGCCGCGAAGACCATACTGATGCGAGTGAAATTCATCCGGTGACCTCTATTGTGTAGTGCGGCCTCCGAGAGGGGCCCGCGGTGCATGGGCTCGTCATCTTCCCGTCCTGACGCGGACTTTCGCGGTCATGCCGGGGAGCAGAGCCTTGCCGGGTATAATCTTCTCCAAACCAGCTCTGTCGAGCCTGATGGTCACGGCCCGCATATCGCCGCTTCGAGGCGAGAGCGGAGCCTGCGCGTCGCCGTTGCCTCCCAGGGTGACGACCTTGCCGGTCAGCATCGTGCCGGGAAACGCGTCCACCGATATTTCCGCCTTGTCCCCGACGGCGATTCGAGCGGTCCGCCGCCTCTCGAAGTAGGCGTTCACCCAGATGTTGGTGACGTCGTAGAGTGTATAGATCGCCTGCGCCGGCTGGACCGAATCGCCGGTCGAGACCCACTTCTTGGCAATCACTCCCGTGATCGGAGATTTTATGACCACGTGCTCGAGATTCGACTGGGCGGTCGCGACCTGGATACCGTCGAGCTCGGCCAGCGACTGGGCGATCTTGAGCTGAACCTCCGCGTAGGATAAGTCCGAGGCCAGGCTATCGTATTCCTTCTGCGGAATGACCTTGCCCTGGAGCGCCAACGTGGCCCGCTCGAGGTCGCGAGCGACCTTGTCACGTTTCAGCTTCGCGAGCGCGACGTTCTGGTCCGCCAAGTCCCTGTCGGCGATTGCCCGCCGCACCTGAAGCTTCAGGTTCTGATCGTCGAGCGTAACGAGGACATCGTCCTTCGCGACCGGCGCGCGCTCTTCCTTGGTGAGGGTGGCGATCTGGCCGGCGATCGGGACACTCACGACGATCTGCCTGGCCTCTACGCTCGCGTCGTCCGTGCTCTGAGAGCCGCGGTTCGCTAGTATGTAATAGACGCCACCGTCCGCGGCGGCCAAAAGTACTATCACGGCAAGAACGAGGCGGGCTGGCCTTCCTCTTCTCGGATTTGTTTTAGGTTCATAGCAGTCGCCGTTTCGATCGGCTCGGCCAGGGCGGGATCCCGCCATCATACACCTCCTCATCAATCGGGAAAACCTACATGAGCTTGAACTGGACCGGATAGCGGAATCGAACCGCCACGGGCCTGCCTTCCATCCTGGCCGGCGTGCACGTCATATTGAGGAGAGCCCGTACGGCAGCGTCCGCGAAGCCGAAGCCCGGGTCCTTAAGCACGTTGATGTGGACGATGCGTCCAGAGCTGCTTATGAACAGCTCGAGATACACCGTCGCCTCGATGCCCTGCTTGGCGGCCAGAACGGGGTACACGATCCTCGACCTCGCATCGTTTTCCGAGATTACAGGAAGCTCGGTGATGGTGTACTGAGGCATATAGCTGTCGAGGTTGTCGTCGGAGCCGCCGCCCCCGGATGGCTTTCCCGACCGGGCCACACCGCCAGGCGAGGGCACGCCGCTTGTCGGAACGGACATTCCCGTGAAGGAATCATCCGCCTCCTCAAGTTTTTCATTGAGCACCGTCGGGTCCGTCGGTGCTTGCGCGGGTTCCGCACTATCCTTCGCATCGGGCGGTTCCTGCTTGGGCAACGCCGGCGCTGGCCGCGCGGGCGGCGGCAGCTTCGCCACGGGGGGGAGGATATCCTTGATGCTCACGATGTCCACCCGATTCTCGGGGGGAAGTGGCCGCGAGTCGAGCAGCCCCGATCCCGCGAAGAGCATGACGACGAGGGCATGGAGCTCAAGCGAGATTATGAGTATGTGATAGAAGCGGATGCCTCCGGGAGCTTCAACCGGCCTTTCTCCCTTGGGCCGCCTTCCTCGCCTCGATCTGCCATTGGCTCTCATTGCTTCGGAGGCTCCGTTATCATTCCCAGCTGCTCGACCCCCGAATCCTTGACGACGGCGACGACCTTGACGAAATCCCCGTACGAAACCGACTTGTCCGACTTGAGGAAGACGGTCTTATCCTTTCGTGTGGCGAAAATGTCCTGCAACCTCTGGCCGAGGTCGGGGAGATCTATGGGTGTGTCGTTCAGGTAAACCTGCAGCGATCTGTCGATGGTCACCGTTATAACCTTCTCGTCGCTCGAGACTTTCTGTGATCTCGCCTTCGCCTTGGGCAGGCTTACCGATATGCCCTGCTGGCCCACGGAGGCCGTCACCATGAAGATAATGAGCAACACGAGCATGACGTCCACGAGGGGAGTCACGTTGATCTGCGAAAAGGGAGACTTGTCCCCTCGCCGCTGTTCTCCTGCCATTGATGCTCCTTACTGCCGCTGAGCGGCAATGGTCTTCTGTACGATATTGAGGAAGTCGGAGGAAAAGCCTTCGATCTCGCTGACGAGGGCCTTGATCCTGCCCTGCAGGTAATTGAAGCCGATAACCGCGGGAATCGCGGCCGCCAGCCCTATGGCCGTCGTAATGAGAGCCTCCGAGATGCCGGGAGCCACGACGTCGAGGGAGGTCGATCCGGTCTGGCCGATATTGCCGAAGGCGATCATGATGCCCCAGACCGTACCGAAAAGGCCGATGAACGGCGTGACGGAAGCGGTGGTCGCGAGAAAGCTGAGATTGCGCTCGAGCCTGTCCTCCTCGCTCCACGCCGCCTTGTGCAGGCTTCTGGAGATGTTGTCCATTCCGCTGACGCCTGCGCTCATTTTTGTGTTTGCGGCCTTGATCGCCGGCTTTGCTTCGAGCGAAGCCACCTGCGGCTCGCTCTGAGGCTGCTCATCCAGAAAGTTCTTCGTTTCATGGAAACCTTCCCTGAACACGAGGGCGATCGGCGAGCCCTCGTACTCCGCAAGGCCGCGCTCGATCTCGGCGAAGTCCTTCGTCTCCCAGAAGTAATCAAGGAATTCTCTTGATCTTTTCCGTGCGAAGCCGATCTGAAACACTTTCCATGCCATGATCGCCCAGGACCCGAGAGAGAAGAACACGAGGATCCCGACCACTCCCATGATGACCGGGCTTAGGTGCGCGAAATAACTCGACATATGATCTCCTTGAAACTTCGCCAACTATCGTTGGCTTGTTGGAAAGTTCCTTGAAACGTCGCCAACTATCGTTGGCTCGTTGGAAAGTTCCTTCCTTATTTGGCTATGGTCAGCCGCCTGAGGCCGGCCGAATATCCCCGGTGCTCCCAGAAGTCCTGCCATGACAGGGCCAACTGCCAGAGTCCGGGTGACTCCTTGTAGTCCCTGAGCATGGTTCCGTTCTCGCGAATCTGCCTCAGGCCCTGGGAAAAATGCTCCGCGCTGTAGTCCGCATTCCATTCCTGTCCTTGGCCGAAGACCACGTGAAAACCGGGGACGGGGGGCTCATCGTAGCCATAGACCTCCGGAAACAGGTACCGTCTGAGAACATCCGGACGCCGAGCCAGACTCGAGCCGTCGAAGCGATTGAACAGATCCCGGCACACCGCCTGGATTCGATCCCATCGATGAGAAAACTCATCGATCCCTTTCTGACCCCGGACGTAGGTATCGAAATACCGCATTGCCGCGGACCTGACGGCATCCAGCTTCGGCATGGTGCGCAGCGAGAGTATCCACACATCCCCGGCGGCGGACGGTATGAGGCTGGACTCGCCCTCGAGAATGAAGGATGCCTCGGTCCAGCCGTCGGGCCACGCATTGAACCAGTCGAGGCGTTCGAATTTCAGAAGCCAGCCGTCCCCGTCGCGCTCCGCCGTACCCCGGATCGCCACCGGACCAAGATCGGGATACATGAGACTGAATTGCGTCTCGCCGTCCGTGACCTGGTTTAGCTCGAGCTGTATTCCCTCCTTCGGGTCATCGGCCACCTCCGCAAACTTAATGGCCGGGGATTTGGCCTTGCCGGGGACGGAGGCGCACGCGCAGACCAGAGTCGCCGCAATGAACATCGAACAGATAAACGCCGGTATTTTCCGCATTGTGACGGCTCCTAGAAGCTGAGCTTGTATCCGACCGACGGAATCGGGGTACCGGTACCGAACGAGGCGGAGCCAGTCGACCGTCGATAATACAGCTCGGAGAAGATGTCCTGGCATGCCACGTAAAACTCCCAGCGCGTTTTCGATCCGCTGTGGAATCCATGCCAGTCCAGCTTGATGTTGATGGGATAATTCCATGCCGATCTACCGCCGGTTTCCTGAGGCTCTCCGGAAGCGGCATCCCCGTCGAGAAGCACGGAGAACCCGTCGGACGGCTTATACAGGAAGGAAGCGTAGACGGTATTGTAGCGGTTGTAGGACGGCGCATACCAGGTCCCCAGCGGGTTTCTCCAATCCGAGGAGCTCAAGCCCGAGCCGCCGGGATTGTAGAGCTCCGCGACCGTGAACGTGTAGCTCAGCGAAAGGTCCCACAACCTGGTCGATTTTTTCGCTCCGAAGTCGATGCCGTAGACATATCCCGTTCCGTCGTATTTCAGGACGGTATCCCCGCTTCCGTCGGTGGCGGTGTAAAATCTATTGAAGTAGCTTTTCGTGAAGCCTTCGAACGTGAGGCTTTCGCCCTCGTGTCCGTGGGCTTCCAGACCCAGCTCGTTGAACCAGGCACGGGTGGGCCCGAGGTCGAGACTCTTCACGCCGTAGTGGGTATCCATGTACTGGTTGTCCGCGGGAAACTGGGAGTAGAGTCCCGTTCCCCCGAAGAAATCCACGGACTGGCAGAGTCCCCAGTCCTTGAGGGTCGTATACGTCAACAGGACCCGCGGATTGAACGCGGGATAGGTCATGAGCAGCTCTCCGCCACCGTACACGAAGGCGTGGTCGATGCGCAGTCCGGCTTCGGCCTTGAGGGTATCCGGAATCAGGGCGACGTTGTCGTTCACGTAGACGCCCGTCTCCACCGTGTTCTTGCCTTTATCGGTCACGTCGACACGGCTTTCGGTGTAGCTTCCGTCGATCTCTTTTTTCCAGAGGTCCGACTTGTCCCTCGTTTCCCATGTTTCAAAAAGCTCGTCCACGCCGAAGCTCACGACCTGGGTATCGCTCAGGGTCCAGTCGAAGCCGTTCTTGAATTGATAGCGATATTCCGTCTCCCGGTCGTAATACGAATTGTTCAGCGCCGAATTGTCCCTATCCTCTCCCTGGAAGTACAGTTCGTCATAGAACGTGTTCCCGCTGGCCATGACGGTCCATAGAAGATTATCATTGAGGAGCATCTTCAGGTTCGAGGAGAATAAGGTCTGGATGTCCGTCAGCCCAAAGACACTCGACCCGAAATTGGATGCCACACCATCGGAATCATAGTGGGCGTTCAACGTCCATTTTACCGTCGGAGAAGGGTTCCAGTAGAATTTCGCGTCCGTGTCATACATGTAGGGGGATGTGGAAAAAAGGCTGCCTTGCCCAAACAGCCAGAGGGGAACCTCGAGCCACATGGTCTTTTCCGCGATAAGCAGTCCGGCGTTATCGCCAAGCGGTTGCTCCACGGCGGCGTCGATCCCGGTCGTGGAAAAGTCGAGACTCATGTGCGTTTGCCTGTCGGTTGGTGTCTTGGAGCTGACGTCGAGAAGCCCGGACATGACTTGCCCGTACGGGGAAGCTATTATTCCGTTGGAGAGCTTGATGGAGTCCACGATGTCGGGATTGAAGATCGTGTAGGCACCCTGCCATTGATAGGGATTGAGCACGTAGGCGCCGTCGAGAGTCGCCACGGTCTCGTTGGGATCGCCCCCATTGATGGAAGGCTTCGCGTCGAAGCTACCCGTATAGCCGACTCCCGGAAGATTCTTGACCGCGGAGAACGCGTCTTCGTTGATGCCCATCGTCTGCTGATTTATCTGTTGGCTCGTGACGACTTCCGAAATGCCCGCCTGGGCGTCGGATACCTGGGGCTTGGCGCCGCTGATGACCACACCCGAACCCTCGAGCGAGGAAACCAGCTCGAGGCTGAAGTCGAGGGTCTTTTGCCCGGCTTCCAGCTCCTTCTTGACGCTCGTATAGCCCGGATAGTCGACACGAACAACGACGCGTTTCCCCGAGGGTGGATCGATCTCCGTCTTTCCGTCTTTATCCGTAACGAAGGTTGCGGCGATGCCCGTCACGCTGATCTTGGCGCCCTCGAGCGGGGTTCCCAGATCCTGGTCCATGACTCGAATCAGGATCTGGGCCGATGCCATGGAAACGGGGAACGCGAGCAGCATGAGCAGCACCGCGCATCGAACGAGGCCTCCGGTCCCGACTCGGGAAGAGCGCTTGGACGATCGTGGCTTTGCTCTCCAGATTGCCGCATTCGAGGTTCCCTGTGGATGCCCGGGCATCATCGTCGGATGTTCCATATTGGATTACAGTCTAGTAGCCTTCCGGGTCGACATCCATAAACGGACCATTAATTGGAGATGAACAACTTGTTATGTAGATAGGGCCGGATGGGTCGCCCTACTTCCCCTTCTCCTCACCCCCGTACAGGTAGCACCTCACCATCCAGGTGCCTTCGGTCACCTCGGGAGGCTCGCGCTTTCTGCAGACCTCCATGACCCTGGGACAGCGGGCCGCGAACTTGCAGCCCACGGCGAGGTATTCCTCGTCGCCCGAGGACGCGGCGGCCCCGTCCTCGATCGAGGTGTTGCCCGGCTTGGGATCGAGGGCGGACTCGACGAGGAGCTTCGTGTAGGGGTGGCGGGGAGCGGTGAGGATCGCCTCGGTCTCGCCCTGCTCGACGAAAAAGCCCTTGTGGATGATCGCGATGCGGTCCGAGATGTAGTAGGCGGTCGCGAGGTCGTGGGTAATGTAGATGATCGAGGTGCCCAGCTTGTCCTTGAGGTCCTTGAAGAGGTTGACGATGCTCATTCGGAGCGAGGCGTCGACCATCGAGACCGGCTCGTCGGCGACAAGGACCTTGGGGTTCGGGATGATGGCACGGGCGATCGACGCGCGCTGAAGCTGCCCGCCCGAAAGCTCGTGCGGATAGCGTCCGCCCACTTCTGAGAGGGAGAGCCCCACCGCGTTGAGCGCCTTCTCCGCCCTTGCCTTCGACTGCTCCGCCTTCTCGCCACGGTAGTAGTTCTTCGCCGTCTCGATGAGAAACTCGTCGACCCGGTTCAGCGGGTTGAAGGTCTCGAAGGGGTTCT
>DBTK01000072.1:0-13158 GCA_002307015.1 Spirochaetaceae bacterium UBA1318
TAGCTGATCCAGACGTAGTTGCCGTTCGAGACCTTCTCCTTCTGGTTCACCCCGGGAAGCCCGAAGGGAAGCCGGGGGTCGGACTTGATCTTGTCGGCGTCGATCTCGTCCACGTTGAAGGGGGGATTGGCCATCACGTAGTCGGCCTTCCCGACGAGCTGGTGCGGGTCCTCGTAGTAGGTGATGGCGTTCTCGATATTCCCCTCGAGCCCGTGCACGGCGAGGTTCATCTTGGCGAGCCTGATGGTCGTGGCGTTTTTCTCCAGGCCGTAGAAGGTGAGGTGGGCATCGGGGGAGTCGGCGCGGTGACCCTCCATGACGCGGGCGCTCTGGACGAACATGCCGCCCGAGCCGCAGGCCGGGTCGAGGACGATGCCCTTCCGGGGGTCGAGGATGTGCGCGATGAGGGAGACGAGCGAAACCGGGGTGAAGAACTCCCCGCCGTCGTGGGCCTTCTGGTCGGCGAACTGGGTGAGGAAGTACTCGTAGATCCGGCCGAAGACGTCGCCCGATACCTTCTTGAGCTCGTCCGGGTTGAGGGTACGAAGAAGCTGGCCGAGCACGTCGTTGCTGAGCTCCTGGTACTCCTTCTTGGGAAGGACGCCCTTGAGGCTATCATAGTCGGCCTCGATGGAATCCATCGCCGCGATGACCTTCGCGGCGCGGTCCTCCCCATCCCCCAGGGAAACGAGGTAGTCGAACTGGGCTTCCGGTCGGAGGAAAATGGCCCCCTTCTGGGAGAAGTCTTCTTTTGATAGAGGCCGGGTCTTGCCGCCGCGGACGGGCAACGTCGCGATGATCCCGTCCTTCACAGAGAGGTAGCGGCTGTAGGCGTGCCTGAGGAAGATGAGCCCCATCACGGGGAGAAAGTATTCGTTGCTTGCGTAGGACGAGTTCGCCCTGAGGTTGTCCGCCGCCGACCAGAGCCGTTTTTCTATCGCCTCGATATGCTCAAGCTGTGCCATAAAGCCCCTGCTGTAGGTAGTTGTTCCTGTCCGAGTTCCCCGGGAACCATCGGAACGGTTCATCATACAGCCGACCGCCAGTTCTGGAAAGCGGAAAAAAATAACACATCCCCGTCTTGAATCCGTCCATCCCCATCGCACAACCACGCATCCTCAACGCAAACTCTCCCGTCCCTGTCGCAAAATCGTCCGTCCCCATTGCACAACCGCGCATCCTCATCGCAATGTGAGTAAACATTAACAGAAAATGGCTCATCTCTGCGAAGAAATCATGGATGGCCGTCACAAACTCATTCATCCCCGCCTGAAAACCGCGCATCGGCATTGAAAAACAAACCGTTGCCGTGCCATCTTTCCCCTCACCCCTCACCCCTCACCCCTCACCCCTCACCCTTCACGGTTCACCTCCTCTCATTTGACATCCCCGCATTTTTCGCTATCGTTTTCCATAACGCGCGAATGTACGACACCGCGTTTTATCCTTCCCCGTGTGCCCGTCCGCTCGTCCCCCGCGCATGATCCACGGTCTCATCCGGCCCGCTAGAGGGCCGAGATTCCGGTTACGAGGAGGACGCGCATGTCGGACGAAACGACGAAGAAGGATGGAACGGGGACGAAGAGAAAGGCCGCGTCGCGCACGAAGGACGATTGGCTCAGGTCC
Source organism: Spirochaetaceae bacterium UBA1318 (assembly GCA_002307015.1). Classification (GTDB taxonomy): domain Bacteria; phylum Spirochaetota; class Spirochaetia; order Treponematales; family UBA1318; genus UBA1318. The sequence goes on from DBTK01000072.1 coordinate 1,627, forward strand.
ACGAGGATACTCGTGGAGAACTCCGGGATCGGCACCGAGATCGGCGCGGCGCTTCAGCCCTTCGGGTACACCGCGACACGGCTTGCCGAGGGTAGGACCCTGCTCGACGAGGCCGAGGCGCTGACGCTGAAGCAGAAATCCGAGTATGGGCAGCGCTACGAAGCGACCGAGGCGATGTCCCGCGCGTGGAAAAACGCCGACGACGCGTACCTGCGCGATCTCAAGATCGCGCGCATCGCCCTTCGCGACCGGACGAGGGCCCGCTCCGCCATGATGGTGGACGGCCCCCGCAACAACAGCATCTCGGGCTGGCTCGCCCAGACCAACGCCTTTTACGGGAACCTTTTCAACGACGAGGCCGCCCTTGCCGCCATGGCGGGTTTCGGGCGGACCCTGGAAGCGCTCAAGGCCGACTGGGACCTCGTGCGGGATATCGAGGCGAAGGATGCCGCCTCCCGGAAGGAGAGCGGTGAGGCGAGGGGCTCGACGATGGCCAGGGACAAAAAGGTCGACGAGCTTGCCCGTTGGGCATCGGACCTCAGGGCCATAGCCAAAATCGCCTTCGCTTCCGATCCTGCGAAACTGAAAACCCTCGGGATCACGCCCTGAAAGGAACGGCCGGGCCACGGTCCGGCCGTTCCTCCCGGATTCGCTGCGAGGGGCTGGAATGCGGCGCGATCGGGGGCTCACCTCCATTCGATCTATCGTTGAGCCCCTTCCTTCGGCCTTCTCCGTTTGACAAAAATATCTAAATAGTCTAGTGTTGGGATGTTACGAAACATTCAACTGGAGCGTCTGACAATACTCGAAAAATCTCGAGCACTGTAGTCTCATCGACTCTCGGCCGCGTCGATCCAGCAACACGGGAGAAGCCATGAAAGTCGAACAAAGCCTCTGGACTCATGCCCAAGGATGGGATTCCGGTTCACGGGTACGGGAGCTTGCAGAAGCTGACCTCGTTCTCGTTTTCGGCGCCCGAGCACTCCTCGATGGGCGCTATGCCGAGCTCCGTGAGGCCTATCCCCGGGCCCGCATCCTGGGCTGCTCCACCGCCGGCGAGATAGCCGGCGCCAGGGTGAGCGACGACACCGTCGTCGCCACGGCCGTCGCCTTCCGGTCCACGAAACTGCGCAGCGCATGCGTCCGGGTCGAGAGTCTGGACCGGAGCAGGGCGGCCGGCGAGGCGCTCGCCGCGGAGATCGGGGGCGAGGGCCTCGTCCATGTCTTCGTCATCTCGAACGGGCTTACGGTCAACGGGAGCGAACTCGTCAAGGGCATCATCCAGGCTCTGCCGCCCGGGGTGGGGATCACCGGAGGGCTTGCCGCCGACGGTTCCCGGTTCGAGAGGACCCTGGCCTTCCTCGATGCGCCCCCCGATACGACAACGGTTGCCGCGATCGGTTTTTACGGACCCGATCTGAGGGTGGGCTACGGCTCCGTCGGCGGATGGGACCCTTTCGGGGTGGAATGGGAGATCACCAGGTCGAACGCCAGCGTCCTCTACGAGCTTGATGGCCAGTCCGCGCTCGGTCTCTACAGGACCTTTCTCGGGGACCACGCCGCGGGCCTTCCCGACACCGGCCTTCGCTTCCCCTTAAGTCTCCGCATACCGGGCGCCATGAGGCCGATCGTTCGGACCCTCCTCGCCGTCAACGATGCCGAGGGGAGCCTGATCTTCGCGGGCGACATGCCGCAGGGCTCCTACGCGCGGTTCATGAAGGCCAACTTCGACAGGCTCATCGAGGGCGCCGGACTCGCCGCCAGGGACAGCGTTCTCGTTCTCGATGGGACCGGGCACGATGCGGGAATCGAGCCGGAGCTTGCGGTGCTCATCAGCTGCGTCGGCCGCAAGCGCGTGCTCAATCAGCGGGTCGAGGAGGAACTCGAGGCGGTTCAGGCCGTGATCGGTCCCCGGACGGCGATGACCGGTTTCTATTCCTACGGCGAACTTTCCCCGTTCGCGAGGGGCGAGTCCTGCGAGCTTCATAACCAGACCATGACGATAACGCTGTTCGCAGAGGTCTAGGCATGCATAAACTCCTGCAGCGGCAGATTCTCAGGGCCTTCGGTGGGAGCCCGCCCGATTCTCCCCAGCTTCTCGAGCTGCTCCGTACCGTCGACGAGGCCTACGCGGCGGCCGACGATGATCGGCTGATGCTCGAGCGTTCGCTCGAAATCACCTCCCAGATCATGCTCAAGAAAAACGAGGAGCTTCGGCACGCCCGCGATGTCGCGGAGAAGGCCAAGGACAAGGTCGAGAGGGCCGACCACGAGAAGGCCCTTCTCCTTCAGGAGATCCACCATCGGGTCAAGAACAACCTCCAGGTCATCGTGTCCCTGCTCAACCTCGAGGCAAACGCGAAGGGCCACGAGGGCTTTCGCAGCTATATCAACGAGGCGACCGGCCGCATCATGAGCATGGCGACGGTCCACGAAATCCTCTATGAGAGCGGCGACTTTTCCTCCATCGATTTCTCCACCTACCTGGAACGGATAGCGAAAAATGCGGCGCGCGCCTCGAACGTCGAGTCGAACCTCGTTTTCCGCCTCGAACCGATCGTCATCGCCCTGGACCTGGCCATACCCTGCGGCCTCATCCTCAACGAGGCGCTGACCAATTCCTTCAAATACGGGAAAGGAGGGGACGGCACGGTCAGGCTTTCGATCCTCCTCGCCCGGGAGGGATCCAAGATCGTCGTCGAGGTCGCCGACTCTGGGCCGGGTTTTCCCCCCGGTTTCGCCATGGCTGAAGGCAGGGGGCTCGGCTGCGCCCTCATGGCTTCCCTCGCAGGGCAGATAGAGGGTGATGTTTCTTTCGAGAACGAGGACGGCGCCCACGTCCGTTTGGCCCTGGATCTGAAACGGGTTCATGCCTGAGCGATCCGGCCGACCGTTCTTCCTCAGGAAAATCTCAGGGCCGCGTAGCCAAAAGATCGAGAGTGTTCTATCGTATGAGGATCCGTGAGTGTCGTCATCCCGATAGGGGCCGCGACGGCTCTGAATTCCACGGTTGTCGGTGAAATCACCCCGGTTCGGGGAGCTTGAGTCCGCCTATCCCAGGGAGCTAGCCATGGCTGCAATCCATAGAATTTTCGTGATCGAACGCCGACGATTTTTCAAACCCTTCGTCCTGATCCTGGCTCTGGCCGTGTTGACCCTTCCGTCCTGCGAAACGGGAACCAATTCGAATTCCTCCGGCTCCTCCAATTCAGGCACTTCCTCTTCGAGCGGCGCCTACACCCTGAGCGACGGCTCCACCGTCAGCGATACGGCGGGCACGACCTACGGCTCGACCGCCTCCAACGTGTCGGCGATCTATGTAACCAACGGCACCCTGACCCTGACCTCTCCGACGATCACGAAGAGCGGGGATCTTTCGGGAAGCTCGGAAAGCAAGACGGGGGTCAACGCGGCGGTGCGAGCCAGCTCCTCCAGCGCGAAAATCAATATTACCGGCGGAACCATCGCCTCGAGCGCCACAGGCGGGAACGCGGTTATGGCCTATGATTCGGCCACGGCAACCTTGAGCGGCGTGACGATCACGAATACCGGTTCGGGCGACTGTCGAGCCCTGTACGCGGTCGAGAAGGGCATCATCAACGCGACCAACGTCACCGCCTCGACGACCGGTTCCAGCAGCTCCGTCGTCGCGACGGATACCGGGGGCGGGACCATCACCCTGACCGGCGGCAGCTTCTCGGCCTCCGGCCAGAACTCCGCCGGGCTCTATTCCACCGGCACGATCACCGGGAGCGGCATCACCGCGACCTCCGCCATCGGCGAGGCCTGCGTCATCGAGGGCTCCAACTCCATCACGCTCTCGGGCTCCAGCGTTCTGAAAAGCGGCGCTTCGAACCGCGGCATCATGATGCTGCAAAGCGGCTCGGGCGACGCGGGCACCGGCTACGACGCCATCTTCACCATGACCGGAGGAAGCATCACCACGACGACGTCCGCGTTGACCAACTCGACCAACGCCTTCTACTCGACCGCCCCCCTCGTTCCCCTCTTCGAGGTCGTCTGCAACGCGGTCGCCACCATCACCCTGACGGACGTCGCCCTCACGAGCGCCTCGGGGGTCCTGATGGAGGTCGATTACAACACGCAATGGTCCACGAACGGCGCGAAGGGGACCATGATCCTCCAGACGGCGGACTCCTCGAACGGCTACTCCGTCACCGGCAACGTCATCGCGGACGGCTACAGCACGGCGGCCCTGACCGTGGGATCGGGAGTCACCTGGACCGGCGCTTTCGACGCGACCAACGTCGCCAAGTCCGGCGCGGTGACGATCGCGACGGGCGGGACCTGGGTGCTCTCGGGAAACTCCAACGTGGATACGCTTTCGAACAACGGGACGATTACCCTCGGCGGCCATACCCTCTCCGTGAACGGCACGGCCTGGACGGGGCGGTAGCAGGTGGGTTCCACGCCGAAGGAGGCCGCCGGACCTCTGGTCGAGGAGAGGTACCGCTCCATCTTCATCGGGCTGTTCGTGAACTGCGTCGTGATCGGCATCGGCATGACGATCGTCGGGGCGACCCTCCCGAAGATACTGGGCGAGTTCTCCTGGTCCTACATGGCGGCCGGGGCCGTCATCGCCGCGGGCTCGATCGGCGATCTGGTGTCCAGTTTCTCGGGCGGCATCCTCGTCGAGCGGATCGGGGCGAAGGCCGTCATGGTCGGCGGCCTCCTCCTCGAGACGGTCGCCCTGGCCTTCTTCGCCGCGACGCCCTCGGTCCCGATCAATTTCGCCCTGAGCCTCCTCATCGGCTTCGGCCAGGGCGCGGTGGACGTGACCGTCAGTTACGCGGTCGTCCGCATCCAGAAGCGGGGGGAGAGCAGGCCGATGGGCATCATCCACGCCGGTTACGCCATCGGCTGCGTCGTGGGTCCCGTCGCGATCGGACTGACCATCGGCTCGGGACTTTCCTGGCAGCTCATCTTCCGGGGGATGGCCCTCATCGTGGGGCTTCTCGGCGCGGCGATGCTCACGTTGCCCTTCGGCCGCATCGCGGTAACCCGCGAGGAGGCGGTCGCAGCGACGGAATCGGAAAGCCCCGCACGGCTTCCGATGTTCTACGTCGCGGCGGCTATCCTGTTTCTTTACAGCGGGTTGGAGTTCGGTTCCTCGAAATGGGTCGGCGAATACTTCGTGTCCGTCCTGGGCTGCCCGGCCTCGGTCGGCGCGTTCATGGTCAGCGTGTTCTGGACGGGCCTCCTCGTGGGCCGCGTCGCGGTTCCCGTCCTGTTCCGGAAGGTCGAGCACGGCGTCGTCGTGGTCGCCCTCGCCTTCGTGGCGACCGGAGCCCTCGCGCTCACCGTCCTCATCCGTTCCCCCGTCGCCGCCGGCATCGGCTTCCTCGTGGTGGGGCTCGGCTGCTCAGCGATCTTCCCCTTCGTCATGACGATCGTCGGGAACTATTTCCGAAAGGGGCAGGGGAAGGCGGTCGGCTTCGCGGCGACGGGAGGTGCCCTCGGCGCCCTGGTCTTTCCCTTCGCCATGGCTTCGGTGTCCCAGGGCTCCGGCCTCGGGAACGGGTTCTGGCTCTACGTCCTCGTGGGGCTGGCGTTGAGCGTCCTGGCCCTGGCCGCCCTGCCGATGATCAGGCGGGGAGGGACAGGTGAGCGGTGAGCGGTGAACGGTGAACGGTGAACGGGAAGAGAAGAGCGGTGAGCGGTGAACGATAGTCACTAAAAAAAAGGCAAAGGGTCAGGTCAGGGTTTCGCGCAAAGGGCGAGGGGGGCTCCTGAGTCCCCCTGCTTTTTACGCGTCTTTTCCCGACGCGAGTCCCTTAGGCTCGACACGACGGCCGGATCCGGTACGTGCCCCCGTCTTTTCACGGGCGAGTACCGGTGCGCCGGATGGAAGATCGCCCCCCTAGTCTATCCACGCAACCTTCTGTTCGCTCTCGCTATCCCCGCCGATGATGTCCCGATAGAGCTCGGGCCTTCTCGCCTTGCGGTAGCGATGGCCGCCCGCCTGAGTCAGCTTGTCGCGGACGCAGTCCGCTATGACCAGACCGTCTTCGAAGGAGCGGCATTCGGCCAGGATATCGCCGAAGGGATCGAGTATCATGGAGCAGCCGTTCTTCAGCCGGTCGTCATCCATACCCATCGGGTTTGAGAAAACCACGTAGACTCTTCTGCGAGAGTTTTCGGGCGAAGGAATAGCCAGTGACGGAGCATTCGTGGAAGGCGACGACGTCGGCGCCCGAATCGGCCGCCCCCGTACGTTCCGGCTTTGCGATTTCCCAAACGTTGTCGAGTTCTGCAATCGAATCGATCGTTCTATCGTCCCTTCCGCGATGGCGGGCTGAAAGCGATGCGGATCGAGAGCATGCGTTTCAAGCATTGTCTGTCTTCAAGGATTGTTTGTTTACGGAATCGAAAAGCCGTTCATATAATCCAGCATCGATCGGGCGACGCCCCTCAATCGATGCAGGAGACCAATGACGAACGAACGTACTTTCCCGAGAATGCCGCGGCCACGAGAGGCCACGATTCCGCTATTACTGTTCTGCCTTCCCGCCCTGGTGTTGATCTTCGTGTTCAACTACGTGCCCATGTACGGCATCCTGATGGCCTTCGAGAATTTCGTGCCCTCGAAGGGAATCATGGGCAGCGCCTGGGTCGGGTGGCGCTACTTCGAGCGCTTCATCCACTCCTATCAGTTCTCCGCGCTCTTCATCAATACCCTGGGCCTGAGCCTCTACCTGATGCTCGCGACCTTCCCCCTTCCCATCATCCTCGCCATCACCTTCAACCGGCTCCGGAATCGGCGCGTCAGGGGATTCATACAGACGGTATCCTTCGCGCCCCATTTTATCTCGGTCGTCGTCGTCGTGAGCATGATGTCGATATTCCTCTCGCCGACGAGCGGCATCGTCAACCTCCTCGTTCACGCGGCTGGGGGGGACGCGGTCAACTACATGGCGGAGCCTTCATGGTTCAAGAGCCTCTACGTGCTCTCGGACATATGGCAGCACACCGGCTGGGACAGCCTCATCTATTTCGCCGCGCTCTCGGCCATAGACCCCGAGCTCTACGACGCGGCTTCCGTCGACGGGGCCGGGGCCTGGAGGCAGGTACGGCATGTCGAGCTGCCCGCCCTGGCGCCGACGATCGTGGTCCTTCTCGTTCTCAGGGCCGGATCGATCATCAACGTCGGATTCGAAAAGACCTACCTCATGCAAAACGTGCTGAACCTGAGCAGCTCCGAGGTCATCGCGACCTACGTCTACAAGGTGGGCCTCCAGTCACTTCAGTACAGCTACTCGGCGGCGATCGGGGTTTTCACGAACGTGATCAGTTTCGGCCTGCTCGCCGCGGTCAACGGCGTCGCGAAGAAATTCGGCGGCGCGAGCCTTTGGTAAGGGGATGATGATGGCGAAACGCTACACGGGTTCGGATCTTCTCTTCAACGCTGCTGTCCTTGTTATATGCATCGTAACCCTGTTCTCGGTTGTCTATCCCCTCTATTTCGTGGTGATAGCCTCGTTCAGCGATCCGGTGGCCGTCCGATCAGGCGAGGTCTGGCTGCTGCCCAAGCGCGTCACGCTGTTGGGGTACCAGAAGATATTCGAGAACGATCGGATTTTGAGGGGCTACGTCAACACGATCGTCTACACGGTCGCCGGGTCGCTCTTCGGCATGCTCGTCACCCTGCCGGCGGCCTACGCCCTGAGCCGCCGGGATTTTCCGTTCAGGCGGCCCTTCACCCTCTATTTCGTCTTCACGATGTTCTTCTCGGGCGGACTCATCCCGACCTACATGGTCGTCAACCGCCTCGGCATCTCGAATACCCGATGGGTGATGATCATCCTCTGGGGCTTCAACACCTACAACATGATCATCGCGCGGTCCTACTTCGAGGCCAACGTGCCCAGCGAACTCCTCGACGCGGCGCGCATCGACGGATGCGGCACGACGCGGTTCTTTCTGCGCATCGTCATGCCCCTCTCGCAGGCCATAGTCTCGGTGATCTTTCTCTTCAACGTCGTCGCGAAATGGAACGAGTACTTCACCGCCCTCATCTATGTGCGCGACCAGAATCTCATGCCCCTGCAGATCGTCCTTCGCGACATACTTCTGCAGAACGACATGTTCAAAAACGGCCAAGGCGCGAGCGGGGCGAACACCATCGCCAATCTCGGCGACCTGATCAAATTCGGCATCATCATCGTGTCGACGCTTCCCATACTGGTCCTGTATCCCTTCCTGCAGAAGTACTTCCAGAAGGGCATCATGATCGGAGCGGTGAAGGGCTAGGCGCGATGTCTCGAAGTATAAAGGAGGTTCTATGAATCGATCGAAATTTCGCACGATCGCGATGGCTGCATTTACGGCCGCGGCGATCATCATCGCGCCCGCGACCATCGCGGCGCAAACGAGCATCAGGGCCCTCGCCAACGTGCATGCCTGGACGAAGGATCTGAACGACATCCCCTATCTGCAGAAGATCGCGGCGACGGCGGGGATGAAGGTCGAGTGGGAGCAGGTACGCTCCGGCTGGGACGAGAAGAAGAGCGTCGTCCTGGCGTCGGGCGACCTTCCCGACGTCTTCCTCTCCGGCCTCACCGATCAGGACATCATCCTGAACGCGGATAATTTCGTCGACCTCGCGCCCCTCGTCGATAAGTACGCCCCGAACATCAAGCGGATGTTCAAGGAGATGCCCGATACCAAGAGGATCAGCATTTTCCCCGACGGCAAGCTCTACTCCCTGCCCGCCGTCAGGCCCTTCAGGCCGGATAGCTTCAACGTGATGCTCATCAACCAGAAGTGGCTGACGAAGCTCGGCCTGAAGACCCCGACCACCCTCGACGAGCTCTACAAGGTCTTGGTCGCCTTCCATGACAAGGATCCCAACGGCAACGGCAAGCAGGACGAGATAGCCATGGACTGGTGGGGCGGCGCCGGCGGCGCGAGCGGGAGTCGAGGCTTCTTCAGCGTCTATAGCCTTCTCGGGGCCTACGGCCTCGTGGACGACTTCTCGGGCGACCTCGTTACGGTCAAGAACGGCAAGGTCGTCTTCCTCTTCGCACAGCCCGAGTACGCCGAGCTCGTGAGGTTCCTGTCGAAGTGCTGGGCTGCCGGACTCATCAACCAGGAGGTGTTCACGCAGGACTACTCGTCGATGATGGCGAAGGCACAGAAGCCCGACGCCACCACGGTGGGCGTGACCTTCGGCTGGACCGCCACCGATCGCATGGGAAAGTGGGCCGACGACTACGCGGTCCTCGCGCCCCTCTCCGGCAAGGCCGGGGTCAAGCCCCTGTGGCCCACGAACGTCGCCCGCGTGAAGATGGGCACGAACCTCTTCGCCATGACGAAGTCGAACAAGCATCCCGTGGAGACCATCAAGTGGATCGATCAGTTCTACTCCGAGGAGAACTCGATCCAGGGCTACTACGGCTCGATCCCGGATTTCGTGAAGTCCACCGATAACGGCAAGAAGTTCGAGATCGTCCCCGCCCCCGACGGGAATCAGGACCGGCAGATGTGGACCAACGCCCTGGTGGACAACGCGCCGCTATATTCCTCGTCGGCCCTGGAGGCGAAGACGACGGTGCCCCCCTCGGTCACTAGACGGCTCAAGGAGGACTCGGTCTACAAGAAGTTTCAGCCGGACGCGAAGTCGATCTACCCGATCGTGAAGTTCTCCTCCTCGGAGATCGACGAGATGGCCCTCGCGAAGACCGACGTCTACAAGTACGTCGACCAGAAGTTCGCGGAGTGGATACTGAAGGGCACCGTCGATTCGGAGTGGTCCTACTATCTCGATCAGCTGAAGCGGATGGGCCTGCCGACCATGGAGAGGCTCTATCAGAAGGCCTACGACAACTACTACAAGTAAAGTTTTCACCCGAAGGCGCGCGATCGGCTGGACCGGCCGCGCGCCCGATCCTTGAGGGCCCGCGCCTATCGCGGGCCCCTCGTCGTCGAGGTGCAGGTAAAGCCTCAGCTCGGCGCCTTCATGAAAGGCAAAAACCGTACTACTATAGGGGACCTCGGAAAAACGCGGTTTTTAAGGTCCCCAAATCCTATTGCGCGCGTCGCGTTCTTACATACAGGAGATGAGCATGGAAAGCATTTTTAGTGTCGACGGGAAGCGCCTCGTCCGCCGGTTCGATTCCGAGACGCTCTGTATAGAGCCCTGGGGCGAGAACAGCCTCCGCGTGCGCGCGACGCAATTGGCCCAGATGCCCGATACCGACTGGGCCCTCCTCCCTCGGGAGAGCCGCGCCGCCGTCATCGAGATTGCTGGGGAATCCGCGTCGATCTCGAACGGAAAGATACGGGCCGAGGTCTCGAGCGACGGGCGGATCGCGTTCCTCGATGGGAAAGGCGGGATCCTCCTTCAGGAGTACGCGCGCAACTGGAACAGCGCCGGGACGCCCTGCGCGATAAAGGTGATGCCCCGCGAGCTTTCTCCCATGCCGGGTGGCGATTACAGGCTCACGATGCGCTTCGAGTCCTATCCCGACGAGAAGATATTCGGCATGGGTCAATACCAGCAGCCCTACATGGACATGAAGGGCTGCTGCCTTGAGCTCGCGCACCGCAACTCTCAAGTGAGCGTACCCTTCGCGCTCTCGAGCCGAGGCTACGGCCTCCTGTGGAACAACCCGGCCATCGGCCAGGTCGTCTTCGGGAAAAACCTCACCGAGTGGAAGGCTCACTCGACGAAGGCCCTCGACTACTGGATTACCGCGGGGGATTCGCCCGCCGAGATCGAGGAGGCGTACGCGGAAGCGACGGGCAAGGTTCCGATGATGCCCGACTACGGCATGGGCTTCTGGCAGTGCAAGCTGCGATACAGGACGCAGGGGGAGCTCCTCGAGACGGCGCGCGAGTACAAGCGCAGGGGACTGCCCATCTCCGTCATCGTCGTCGACTTCTTCCACTGGATAAAGCAGGGCGATTGGGACTTCGACCCCGCCTACTGGCCCGATCCCGAGGCCATGGTCCGCGAGCTTAATTCCATGGGAATCGAGCTCATGGTCTCGATATGGCCCACCGTCGAGGCGGGAAGCTCCCATTACCAGGAGATGCTGCGCAAGGGCTATCTCGTCCGCGTCGATCGTGGAGTGCGCGTCACCATGCAGTTCTGCGGCGACACGCTCTTCTACGACGCGACCAATCCGGGAGCGCGGGAGTATCTCTGGCGAGCGGTCAAGAAGAGTTACTACGACCGGGGCGTACGCCTTTTCTGGCTCGACGAGGCGGAACCCGAGTACTCGGTCTACGACTTCGACAACTACCGGTATTACCTCGGCACGGACCTCCAGGTCGGGAACGTCTACCCCGCCATGCACGCGAAGGCCTTCTACGACGGCATGGTCGCCGCGGGGCAACGGAACCCGATCAACCTCGTCCGCTGCGCCTGGGCCGGCAGCCAGAAATACGGCGCCCTCGTATGGTCGGGCGATATCCACTCGAGCTTCGCCTCGCTCAGGAACCAGATCAAGGCTGGGCTCAACATGGCCATTGCGGGCATCCCGTGGTGGACCACCGACATCGGCGGCT
>DBTK01000072.1:13409-25145 GCA_002307015.1 Spirochaetaceae bacterium UBA1318
TGGTGGACCACCGACATCGGCGGCTTCTTCGGCGGCGACGTCGAGGACCCGGCCTTCAGGGAACTCCTCGTGCGCTGGTTCCAGTACGGGGCCTTTTGTCCCGTCTTTCGTATCCACGGCGACCGGCTTCCCGAGAAGCCGTCCCTTTCGCCGGGCGGCACGGAATTCCACAGCGGAGCGGACAACGAGGTCTGGAGCTACGGCGAGGAAGTCCACTCGGTCCTCGAGAAGTACATGCTCATGCGCGAGCGCATGAGACCCTACATCGCGTCCCTCATGAAAGCGGCGCACGAGAAGGGCACGCCGCCCATGCGCCCCCTGTTCTACGACTTTCCGAACGACCCCGCCGCCTGGGAGATCGAGGACGAGTTCCTCTTTGGCCCCGATGTTCTCGTCGCGCCCGTCCTCACGCTCGGCGCGACATCGCGGAGGCTCTACCTTCCCTCGGGTTCTCGCTGGATCGATGTACGGAGCGGAGGGACGGAAGAGGGCGGGCGCTGGCTCGACTGTGAAGCCCCCTTGGATGTCATTCCCCTCTTCCTGCGGGAGGGCTCCAGCGTCGGCCTCGAGATCCTTCGCTAGCATCGATGCGAGGCACGGCAGAACCATGAAGAATCGCGGCAAATCCCTCTTCCGCAGTTTCCTCGCCTCCTACCTGGCCGTGCTGGCGCTTCCCCTCTGTGTCCTCATCTTCTTTTACTACCCCTACACCGCCCGGGCGGTGATCGAGCGAGAGGCGAGCTGGAACGCGCGGGCGGTCGATCAGCTCCGGCTGTCCTGGGAGGCTTTCCTTCGCTATGCCTACGCCCTGCCGAGCGCGGTCGAGCGCAATCAGAGTATTCGGTTTTCGAGCGCCGACGAGCCGGGCTACCGGCGGTACGTCGTCGCGAACGAGATGCGCAAGTACTCGGCGGCGGACGACTCGGTCTTCGACATCTTCCTCTACATCAAAAACGACGGCTATCTATTCAGCAAGAACGGCAACGCCTACTCCCTCGAGGATTTCGGAAAACCCGGGGACGGTTACTATTTCCCCGGCTGGGACCATGCCCAGCTCGAGCGGGACCTTTCGGGAGCGCGCGGGCCCCTTGTGCGGGCGGCCGAGGATATCATCGCGCCCACGAACAACCGCGTTCGCGTGATAACCTTCATCCGCCCGTTGAGCCTTTCCTGGGGTGGAAACTTCGCCACCATCGTCATCCTCGCGCGGGAAGACGCCCTCGTGAGTGCGATGCACGCCGCTTCCGAGGAGAGGGGGGGCAACTTTTTCATCATGGATCCCGCCGGAAGGATCGTCGCATCCCGGGGTCGTGCGGCGCCCTACGGGGATTCCCAGGCCTTCCTTGACCGCATCCCCACAGGAGACGGCGGTACCCTGAGCGTCGGAGGAAAGCAGTATATCGCCGCGCGATCCCGATCAGAGCCCGAGGGTTGGAGCTACGTGAGCATCTTTCCCGTCTCGGCCCGCCTCGCCGAATTGCGGGCGGTGCAGGCCCGTACCCTGGCTCTCGTTCTCGCGATTCTCCTCCTCGAGACCTTGATCATCCGCGTATCGCTTCAGAAGAACTTTTACCCGCTCAAGCGCTTGGCGACCCTGTTCGGCAGCGTCTCGCCTCCATCGAACGTCGGCGCGAACGAGATCGCCGTCATACACAGCGCCCTCGATGGCCTCGTGTCGGCCAAGTCCTCGCTCGACGAGAGGCTGCGGGATGCCTTGCCGAAGCTTCGCGATGCCGCGGCACGAGACATCCTCAAGTCGAACTACGCCTCTCGGGATGAGCTCGACGATGCCCTGTCGGCCTACGGGATCAGCCTTCAACATCCGCTCATCGCGGTGGCGGTCTTCAGGAGCCCTCATCGGGGAACCGGGCTGCATGACAAGCTCAGGTCCCTGGAGGAGGCATTCCCCGAGGACCTCGATGGCGCTTTCCTCTGCACGGGGCCTGAGGCGGTCCTCGTCTGCAGCCACGTCGCGGGTCTTCGCCTGAAGCCTTTCCTCGAGGCCACCCTCGGCTCGGTTTTCCCCGGGGGAATGGAGATGGCCATCGGGATCGGCCGGTCGTCAGCCTCCACCCTTGAGCTCCGCACGAGCTACGCGCAGGCCCTCCAGGCGGCCGACCGTTCCGCGGAGAGGGCGGGGGGCATCGTCGAATTCGGCGAGGCTCACGCCGAAAGCGCTGCCCCGACCTATCGCTACTACGAATGGATCCACGCCCTGGAGCTCGCCTTGCGCGAGAACGACGGGAACCTCATCGGCGAACTCACGGAGCGCATCATCGCCCTCGTGCTATCGGGCGGGATGGAACCCCACTTCGCGCGGGGGCTGTACCTGAACGCCATCGCCATCGTGCTCGAGGGCCTCAGGAGATTCCGCGTCGACGCCGATGACTTCGCGAGCCTCACGAGCCTCGTCTTCTATGACAGCTACACGATCGATGAGATGAGCGAGATCCTGCGGGCGAGCTCAGAGCGGCTCTGCTCGCTCATCGCCGATTATCTCGACGACGATGGCGAGGCGCCGGCAAAGGCCGAGATAGCCGCCTTCATGGAGTCGGCCGATATCGGCAGGGAGCTTTGCCTCAAAACGGCGGCCGAGCGCTTCGGCATGAAGCCATCCAATTTCAGCTACCACTTCAAACGCGTGATGGGCGAAAATTTCAAGGAGTACGCGGAGCGTACCAGGATCGAGGCTTCGAAGGTCCTCCTCCTCGAGACCAACGAGAGCGTCGAGTGCATCGCGTATAAGGTCGGCTTCTCGTCCGCCGGCAGCTCGAGCTTTATCCGCGCCTTTAAAAAGGCCGTCGGGGTTACGCCCCTGCGATTCAGGGAGACGGCGAAGGGGGAAGGGTGAACGGTGAACGGTGAAGGGTGAAGGGTGAAGGGGGAACGGTGAACGGGAAGAGTGGTGAGGGGTGAGGGGTGAACGGGAAGAGAAGAAGTGAGGGCAGCCCCGGTGACCCGGTACCGGAAGCGGGTGTATCATCGGGAAACAGCCGATCCGAAAAGGAGGCGAGGGTGTCCATGAAAAGAGCGGTTTTTTTGCTCGGTGCGTTTGCGCTGGTGGTTTCGTGTTCGACGGGACCGCGTTCCCTCCACCCCGTTGGAGAGCGCGTCGTTTCCTCGGGCGGCGGGCCGGTCGCCTTCCGCCTCATCCCGAGCACGAAGAACCAGCTCGTCGACGTCAGGGTGAACGGCCGTGACGCCGTCTTCATGCTCGATACCGGCTCCAACTACTCCGTCATCGATCCGGCCTTCGCCGAGAGGATCGGGGCGAAAAAGACGAGGACCGTGACGGGCGGGGACATGGCCAATGTGAGAAAGGACATTCAGCTCTACAGCCTCGATTCCCTCGCGATCGGGGGAGCCGAGGTCGCCGATACGCCGGCGGCGGGGATTGACCTGACCTTCCTCCGGAGACAGCTGGGGGTCGATTTCGACGGCCTCGTCGGCGCGAACGTTCTCCGCTTGTTCTGTACACGCTTCGATTTTTCCGCGAACACGATCCGCTTCATGACAGCGGGAAGCCGGGCCGATGGCATCCGGCTTAAAAATGTCGGGCACGAGTATTTCCAGATTCCCGTGTCGATCAACGGCGTCGAGGGGAGCGCGATCATAGACACCGGCTCGGGACGCGGGAGCGGCATCGCCGTTCCCTACGACGCGATGGGGAAATTCCGGATATCACCGTCGGCCATCGTCCAGAGCAGGGGAGGGCAGAGCGCGGGAATCTACGGCTCGACGGTCGGGGGCGGGTACGTACGGCTCGCCGAATTTCGCCTCGGGGACCTCAAGCTCGCCGAAACGGTCGCGACCGTCAACCGGATCGCGAATCCGGCTATCACGGACACGGTCTACATCGGCTGGGATTTCTTTTCGCAGTTCGCGATCACCTTCGACGGCCCGGGTGGGGAAGTCGTGCTCGAGCCTCGCCCCGGGGCCGAGTTCCCGCGCGACCGCCTAACCTGGGGAGTCGGGTTCGAGAAGAGCGAGGGTGGCGAATGGACCGTCGCCGCGGTGCTCGAAAACTCGAGCGCCGAAGCCGCCGGCATCTCCTTGGGCGACGTCGTGCGCTCGATCGACGGCCTTCCCGCCGATTCCATGATGGATTCCTTTTTCGAGCACCGGTACGACGACGCGAGGGAATCCGTCACTCTGACGCTCGAGCGCACGGAACAAGGCGCGACGACCGAGCGGACGGTGGAGCTGAAAAAACGGATGATGTTCGGGGGCTATTAGCCCGAAGGCCGCGTTCGCGCCATCGCCGGCCACCGTCGCTGGCCTCGTTGCCCGTCCCGGTCGCGCTCGCCGTTTTTTTCCCTCGCATTGACACGGATCGGAG
This sequence comes from Spirochaetaceae bacterium UBA1318, assembly GCA_002307015.1. Taxonomy (GTDB): domain Bacteria; phylum Spirochaetota; class Spirochaetia; order Treponematales; family UBA1318; genus UBA1318. The sequence continues at coordinate 17,749 of DBTK01000072.1, forward strand.
CCCTCGCTAGATTGGTTCCTTGACTGGGCCGACCAAAGCGCCCCACCTCGAGGTAGTCATGTTCCCCTGGCTCTGGAGTTATGTAAGAAGATACCGCTTCCTTATGGTTTTCGGTCTCGTTCTGGCCGTCGGCGTTTCGGCCCTCAACATGGTGAACCCGACCGTCGCCGGTACCATCGTCGACAAGGTGATTCTGGGAGGCCAGAGGGATCTCCTCTGGAAGCTCATCGCCCTCATGGTCGGGACAACCCTGCTCAAGTCCCTCGTCCGCTACTGCTACCAGATGATGTTCGAGCACGCCTCCCAGAACGTGATCAGGAACATCCGCGAGGAGCTCTACGACAAGGTGCAGGGCCTCGATTTTGCCTACTTCGACAAGACGAAATCCGGCGACGTGATGACCCTGATGACCGGGGACCTCGACGCGGTCCGTCATTTCATCGCGTGGGTGATCTACGTGAGCTTCGAGAACGCCCTGATCCTGGTCTTTTCGATCACCGTCCTCATGTCCATCAACTGGCGCTTCACCCTGATCATGCTTTCGGTGACGCCCTTCATCGCCTTTTTCGCCCTCCGCCTCGCCAGGCGCGTGAAGCCCACCCACCTCAGGGTCCGCGACCAGTTTTCCCGCCTCAACTCCGCCGTCCAGGAGAACATAGCCGGGAACCGCGTCGTGAAGGCCTTCGTCCGCGAGGACTACGAGATCGCCCGCTTCATGGCCGAGAACGAGGCCTACAAACAGAGGAACCTCGACTCGACTGCGGTCCGCGTCCGCTACATGCCCCGCATCGACGCCTTCACCGGCCTCCTGCCCGTCATCCTCATCGTCACCGGCGGGTTGATGATCATCAACGGGAAGCTGACCCTGGGCGAGCTCGTCACCTTCAACGGCCTGATGTGGGCCTTCTCGAACCCCTTGAGCCAGGTCGGCGGCCTCGTCAACGATTTTCAGCGCTTCTCCGCCTCGGCCGACAGGCTCTTCGAGCTCTACAAACGGACGAGCCGCATCGTGAATCCCCCCGAGCCGGCGGCCCTCGGGAGGGCGAAGGGCAGGGTCGAGTTCCGTCACGTCTCCTTTAGCTACGGCGACGGTCCCATCCTCGAGGACATCGACTTCGTCGCCGAATCCGGCATGACGGTCGGCATCCTGGGCCCGACGGGATCGGGGAAGTCGAGCCTCGTGAAGCTGATCTGCCGCTACTACGACTGCACTGAGGGCGGGGTCTTCCTCGACGGCCTGGACGTGAGGAGACTAGACCTCCGGGACCTCCGGAGCAACGTCGGCATCACGATGCAGGACGTCTTCCTCTTTTCGGACACGGTCGAGGGGAACATCGCCTTCGGCAGGCCCGACGCGAGCTTCGAGGAGGTGAAGGCGGCGGCTTCACTCGCCGACGCCGACGGCTTCATCACCGAGATGCCCGAGGGCTACGATACCGTCGTCGGGGAGCGCGGCGTCGGGCTTTCCGGGGGGCAGAGGCAGCGCATCGCCCTCGCCCGTCTCCTCCTGAAAAACCCGCCCGTGATGGTCCTGGACGACACGACCTCGAGCGTCGACGTCGAGACCGAGGAGAGGATCAGGGGCTCGATCGCCCGGCTTTCCGGCGCCCACACGACCTTCCTCGTCGCCCACCGGGTCTCTTCGCTCGCGAGGGCCGACCTGATCCTGGTGATGGGGGAGGGGCGGATCGTCGACCGGGGAACCCACGCCGAGCTCGCCTCCCGGGAGGGCTACTACCGCGAGGTCTGGCTCCACCAGTCGGGCCGCGAGGTCGCCGATCGGGTTCCCTCGGACGCGGATCTCGTCGCGGCGGGGACGGGGAAGGCCTAGCATGGCACGGAACAAGTTCGACATCGACGAGGAGCTTCAGCCCCAGTTCAACCCCCACTACGTGAAGCGGCTCCTCGGCTATCTCAGGCCCTACGGCAGGGGGGTGTCGGTCGCGATCCTCCTCATGGTGACGGCGGCCCTCGTCTCCCTCGCGGGGCCCTACCTGATCAAGCTCGCGATCGACGACGCCATCCCGAAGAAGGACCCCAAGGAGCTCATCCTCCTCGCCTCCCTCCTCGTCTGCGCCGTCGGCGTCATCTGGGTCTGCCAGACCCTCAGAATAAAGATCATGACCAGGATCGGGCAGGACGTCATCGTCCGCATCCGCAGCGACATCTTCCGCAAGCTCCAGGAACTGCCCTTCACCTTTTTCGATTCGAGGCCCCACGGCAAGATCCTGATCAGGGTCGTCAACTACGTCAACTCGCTCTCGGACCTCCTCTCGAACGGCTTCATCCAGCTCGTGGCCGACCTCTTCAGCCTCGCCTTCATCATCGTCTTCATGTTCATCATCGACGTGAGGCTCACCTTCATCTGCATGGCCGGGCTTCCGATTCTCTTCGCCGCCGTCTTCCTCCTCAAGCGGCGCCAGCACGACTCCTGGCTCAAGGTGAGCCACAAGCAGGCGAACCTCAACGCCTACCTGAGCGAAAGCCTCTCGGGCATGAAGATCACCCAGTCCTTCGCCCGCGAGGAGGAGAACCGGAAGATCTTCTCGCGGCTCGGGGCTGACTGGAAGGCGGCCTGGATCCCGGCCGTCATGGTCAATTTCGCCATCTGGCCGGTGATCGACAACATCTCGACCATCGGCGTGAGCCTCGTCTACGTCGCCGGCATCGTCTGGTTCAAGGGCACGGTGACGGTGGGAACCCTCGTCGCCTTCGCCGGCTACATCTGGCGGTTCTGGACCCCGATCCAGAACATCGGGAACTTCTACAACTCGATGGTGACGACCGGCGCCTACATGGAGAGGATCTTCGAAACGATAGACGAGCCGGTGACCGTCGAGGACCTCCCCGGCGCCGTCGACCTCCCCCCGATCCGGGGCCACGTCGAGTTCAGAACCGTGACCTTCTCCTACGACCGCGGCAACCCGGTGCTCAAGGACGTGAACTTCGTCATCACCCCGGGGATGTCCGTCGCCGTCGTCGGGCCGACCGGGGCCGGAAAGACCACGATCGTCAACCTCCTTTCGAGGTTCTACAACCCGGATTCCGGGATGGTCCTGATCGACGGGATCGACCTGAGAACGGTCACCATACGCTCGGTGAGGAAGCAGGTCGGGGTGATGCTCCAGGACAGCTTCCTCTTCGCCGGGACGATCATGGACAACATCCGCTACGGAAGGCTCGACGCCACCGACGCCGAGGTGGTCTCCGCCGCGAAGGCCGTCCGCGCCCACGACTTCATCATGTCGACCGACGACGGCTACCTGACCCAGGTGAACGAGAGGGGCATGCGCCTCTCGATGGGGCAGAGGCAGCTCATCTCCTTCGCCCGCGTCCTCCTCGCCGATCCCCGCATCCTGGTCCTGGACGAGGCGACCTCCTCCGTCGATACCGAAACGGAGCGGGCCATCCAGAAGGGCCTCGCCGTCCTCCTCAAGGGGCGCACCTCCTTCATCATCGCCCACCGCCTCTCGACCATCAAGAACTCGGACGTCATCTTCTTCATCGACCGCGGCAGGATTCTCGAATCGGGAACCCACGAGACCCTCACCGCCAAGCGCGGCGCCTACTGGAAGCTCTACGCGGGAATGGGGGAGGAGGTGAACGGTGAAGGGTGAAGGGTGAACGGGAAGATCAAGAGGGTGAGGGGTGAACGGTGAAGGGGTGAGCGGGTCGCAGGAGATATCCCGGGAGTCTTCCGAAATTTCGCGTTTAGCTTCGCTCTTCCCGTTCACCCCTCACTGCTCACCGCTCACTTCTTTCAGTTAGCTGTCGGTTAGTTTCCGGCATTACGATTGACGTAGAGGTTTTTTCCTGGGCACTATACTGGCAGACCGGCGAAGGGTCCGAGATGGAGCCGACGCCGGAAAAATCGGAGGTATCATGAAACGACTTGCCATTGTCTGTTCGTTGCTCATTCTCGGCTTCGCCGCCGTTTTCGCCGCTCCACCCGTGGAGATCAGCCTGGCCTATCCCGTCGCGGTCGATGCCCCCATCACCGCGATGCTCAAGGGCTGGGCCCAGGACTACATGACCCAGAACCCCGGCGTGAAGGTGACGCTGGTCTTCTCCGGCGGCTACCCGGATGTGAAGACGGCCGTCCAGACCGCCATCCAGGGCGGGGCCAAGGCGCCGACCCTCGCGGTGATGCTCGCCACCGACGTGTACGACCTCGTCAACGCCAAGTACGTCGACAGCCTCGACGCTCTCGTCGCCCAGGCCCCCGGCGGCCAGGCCTTCGTCAAGGATTTCCTCCCCGCCTACATGGGCAACTCCACCTACAAGGGAAAGCTCTGGAGCCTTCCCTTCCAGCGCTCGGCCGTCGTCCTCTACTACAACGCCGACCTTTTCGCCGCGGCCAAGCTCCAGCCTCCCAAGAGCTGGGACGAAATGGGCCGGGACGCCCAGGCCCTGACGGTCGACGGGGGGAAGACGAGGTGGGGCATCGAGATCCCGACCGAGAACCCCTACTGGACCTTCCAGCCCCTCGCCATCGGCGCCGGCAAGAACGTCTACACCGACGACGTGACGGTCAATTTCAACGCCCCCGAGGTGATCGACGCCGTCCAGTTCTACCTGGACCTGAGCCAGAAGTACAAGGCCACCCCCGCGGGCGTCCAGTCCAGCTGGGGCAGTTCGACTCAGAACTTCGCCGCCGGAAAGACGGCCATGATCATCCACACCACGGGAAGCCTCGCCGGCATCCTCAAGTCGGCCCAGTTCAAGGTCGGCGTGATGGCGGTTCCCGGCCGGAAGGCGGGCAGCCTCGCCAGCGTCACCGGGGGCGGCAACCTCTACCTGACCGCCGGGCACAGCCCCGAGGAGCAGAAGGCCGCCTTCGCCTTCGCCCAGTTCCTGCTCGATCCGGCGAGGGTCGCCCAGTTCAGCCAGGCGACCGGCTACATCCCGAACCGGCTATCGGCCGGGAAGACGGCGGCCTTCAAGGCCTGGCTCGACAAGGTCCCTCAGGCGGCCGACGCGGTCGCCGCTCTCGCTGCCGCCCAGCCCGAACTCGCCACCCAGAACCTGAACGGCGTGAAGACCATCTTCAATAAGTATCTGCAGTCGGCCTTCAACGGCAGCCAGTCCCCGAAGGAGGCCATGGACGCCGCGCAGAAGGAGTCGGACAAGGCACTGGACGATTACCGCTGATAGTACGATGAGGAGGTCGGCGTCATGAGACGGCATCGCGTTCTGCCCTACTTGCTGGTGGCGCCCACCCTCTGCTTCGTCGCGGTGTTCACCCTCCTGCCCCTCGGCGAGGTGCTGGTGGGGAGCCTTTTCAAGCAGAAGCTCAACATCCCGAAATACCAGCACCCGGTCTTCAACGGACTCGGGACCTTCGCCGACCTCTTCGGCGATCCCGATTTCCTCCAGGTCCTGGCCAACACCGGGATCTACGTCCTCGTCCTCATACCCCTTTTACTGATCGTGGCCCTCGGCCTCGCCTTCCTCGTCGAGGCGAAGCTGAAGGGCCTCGCCTTTTTCCGCCTCTCGATCTTCCACCCGACCGTCCTGCCGATGGTGAGCGCGGCGACCGTCTGGATGTTCTTCCTGACCCCGGGCTACGGGCTTTGGAACCAGGCCTTGAGGATTCTGGGCTATACGGGCCCCCAGAACTGGGTCGGGAACCCTTCCCTGGCCCTTTTCTCCCTGATCCTCGTGGCCTTCTGGAAGAACGTCGGCTTCCTCATGCTCTTCTTCCTCGCGGGGCTCCAGGGCATGGACCGCTCCGTCGTCGAGGCTGCGCGACTGGACGGAGCCGCGGGGCTCCGGATGGTGACCAGGGTGATCCTTCCCCTCATCCGGCGCCAGACCCTGTTCGTCACGACGATAGCCTTCATCAGCGCCTTCCAGACGGTCGACCACCTCTTCGTCCTCACCCAGGGCGGACCGAGTGGACGGAGCACCCTGCTCCTCTACTACCTCTGGGAGGTCCGCTTCGACCGGATGGACATCGGCAGGGCCGACGCGGTCACGGTGATCATGATCGCCGTTCTCCTCGCCTTCACGATCAGCAACTTTCTCATGAGCGAGCGAAATGAAAAGTAACGCAGCTACCCTCGTCAGGTTCGCCTTCCTCTGCCTCATAGCCTTCCTGATGTTCACCCCGATCGCCTGGGCTCTCGCCGCCTCCTTCAGGCCCCCGACGGTTCCCTTCGCCTTGGGGAACGTGTTCTTCGCCCCCTCGCTCAGCCTCGAGAACTACGCGAAAGCCCTCTCGCTCGCGCCTTTCGGCCGCTACTACGTGAACACCTTCTGGCAGGTCGGCGCGATCATCGCCGCCCAGCTCGTGACCGGGAGCCTCGCGGCCTTCGCCTTCGCCCGCTACCGCTTCGCCGGGGACAGGCTCCTCTTCACGATCATCCTCCTCCAGATGATGATACCGACGGCGGCCCTCCTCGTGCCCAACTTCTCCACGATCCGCTTCCTCGGGCTCTACGACACGATTCCGGGCATCGCCCTGCCGTTCTTCGGCTCGGCCTTCGCGACCTTCCTCCTGCGCCAGAGCTTCCTTTCGATTCCCCGCGACCTTGGCGACGCGGCGGCCATCGACGGCTGCCGCTGGGACCAGGAGCTCAGGTTCATCTTCCTTCCCACGGCGAAGTCCTCGCTCGCCGCCCTCGTCCTGTCCGCGCTTTCCTTCCACTGGAACGATTTCCTCTGGCCCCTCGTGATCACGCAGTCCGATACCGCGCGGCCCCTGACCGCCGGGCTCGTCCGATTCACCCAGATGGGCGAGATCGGCGCCCAGTGGGGCCTGCTTTCGGCCGCGACGATGATCGTCACCCTGCCGCTCTTCGTCGTGTTCCTGGTATTCCAGAAGCAGTTCGTTCGCGGCTACCTCTCCTCGGGGATCAAATGAGCGACACGATATCCGTCACCTTCCGGGACGAAGGCCACCTCAGGGCCCATCTCGACGATTTCCTCGTTCCGATCGAGCAGGCCCTCGAGTGGACCCGCTCCCGCCTCGCGGAATCTCCCCGTCGCTCGGGCCCCGAGCACTTCGATTTCCGGGCCCCCGGGATCGTGGGCTACGGCGGTCTCAAGCGGATCCTGCCCTGGACCCACGGCGACTTCTGGGCGAAGCGGAAGGGACGGGCCATCCCGTCCCACCTCATCGTCGGGAGGAAACGGCCCACGAGATGGCTCTGCGTCTGGGGTCACTGGAAGGATGGGGAGACCTTCGTCCTCCACACCCTCTATCCTGGCCGGACCGCACCCCGGGAAATCCACGATCCGGAGTTGCCCCTCTCCGAGCTTCCCGTCGTCCTGAAATTCTGGACCCGCCATGCGATCATTGTGGGGAAAGGAGAGTGAACGGTGAAGGGTGAACGGTGAACGGTGAACGGTGAACGGGAAGAGGAAGAGAGGTGAGGAGTGAGGGGTGAGCGGGA
>DBTK01000072.1:25456-32418 GCA_002307015.1 Spirochaetaceae bacterium UBA1318
AGAAGAAAAGAGGTGAGGGGTGAGGGGTGAGGAGTGAATGGGAAGAGGGGGAGGTGTGATGATCGATCATCCGATATTGATGAATCGCCAGAGGCTCGAGGGGATCGGCAGAGTGGCGCCCTGGATAGTCCTGCTCGACATCGACTCGACCCTGATGGACACCTCGCTCAGGAATGTCGCCATACTGGAGGCGGCGCGCCGGGTCATTCCCGGCTTGGGCGAGGTGTGGCCCCGCCTCGACCTCTCAAGGCCCTTCTATGGAATCCTCGAGCCGTTCCGGCGGGCTGGCATCGAAGACCCGACTCTGCTCCGGGCCGTCCGCGCTTTCTGGAACGAGCGCTTCTTCACGGACGAGTGGCTCGCGCACGACAGGCCCTACCCGGGCGTCCCCGCGTTCCTGCACGGCCTCAAGGAGGAAGGATTCACGCTCGCCTACCTGACCGGGCGACACGTCGACGGCATGGAAAAGGGAACCCGGAGGAGCTTCATCGACCACGGCCTTCCCGCGGGCCCCGAGGAAATCTTCTTCTTCAAGCCGGACTTCGCCATGTCGGACCAGAGGTTCAAGGCCTCAGTCCGCGAACGGATCGCCTCGATGGGTACCCTCGTCGTTTCCATCGACAACGAGCCGGCGAACGCGAACCTCTTCCACGAGGCCTTTCCCGAAGCCCTCGTCGTCTGGCTCGACACCGTCACCTCGCCCGATCCCGAACCCCTCCTCGAGGGAATCGAAAGCCGGGGACCGGAGATATTCATCGAGTGGGACAAAGAGGTGAGGGGTGAGGGGTGAGGAGTGAGCGGGAAGAATCAGGAAAGTGAACGGTGAACGGTGAAGGGTGAACGGGAGAATCAGGAAAGTGAGGGGTGAGGAGTGAGCGGGAAGAATCAGGAAAGTGAGCGGTGAGGAGTGAGCGGGAAGAAGAAGAGGTGAAGAGTGAGCAATTCTTTCTCCGCGTTTTCAGCAGCTCTGCCTGGTGAATTTTTGAGAAGGTCTCACGCAAGACGTAAAAACATTTTTGTTTTTTTCGTGCTTTCGAGTTTTCGTGGTTGCTCTTTCTTAACCCGGGAGAAGAATTACCACGAACGCACGAAAACACGAAAGGGGAAATGCAGGATTTTTCCATGACCCCATTGACCGTTTGACATCATAGCGCCGCGCGCTATCTTTTCCGTTCATCGTTCATCGTTCATCGTTCATCGTTCACCGTTCACTTCTTCACGAATCTTATCGTGTAGGTCGTGCCGGCAGTACGGTCGAGCTCGAGGGTGCCGCCCATCTGCGCGGTGAGGAGGGGCACGAGGGAAAGCCCGAGGGAGTCGGTCCTGGAGATGACGAGATCGGCGGGAAGGCCGACGCCGTTGTCCGAGAACTGCAGTTCGACGTGCTTTCCCTTCAGGTTTCTCAAGATAATGGTGACGATCCGCGGTCCGGCGAAACCGTCCGGAAACGCGTACTTGAAGGCGTTGGTCAGTATCTCGTTGATCACCAGCCCGCAGGGAATGGACTGCTCGATGCCGAGGTCGACCGGTTCGGTCCTGATGTCGAACTGGATGGTCCGTTCGAAGTTCACATATGAGGAGTAGAGCTCGCTGACGATGGTGGATATGTAGTCGCCGAGGTCGATGCGGGAAAGGTCGTTCGAGCGGTAGAGCTTTTCGTGGATAAGAGACATCGCCCTGATGCGGTTCGACAATTCCGTGAACTGTTTGAAGGCCTCGCGGTTTTTGATCTTTCCCGACTGGAGGCTGATGAGGCTCGTGATGATCTGGAAGTTATTCTTCACCCGGTGGTGGACTTCCTTCAGGAGGATGTCCTTGTCCCTCAGGGATTCACGGAGGGCGACGTCGCTCATCCTCAGTTTAAGCTCGGTTTTCTTTCTGGTATTGATGTCGTGGACCACCGCGAAAAGGTAGCCCTTGTTCCCGAGGGGTATCGAGTTCCACGAAAGCCATCGATAGGAGCCGTCCTTGCAACGGCAACGATTCTCGAACGAGAGGGCCGAGGTCGATTCGACAAGCCCCGCCTCCATCGCGTTGATCGTCTTCGAGTCTTCCGGATGCACGATGTCCGCGACCGGATGGGACACGAGATCCTCGGGCGCCCACCCGAGGATCCTCATCCAGGCCGGGTTCACGCGGGCGAATCGAACCGAGCGGTCGACGATGCACAGAAGGTCCGAGGAGAGGTTGAAGAATGTTTCTCCGATCTGGAACTCCGGAATCTTCCGGTTCACCCTTCTGGCCGGCGGCGCCTTCAGATTATTCATCGTTATCATTATCGACCGCATTTTTCATGAATTGAGGGGATTCTAAGAGGTGAGGGGTGAGCGGTGAGGAGTGAGCGGATTATTAGCGATTTCTTGGGAGAATCCCTTGACATCATTATGCCGCGCGCTATCTTTTCCCTCACCCCTCACCCCTCACCCCTCACCCCTCACCCCTCACCCCTCACCCCTCACCGATTCCCTCACCTCCTGCTAACCGCCCAGCCCGGCTCCGCTCCAGGCCGCAGCTCGAGGACCCGGTGCTCGCAGGCGAGGGCCTCGGTCGGATCATGGGTGACGTGGAGGAGGGTGGACGAGCCCCGCTCCGCTATCGCTTCCAGAAGCCCGAGGATCCGTCCGCGATGGACGTCGTCGAGGCCGTGGCAGGGTTCGTCCAGGATGAGGAGGCTGGGCCCCTTGATGGCCGCCCGAGCGACGAGGAGGGCCCGCTGCTCCCCGTAGGAGAGGCAGCCGAACCGTTCCTTTCCTCGTCCTCCGAATCCCGCGAGGTCGATCCATCGCCGGGCTAGGATGACCTCGGCGTCTCCCGCTTCGCGGTAGAGGCCGATGGAGTCATGGAGCCCCGACACGAGGACCTCCTCGAGGCTCGAATCGTCCATGTACCGGTACTCGAGGTGGAGGCGGTAGGAGACGATGCCCATCCTGGATTTCAGTTCCCAGATCGTTTCGCCGCTTCCGCGACGAGCGCCGAAGAGCCTCACGTCGTTCGAGAAGCCCTGGGGATTGTCTCCGGTGATGAGTTCGAGCAGCGTGGTCTTCCCGCTGCCGTTGGGACCGCGGATGAGCCAGTGCTCGCCGGAATGGACGATCCAGCTGATACGGTCGAGGACCTTCCGACCCGACCATTCCACCGTGACCTCGCGCAGCTCGACGAGGGGCGGTTCATCGGTGCCCTCGCGAGAGTTCGGCGCGGGTCTTTCCGCGTCGGCCTGGCCGGCCGAGAACGCCGGTTTCGCCGTGCCTCCGCTCCGTGTTCCCCCGAGCGCGGCGGCTTCGGTATTCACCTCGTCGAGGTCGGCGAGAAGGGCGGGTCGGCCCGAGGCGGCCGCTTCGGTTTCCCGCTCGCGCCGGGCCGCGAGGCGTTTTTCGTAGTCGCTCCGGTCCCCCGAAAAGACGATGCCGCGGCCCGCGAGCTCGACGACGCGGTTCACCGCCCTGGGGACCCTCTCCCACCGGTCGGCGACGAGGACGAGGAGGGGCGCTTTCCGTTCACGGGTCGAGTCCGGGCCGTTCGGTTCAGGATCGGCACTCGCGGAGGCGAGCTTTTCGAGTACCGCCTCGAGGATGTCGCGGGTGGCGGCATCGAGGCCCTCGTAGGGTTCGTCCAGGACGAGGAGGGACGGCTCGGAGGCGAGGGCGCGTGCGAGAAGGGCGCGGCGGATCTCCCCCGTCGAGAGGTTTTTCAGTCCCCGGTCGAGGAATTCAGCGATGCCGCAGGCGATGACGGCGGGATGGGTTTCGAGGCCCTGTCCGTCGGGAAACGAGGGGGCGACGTCCTCGGACAGACCCTCGGCGATGTAGGCCCTTGCCGAGGTTCCCGGATCGATGCCTCCCTCGACGAAATCGGAATCGTCGTTCGCCTTCTCCCATTCGACGAGGGCTGCGGCGGTTTCGAACGAGACGAGGACGGCCTTCCCTTCGAAGGAGTTCCTCGCTTCCCCGCCTGGAAGGGCTTCGACCGGAAGGGTTCCGGCGAGGGCCGCGGCGAAGGCGCTTTTTCCCCCACCGTTCGGCCCCGTGACGACCCAGGCTTCGCCTTTTTGAAGGCTCCAGTCTATCGAGGGGAGGATGGGGGAGGCCTGATCGCCGATCCAGCAGCGGCTGAAACGGATCAGGCTCCCGTCGGTTGAAGCCGGTTTTTCGATTGTCCCGAAGCTTGTTGATTTCATTGTGTATTTCCCATGATGCTTAGTGTGCCAACTTAAGGCTTTGAATCGATGATCTTCAACTTTTCCGCGCCGCGTTCCCATCGCCTCCGCCAGGTTCCCTCCGGGTAGACCCGCTCGACGAGGGAGGCTATCGCCGACCCGATCGCGGCATTTCCCGCCGCCTTGCCCTGCTTGAACACGAAGCCGATATCGTACTCGCCGAAATCGGCTCCGGCCGCGTAGAGGACGAGACCCTCGGCGAAGGGGCCGTTCTCCAGCACGAGCCGGGGGACGAGGCAGAGCCCCAATCCGAGCCTCGCCAGGGCGAGGACGGCCTCGTTGCCGGCGGCCTCGGCGGCGATGTGGGGCTTGATGCCTCGCGCCTTCGCCCATCGGTCGAAGCGGACCCTCGCGAGGCCCGACTGCGGGAGTATGAGGGGAACGGATGAAAGGGTGCGGACGAGCCTTGAGGCATGGGTCGTTTCCGCCGTACCGGCGGCACCGTCCAGCTCCAGGTCGAGCGAGCCGTAGGGACCGCTTTTCGATGAGGCGAGGACGAGGGGGGTGTTTCGCACCGAGAAGCAGGCGAGATCCGGGAAGCCTCCCGGGGGCAGCGCCGCGACCGCGAGTTCGGCACGCCCGTCCCGGATCGTTCCCTCGGCTCCCGCGGGATCGCCCGTCTCTACCGAAAGCCTCAGCTCGGGGTGATCGAGGTGGAGGGCCTCGGCGAAGGGCGGAAGGATCGAGTAGCAGGCGGTCACCGAGGCATAGACCCGGAGGGATCCCCTGAGCTTGCCCTCGCGGGAATCGAGCCTGAGGCGGAGCTCGTCACGGCTGTGGACGCTCGTTTCCGCGAACTGGAGGAAGGCCTCGCCCTCCTCGGTAAGCGAGACTCGTCTGGTGTCCCTGGAGAGGAGCTTCACGCCGAGCTCGTCCTCGAGCCTCCCGATGAGGCGGGAGAGCCCCGAGGGGCTGGTGTGGACGGTCGCCGCGGCCCGGGCGAAGTGGAGGGTGCGGGCGAGCACGACGAAGGCCTCGAGTTCGTTGAAGTCCATGAGCGAGGCTAGCATTATTGATACCTCGTGCGCAATAGTGAGCTGACAATGTTTCACTTTACGCAATGACAAAAAAGGTGTATACCCGATCCTGCATGGTTCCAGACCGAAAGTTTTGAAGGAGATACGCATGAACTATTTCAATTCGCTGCCGTTCCGCTCGGCGCTGACCCAGCTGGGCACCTGTCGTTCCATGGAGAAATCCGAATTTTCGGACGGCGTCGCCGCCCTCAAGGGCAAGAAGGTCGTCATCGTCGGATGCGGCGCCCAGGGCCTCAACCAGGGTCTCAACCTGAGGGACTCGGGCCTCGACGTGAGCTACACCCTGAGGAAGGAGGCGATCGCCGAGAAGCGGGCCTCCTGGAAGAACGCGACCGAGAACGGCTTCAAGGTCGGCACTTACGAGGAGCTGATCCCGACCGCCGACCTCGTCGGAAACCTCACGCCGGACAAGCAGCATTCGCCCGTCATCGGCGCCATCATGCCCCTCATGAAGAAGGGCTCGGCGCTCTGGTACTCCCACGGCTTCAACATCGTCGAGGAGGGCATGCAGATCCGCAAGGACATCACCGTCGTGATGATGGCCCCGAAGGGACCGGGCACCGAGGTCCGCACCGAGTACTCCCGCGGCTTCGGCATCCCGACCCTGATCGCCGTCCATCCCGAGAACGATCCGGACGGGAAGGGCTGGGCGATCGCCAAGGCCCTCGCCTGCGGCACCGGCGGGGACAAGGCCGGCGTCCTCTCCTCGAGCTTCGTCGCCGAGGTCAAGTCCGACCTCATGGGCGAGCAGACCATACTCTGCGGCATGCTCCAGGCGGGAAGCCTCCTCTGCTTCGACAAGATGGTCGAGAAGGGTATCGACAGGGCCTGGGCCGCGAAGTTCATCCAGTTCGGATGGGAGGACATCACCGAGGCTCTCAAGTTCGGCGGCATCACGGGCATGCTGGACCGGCTCTCGAACCCCGCCAAGTTCAAGGCCGTCGAGCTCGCCGCCGAGCTGAAGACGATCATGACCCCGCTCTACCAGAAGCACATGGACGACATCATCTCCGGGAAGTTCAGCTCGACCATGATGGAAGACTGGAAGGCGGGCGACAAGGACCTCCTCGCCTGGCGCGAAGCGACCGGAAAGACGGCCTTCGAGACGACGGCCCCGACGAAGGACGCGATCGCCGACCAGGAGTACTTCGACAAGGGCATCCTCATGGTGGCGATGGTCAAGGCCGGCGTCGAGCTCGCCTTCGAGACCATGGTCGAGGCGGGGATCAAGCCCGAAAGCGCCTACTACGAATCACTCCACGAGGTCCCTCTCATCGCCAACCTCATCGCGAGGAAGAAGCTCTACGAGATGAACAAGGTCATCTCCGACACGGCCGAGTACGGCTGCTATCTCTTCGACAACGCCTGCCGGCCCCTGCTCAAGGGCTTCATGGCCAAGATCGACACCGACGTCATCGGCAAGGGCCTCGCCCTCAAGGACCTCGGGGTCTCGAACCGCGAGCTCGTCCGGGTGAACGAGGTGATCAGGAACCACCCGATCGAGAAGGTCGGCCGCGTCCTCCGCAGCTACATGACCGCGATGAAGCCTATTAAGTGAGGGGTGAGGGGTGAGCGGGAAGAAAAGAGGCGAGGAGTGAAGCGTGAGGGGTGAACTGGAAGAGTCGGGGATGGGTGATGTGCCGGGGCTAATAGCCGGCTTGACATAGTCCCCGGCGTCCGCCGAAAATCCGCTCACCGCTCACCGCTCACCG
>DBTK01000072.1:32749-33008 GCA_002307015.1 Spirochaetaceae bacterium UBA1318
ACCGCTCACCGCTCACCGCTCACCCTCTTCTCCCTCACCGACTTGCCGAAGAAAAATCCGATGACCGCGAAGGTCGCCAGGGGTGATACCCAGCTCGGGATCATGATACCGAAGGCGTCGCAGAGCATGATGGCCCCCAGTCCCAGAATCGAATACATGGCGCCGTTCTTGATGTAGGCATAGGTTTTGATGCGCTCGACGTTTCCGACGGTCAGCTCGCGCACGACGAAGGCGCCGATCCCGTTCCCGATGAGGATGA
>DBTK01000072.1:33114-41457 GCA_002307015.1 Spirochaetaceae bacterium UBA1318
ACGGGATGTGGACCCCGAAACTGTCCGCTATCATGATGATCCCCAGAAAGAAGATGGAGTACATTGCCCCGTTCTTCAGGTACCGGTACGTCTTGACCCGCTCGACATTGCGCAGCGTAAGTTCCCGGACCACGAAAGCCCCGATCCCGTTCCCGATGAGGATGAGGGGGACCGAAAGGGTGAAGGCGAAGGCTCCCAGGACGCCGTCGATCGAGAAGGTCAGGTCGATGATCTCCAGATACAGGATCTTGCTCAGGTCCGACATCGTGGTCGACGTGAGGCGCTTTTCCTTTTCCTCGGCGCTCTGCTTGAAGCCGTTCGTGATGAAAAAGGCCGTCGAGCCGACGACAGCCGAGAAGCCCATGAGTCCGCTCCGCTGCATCGAGAACCAGACGACGAGGGCGAGGAAGATCGACGCGACCGCGTAGAACCAGACGCCGTGCTCGGCGAAGTAGGGCTCGATGGGGAGGCCAACGTTCTTCGGCTCGAGAAAGATCCAGTGGAGGAAGAGGAAGACGAGGAAGACGCCGCCTCCCGCGAGCAGGATGGGCGTCGACTCCTCGACGGCGTGGTGGACCGCCGGATCCGAGCTGAAGGTCGCGAGCAGGGCCCCGATCGGTCCGAGGCCGGGCATCGCCACCCAGACGATGACCCAGGGGAGGAGTCCGCGGACGATAAACACCGCGAACAGGAGGCCCCAGAAGAGGAACCACTTTCTCGCCTTCGCCCGCATCGTGGAAAGGACCTCGGCGTTGATGATCGCATTGTCGACGCTCGAGATTATTTCGAACATGGCAAGTCCCGCGACCGTGATGATCATTGCTGCGATATTCATCGTTCCCCCCGGATATTTCTATTTCGCTACCAGTCGATTTCGACGGATTTTCGCGTTTTCTGGGCGCTCTTCTTCGTGTACTGGTGGAACTCGACATCGATGCCGTTCGGGTCCTTGAACCAGAACTGCCAGGTCGCGTCGCAGCCGAGCTTGATCTCCGTAGCTTCGATCCCGTTGTCCAGGAGCCGCTTCCTCGCCTTCTCGATGTCGTCGGTCTCGAGGCAGAAATGGCGGAGGGGGGACTGTCCCGGGTAGTCCTTCGTGTCGAGGAAGAATTCGATGTAGCTGCCCTTGCCGGCCTTGAGGTAGAACCCGACGACCTTGCCGTTCTTGGTGAAGTCGAACCGCTTCTTCAGACCAAGTCCTTCGCAGTAGAACTTTCGTGAGGCCTCGAGGTCTTTCGTGTTGATGCAGACGTGAGCGAGCATTTTCAACGCCATAGATTCTCCTTTTCAGCAATCCGCGATTATTTCTGTATAGCACGGAGCCTCTTCCCGACGCAATGCCGGCGGGCCTTCTTATCGTCAAGGTGGGCCGCCGGAATTCCGATCATGGAAGCGTGAGGAAAATCCGCTTCCTGTCGATCGTGTTCATGATCTCGACACTTGGCCCGGCGTTCGCCGCTCCTCCCGACCTTTCCGTCGGTCCCGAGGACATGAGGATCGAGGTCCTCGGCGATGGGGGCTACCACCTCTACATCCGGGCGAAAGGCGGGATAGCCTCGGTCCTGCTCACGGACACGACGAAGGATCCGGCCAAGAAGGTGGACAATTTCGCCTACCGGGCGAAGGATCACAACCCGATCAACGGGGACGAGATGAGGCTGCTGAACGGAAAGCCGATCCCGCCTGAGTCGAAAATCTACTCGCTCGTCTCCTCGACGGTCGCCTCCGACCAGGTCCTGGGGAAATCCTTCCACGTGTTCATCCCCTATGTCGTCCTTTACGGCTATCCCTGGAGCCGCCACGGCGAAACGGCGGTCGGGAACGGGACCTTCATCAATATCAGGGCCTTCGAAAAGCCCTACGCCGATTACACGGGGGCATTCGCCGACAATCCCTTCATGATGAAGGTCGCCGAGATACCCAAGCCGCCGCCCGGCCTTCCCCCGGGAAAATACAGTCCCGCGGCCGACGAGAAGTTTACGGAGGTGGCGAAGAAGGTCGAGCATGCCGAGGACACCGTCGACACCTCGGCGAAGATCGCGGACCTCGTCGACGGGGCCGCGGGGGAGAGCCTCGACCTCGTGATCGTCCTCGACGTGACGGAAAGCATGGACAAGTACATGCCGGGGGTTAAAAAGGAGCTCGCGCCGCTCGTGAAGGAAAGGGTTTCGAGGTTCAAGACCTTCCGAATCGGCATGGTCATCTTCAGGGACTATTTCCCCGACGAGTTCATCACGAGGAAGATCGATTTTACGACAGACTTCGACGATTTCAACCGCCGGCTCCAGGGAGTCAGGGCGATGGGCGGCGGCGACATTCCCGAAGCCGTCCACGAGGGGCTCTACGCGGCCGAGACCGAGTTCGAGTGGAAGGCCGACAAGCGGCTCATCATCCTGGTTGGCGACGCACCGCCCAATCCGGTTCCCAAGGGAAAGATCACCGAAGAGGATGTCCTCAATGCCGCCGAGGCCCTGAACATCGAGATCGACGCAATCGTCGAACCCCTGGACCCGACGATCAAGTGATCCGTGGACTGGTTCCTCGAAGCTTGTTGGCGGGGACGTCCTGATCCCTGTTCAGAGGTTATCTACGCCAACTCCTGAAATTTCTGTCCCGAAGCTTGTTGAAAGGAGTCCAAAATGAAAAAAGTACCGTGGATTATCGTGTTGGTATCGCTTGGCGCCCTCTGTTTCCCGGAGGTTCCGAAAACCGAGTACGACGCCATCGCCCGCACCATCGATACCTTCGCACGCGACGGCACGAAGGTCGCCCTCGTGATCCATGTCGAGGCCGCGGTGACGGGAACGCCCGAGGATCCGGCGAAGGGAACGCCCGAGGCCCTCGCTGCCGAGGAGAGGGCGAGGCTGGAATCGATCATCGTGGACCGGTTCAGGACCTACGACAATTTCTCGATCGGGGACGGGGCCGGCTTCGAATCCCTCGTCGGCGAACGGCGTCCAGCCAAGGGCTCGATGCCCGATTCCGGGATCGCCTCCTCGGGGAAGGATTCGGGCGCCAGCTACGTCCTCTGGGATAGGGTATCCGTCATGTTCGGGGAGAAGGGGAAAAGCCGCATCAGGGAATCGAGGGCCAAGCTCGTGTTCACCGGTTCGGGGGCCGTCGTCGCCTCGGACGCGACCTACGCCGTGGACAATCCCTCCGGCGCCCATGCCGTCTTCGTCGACGGCATCAGGATAGAGTAAAGAGGGGTGAACGGTGAAGGGGAAGAAAAGGTGAGCGGTGAGGAGTGAGGGGTGAGCGGGAAGAATCAGGAAAGTGAGCGGTGAGGAGTGAGCGGGAAGAGAAGAGGTGAGGAGTGAACGGTGAACGGTGAAGGGTGAACGGGAAGAAAAGGTGAGCGGTGAGGAGTGAGCGGGAAGAGAAGAGGTGAGGAGTGAACGGTGAACGGGAGGATCGCGTCGAGATGAGAAAACACGGGAGATTCCCACGAGATCTCATGTGATCCGTTCACTCTTCACCGCTCACCGTTCACCTATTTAAACAGCATCCCGAACTCGAGCTCGGGCTGGGGGTTCGCCAGCGAACCGAAGCCCGCGGTCAGGAGGACCTTCCCGTAGAAGACCGAGTAGTTCAGATAGTAGCCCGCGCCGATGTAGTTCCAGTTGCTCTTGTCCTTGTCCCGCGCCGTGCCGATGCCGAGGGTGAATCCGTGCTCCAGATCGTTGCTTTTGTAGATCGCGTAGGAATTGTCGTATTCGATCCCGTAGGTCCTTCCCCAGTACGAGCCGGAGAATTTGGTGTCGAAGGGGTATTTCGAATAGCCGACGATGAAGTTGAACTTGTTGAGGGTCGCGAAGGAAAAGCCCCAGTAGGTTTTCGGATTGATGAGCGATTTGGCGGGAACCGGCTTCGCGGCGACGTAATCCTCGGATGAAGTGGCGAGGAGCTTCCTGACATCCGAGTCGAGGGCGATCTGTTGGATGATCGAGTCCTTGATTTCACCCGTGCCGACCTCGACCATCCGGATATTCAGCTCGACGTATTTATCGAAGACCGTATAAGAACCCGACACGATGTAGGTCGCGGGGATGAAGGGCCTGAGGTTGTTGATCGTCGTCTGATCGAAGGTTCCCGAATAATTGAAATTGCGTTCCTCGAGGACCTTTTCAAGCTGATTCCTCTCCAGGACGCTGATCTTGGGGTTCATCTCCTTCATTTTGGAGGCGAGGGTGTCGGAAAAGTAGGCGCCGAACGAACCGTCCGGCGAAGTGCCGGAAATGGGGATGATCGCTACCTTGTCGTCCGTGGTCGTGAGGCCTTTGTCGAATCGCCGGGATATGTTCTCGATCCCGGTTTTCAGCGTGTCGACCCGATCCGACGGAATTGTCGCGCAGCCGGCCAGCGCCAGGACCGCGACGCATACGATGATCAGTTTCATTTTTTACCCCTGCCTTCTTTTACAAATTATCGCACAAGTATCCCGCGATCCGCGAGATAGGATTTTATTCCCGCGACCGTCGTGTCGCCGTAGTGCAGCATGGAGGCGACGAGGGCGGCGTCGGCCTTGCCCGCTGAGAGGGCCGCGTAGAGGTGCTCGAGCTTCCCGGCCCCTCCTGAGGCGATGACCGGCACGGTGACGCTTTCGGCGACGAGCCGGGTGAGGGGAAGCTCGTAGCCCTCCTTCGTCCCATCGGCGTCGATCGAGTTGAGGACGATTTCCCCCGCGCCGAGGTCGACGGCCTCCCTGGCCCACTGGAGGGCGTCGCGGTCTGTCGGTTCCCGCCCGCCCCGTATGTAGACCCGGTAGCCGGAGGGCATCGCCGGGTCCCGCTTCGCGTCCATGCCGAGGACCATGCACTGGTTCCCGAAGGCCCTCGCGCCCTCGGAGATGATGGCGGGATGCCTCACCGCCTGGGTGTTGACGCTCACCTTGTCGGCGCCGGCGCGGAGGGCGGCGCGGACGTCGTCAACCCCGCCGATGCCACCGCCGACGCAGAAGGGAATGAAGATGCGGGCCGCGACCCGCTCGACCACGTCGAGGAAGGCATGCCGTCCCTCGACGCTCGCCGTGATGTCGTAGAAAACGAGCTCGTCGATGCCGTCGGCGTAGTAGCGCGCCGACATCTCGACGGGATCGCCGATGTCGAGGTTTTCGGCGAACCTCACGCCCTTGGTGGTCTTGCCGTCCCTGACGTCCAGGCAGGCAATGATGCGCTTGGTCAGCATAGGGCACCCCCGATGAAGTTGCCGAGGAGGGCGAGGCCCGGCTCGCCGGATTTTTCCGGGTGGAATTGCATGGCGGCGAGGCGGCCCCGGGCGAACGCCGCGGGGAAGGTGACGCCGTATTCGCAGCTTCCTATTTCGTACGCGGGAGCCGATGCGCCGGCTTCCGCCTTGGCTGTCGGCGACTTTCCGGCCGCCGCGCCGTCGTGCGGGAGAGTCGGGTAGTAGGAGTGCACGAAGTAGAAGTAGGAATCCTCGGGGATGCCGGCGAAAAGCGGGTGCCTCCCGCCGTGGTGGACCCGGTTCCATCCCATGTGGGGAACCTTGAGGCCGAGGTTCCCGGGGAAGAGGAGGGATCGACCCGGAACGAGGCCGAGGCAGGGGGTTTCCGACTCCTCGGAGGAATCGAGGACGATCTGGCAGCCGAGGCAGATGCCCAGGATGGGCGAGCCCGCCGCGAATCGGGCCCTGAGCAGGACGTCGAAACCCGAATGGACGAGGTTTCCCATCGCCGCCCTGGCCTCCCCGACGCCGGGGAAGACGATCTGGTCGGCCCGGGAGAAATCCGCCGGATCGTCCGATACGAAGAAATCGGCGCCGAGGTGTTCGAAGGCGTTCCTGACGCTGCGGAGGTTTCCGGCCCCGTAATCGATGATGCCTATTTTCACTTCGAGTCTCCCTTGTCCCGATTCCCGGTCACGTTTTTCGCGATGGTTTTCGACAGGACGGCTTTCAGGCCCTCTTTCGAGAGCGATACCCCATGAACGAGAATGGAGGTTCCCGAAGCTTCCGTCCCGGCATTCGACAGGTCGAGGGGACCGAGGCCCCCGGTTCGCCCCGAGAGGGTGACGGCGAGCCTGACGACGTTCGCGTAGACCCTCGCGTCCCGCTCGTTCGCCATCGCGAGGACGACGTCGCCGGTGAAGGCGCTCCCTGAGTCCTCGAAGGCGGCCGTCGCGTCGAGGATGGGAAGGTCGACCCGCACCGGAAGGACGGTGCGCAGGAAGCTGCCAGGGTCGGCCACATAGAGGCAGAGCGGATTCCGCCCACAAGCTTCGAGGAACTGGGGGGGGAAAGGCTCGCGCCTCCCCGTCCCGCCGCGGATCATGGCGGCCACGGTCCCCCGGCTTGCGTCGTCCGTGACGAAGACGGCCCCGTTTTCGGGGAAGGCGATCTGGACGCGGTGCGAGTTTTCGTACCAGGAAACCGGGCCGTCCCGTTTCTGCTTCCAGCTCCCGTTCGTGGCCATGGCGAAACGCATCGCGCCGACCGGGAAGTTTCCCGTCGCGACGAGGCTCAGGCCCGAGCCTGCGCTTCCCGGGGAGCCGGGATCGAGGACGGCGTAGACGGCGGAGGTCCGCTCGACGGCGCCCGAAAAATTCTTCGGGGCCCCGGACACGGCATCCTTGAGGAAGAATCGTTCCGATGCGGCGTCGAGATAGAGGTAGACGGGGCCTTCGGGGAGCCGGTCGAACCAGGATCCGGCCGGCCTCACCGGAGGCAGGGTCGCGCAGGAGGCGAGGAGGGCCGCCAGCGCGAGGCTGGCGACACCCGCCCGAACGGGTCCGGGGATCCGGGGGCGGGCGGCCGGAGGGGCGTCCATCAGGATTTCGCCTTGACGAGAGCGACCTTCCAGAGAAGATCGTCGGCCTCGATGTCGGTCATCGCAGGAATCTCCTTCCAATCGACCGTAACCGCCAGGGTCTCGGATTTCAGGTAGTCCGAGAAGCTATCGAGGCAGGACTTGAGTTCGGGGGATCCGCAAAGGGTGAGCGCGATGCGGTCCGTCACCTCGAGCCCGGACTCCTTCCTGAGGTTCTGCACCCCGCGGACCAGGTCGCGGACGTTGCCCTCGGCCTTGAGGGCCTCGGTCACCTCGGTGTCGAGGCCGACGGTGAGGCTGCCCTCGTTCAGGACCTTGAGGTGCTCCTTCTCGAGCCGGCGGATGTCGAGCTTGTCCTTGGTGAGGTCGACGGTTCGTCCCGCGACCTCGATCGAGAGGACCGAGCCGTCGAGGAGGCTCGCGATCTCGGACGCGGTGAGGGTTTCGATCCGCTCGGCGGCGAGCTTCATGTCCTTGCCGAGCTCCTTGCCGAGGACCCTGAAGTTGGCCTTCGCCTGGTAATCGACGAGTTCCTCCTCGTTTCCGGAGAAGACGATCTCCTTGACGTTGAGCTCCTCGCGGACGATCTCCTCCATCTCGAGGAGGACGGTCTTCTGCCTTTCGTCGCGGGTGACGAGGTACAGGGTTTTGAGCGGCTGCCTGGTCTTGAGGTTGAAGCTCGTGCGGAGAGCTCGGCCCATGGAAACCGCCTTCCTCACCGTCGCCATCTTCCACTCGAGGTCGAGGTCCCGGCGCGAGGCGTCGTAGACCGGGTAGTCGCAGAGGTGGACGGATTCGGGCATCCCGTCGCACTTCAGGTTGCGGTACATCGCCTCGGTGATGAAGGGGATGACCGGCGCCGCGGCGAGTGAGAGCTTCATCAGCACCGAGTAGAGGGTGCCGTAGGCCTCCTCCTTGTCGGCGTCGCCCTCGCTCCTCCAGAACCGGCGGCGGGAGCGGCGGATGTACCAGTTGTTCAGGCTGTCGATGAAATCGACGATGGGGTCGATGGCTCCCGACATGTCGTAGCCGTCGAGGGCCTTGGTGACGCCGTCGACCATGCCCTCGGCGACGGACATGATCCACCGGTCCAGGGGATTGCGCGGGTTCGCGGGGGCTTCCTTCGGGGAGAACCCGTCGATGTTCGCGTAGGTGATGAAGAAGCCGTAGCTGTTCCAGAGCGGGATGAGGACGCTCTTGAGGACGTCCTTCACGCCATCGTCCGAGTACCTCACCTCCTCGCCCTTGATGACGGCCGAGTGCATCAGGAAGAGCCTCAAGGCGTCGGCCCCGAACTGGTCGATCGCCTCCACGGGGTCGGTGTAGTTCTTGAGGGACTTGGACATCTTCTTGCCGTCGGCGGCGAGCACCATGCCGGAGACGACGCAGTTCTGGAAGGCCGGCCGGTCGAAGAGGGCGGCGGCCAGGACGGTGAGCGAATAGAACCAGCCGCGGGTCTGATCCTGTCCCTCGGAGATGAAGTTCGCCGGGTAGTGGGCTTCGAAGAACTCCTTGTTCTCGAAGGGGTAGTGGACCTGGGCGTAGGGCATGGAGCC
>DBTK01000022.1:0-8151 GCA_002307015.1 Spirochaetaceae bacterium UBA1318
TCTGCTGGACGACCTGGTCGAGCTGGAGGAGGGCCTGCTTGATCTGGTCGATGCCGACGGCCTGCTCCCTCGTGCTCACCGATATCTCCCCCACCAGCTCGGCCGTTTTCTTGATGTCGGGAACCATCCCCTGGATGAAGCGGTCGGTCTCCCCCGCCGTCTCGACGCTCGTTTCCGCCAGCAGGGCGATCTCCGCGGCGGCCTCGAGGGAATGCTGGGCGAGCTTCCTCACCTCCGCGGCGACGACGGCGAAGCCCCGGCCCGTCTCGCCGGCCCTGGCCGCCTCGATCGCCGCATTCAGGGCCAGCATGTTGGTGGTTCTCGCAATCTCGTCGATCACGCCGACCTTCGCGGCGATGTCCCTCATCGTGCGGACCGACCGCTCGACGGTTTCCCTTCCGACCTCGGCCCTCGCCGCCGTATCCCGCGCCAGCCTCTCGGTTTCCTGGGCATTGTCCGCGTTCCGATCGACGCTCGAGGACATCTCCTCCATCGAGGAGGAGAGCTGTTCGCTCGCGGCCGCCTGTTCCGACGCGCCCTGGCTAAGGGTCTGTGAGACGGCGGCCAGCTGCTCGCTGCCGGAGGAAACCCCGGCCGAGGAATCCCTGACCCCGGTGACCACGACGGCGAGCCGCCCGATCATCTCCGCCGCCGAGCCGAGGAGACGGCCGATCTCGTCGTCTCGCTTCCCCTTGAGGGCCGCGATATCCTGGGCAAGCTCCCCCTGGGCGATGCGCGACATGCAGGTCATCGAAAGGGCGAGCTGCTTCGCGAAAAAGGCGCTGAAAATGCAGGCGACGACGATGGCGGCCGCGAGCGAAACGAGGAGGGCGATGGCGATGACGAGGTTTCCCCGGGCTCCTATCCTCCTGACGGCCTCGGGCGCGGCCATGAATTCGTCCAGGTAGGAGCCGACGCCGATCACGAGATCCCGCGGGGCATAGTAGCCGATGCGGACGACCTTCATCCTCGGGGCGGGATCGCCCGGATTCTGCCAGGGATAGCGGTCTTCGGCCACTTCCCCGGGTTTCAGGGCGATGGCCTTCGCGATGATCGACTGGATGAAAAGCCTTCCGTTCGAGTCCTTCGCGTCCCAGATCAGCTCGCCGTCGCGCTTGCCGTCCTGGGAGACGACGTACCGGCCCTTCGAATCGAGGAGGTAGACGTAGCCGGTTTGGCCGATCCTGATCCCCTCAATCCGCTTGAAGGCGGTTTTCAGGGAATCCCCGCCCGAAGCCAGGGACAGAAGCGAATCCACCCCCTGAAGGACGTGGTCCAGATCGCTGTAGGCGAGCTTCAGGCTTTCCCGGGTCGAGACCCCTTCCATTTCGTTGAGCTGGAAGAAGACGACGCCCCAGAGCAGCGCCAGGGGAACCGCGGTGACGGAACAGAACATGATGAGTAGCGGCGTACGGACCGTCTTGAACTTCATGGCTCCTCCCCGGACAAACGGCGAAGGGTCCAGCCCGTCGCCTGTCAGCTTCAATTCTCGAAGCCGCCGCATCATTTTTCCAGGATTTGCCGAATGATTCTCAGAGAACTGGGGAGGGACAAAAAAGGCCGCCCCAAGGGACGGCCTTTCGAAAGTAGCGGCAATAGGAATCGGACCTATGACACAACGGATATGAGCCGTTTGCTCTACCAACTGAGCTATGCCGCCGTCAACCGAAGCGTCGACAATGTACCAAGTAATGCAAACCGTGTCAAGCAATTCCGCCCGTCGACCCCGCATCCGGGCTAAAGCAACTTGTTGCCCCGAGCGGCCTGGACGAGCTGGAGGTTCCAGTAGTTCCGGTAGATGAAATCGTTTTTTTCCTTGATGGCGTCGTTTCCGCTCGCCCGCTGCTGCATGTACTTGAAGGCCTTGCTGAGTATGGTCATGCGGTCGACGGAATCGGAGCCGGGATCCTTCATCAGCACGAGGTAGCGCCAGAGGTAACGGAGGTGGTTGTAGGGATCGAGTTCCGAAGCCCTCGAATCGACCGCGAGCTCGTTCTCGGACCGGCCCATAGAGGAATCGTTCTTCTGGCCCAGGAGGAAATCCTGAAACGCGTCGACGAGCCGGGCGAGGCACGATCGTTCATCGGCGAAGGATATCGCCCTGTTTTCGAGGATATCGAAGCCGTCGGCCCAACCGATGAACTCGGGCGAGTAGTAGCGAGGAACGTTCACGAGCGTCTTGGCCCGCTCGACGCAGGAGAGGGCCCCTTCCAGGTCCTGTGACAGGTAGAGAGCCTCCGCCCTGAAAAAAAGCCGTTCTGCCGTTTCGGGCAGGGCGGTCAGGGCGGCTACCGAATACGGGGCCGTCCCTTCGAAGGCGTCGACCCGACAGAGCCAGGCGGCGAGTTCATCGTGAAAGGATGGCAACCCGTATTCCTCGCAGATTCCGAGGCCGCTCGACAGGGCCGCCCGCGCCTCGGGATAGTCGCCGAGATCGAACAGGAAACGTCCCTCGAGAAAGTCGAACAGTATTTCCCACTCCTTCGATACGACCGAGAGGGCGACCGATCGCCCCTTCTCGACGGACCGGAACGCCTTCGAATAATTGCCGGATCCGTAGAGCGCGTACACCTCGAAAAGGATGCCATAGAGCTGCTCGAAGCGATCGTCGGCCTTTTCGGAGAGCTGAATCGCTATCTCGGCGTACTCGAGGGCCTCGTTCCGGTGCCCCGTGGCGAGCATGATGAGGCCCATGACCCTGTTCGCGAAGGCGTAGAGCTCGGAGAAATCCGCGCTCTGGAGCCGGAGCAGGGCCGATTTGGCATGGGCTAGCGCCCTCTCCATGTCACGATCGGCATACGAGTCGATGGCGCGGATTAGCTCGGCGATCCCTTCGTCACCATTGCCGGCTATCCTGCTCGCTTCTTCGTCGAGCACTGGCAGGGCAAGCTTCGCGCCCTCCCTGTTTCCGCGGAAGAGGGCTTCATAGACACGGAGGGAGGTGGAATTCCCTACGCCCGATCCGCTTCGGATATCTCCGAGAGAAGCCGCGAAACGGAGAGCCGGGGAGATCTTCCGCCCGAGGCCCTCCACATAGTCGAAGGCGGTGCTGGAAAACGCGAACGGTATTGCCGGCAAACGGGACATGAGAAACTCCGCATACTCCGCCTCCAATGCTGCGGCCGATTCCTCCCGGGCATGGTCCGGCAGGAACTCGAATTCGGGAAACACGACATCGAGCTTCCTCGTAGAACCGATGAAACCGCACTGGTAGAGCTGCTGGATCAGGATGAAGGTCTCGCCCCGCGAGGGATTCTTCGCGTAGATGAATTCCTTCCGAGTCTTGAGATCGACGCAGGTGCGGGAAAGGGAAATCCGGTAAAAAAGTGCTCGGCTCGATTCGTCGAGGAGGCCAAAGGCCTTCACGGGGGCGTCCTCAGGCCCGAATGCCGGGGGCTCCTCCCCTTCGGCCGCCACGTCCGAGCCCCTGCGGAGCCTTCCGCAGAGCAGGGAAAACTGGGCCGCATAGATCCTGCCCCGGGCCGCCTCGGCCATGGTGCGCAGGTGCCCGGGGGCGATCACGCTGTCGCTCGCCTGGCCGATGTAGGCGGAAATCTCTTCGGCGGTCGCGGGATCGACCTCGATCACGCGGCTGGAAAAACCGGAGAAAGCCGAGGGCAACCCTCCCGAGGAGGTGCATATCGGGAGGAAGGCATCGGAGGCGAGGCAACGTCCGATGATCCGACCAAGCTCCTCGACCAGGATCTCGGGGAATTCAGCGACATCCTCGCAGAAGAGCACGGCCGGGAAACTGCGGGTAGCCACCGAGCGGCCGAAGAGAAGGACGTAGGAATCGTAGAATTTCCGGAAGGATTTCCGCGCCGCCTCCGAAACCTCCTTCCTCAAGGGGTTCGCGAGTATGAATCGCCATGCGTTCTCGTTGCCGCGCAGCTCGGCGACCTCGGCGACGTCGAGAAAATCCTCGGCCGAGGCGAGAATCGCGGGATCCACCGAGGTCGCCAGGGGAAGCATCGGGTTCTCCCCCGGGAAGGACTTCCGGATGGTGAGTATCCTGAGATCCTCAGGACCGAGGTTGCAGACGGCCTTCAGGGCGTTCTCCTTTTTTCCGATGTGCCTCTCGCCGGTAATAAAAAGGAGGGCGGCGGTGGTCGAGCCGGAGACATAGGGCTCCAGTATCCCTTCGAGAATTGCGCAGACCCCGTTTCGGATCCAGAAGTCCAGGGTGATGTCGGGCGAGAGGATGGACTCCTTCTTGATCCCGGTTACGCGAAACAGCGACCCCGCCTGTTCGAGCTGAAAATACTCGAAGGCCCTCACGTCGGCGGGATCGATGACCCAGACCCTCTCGTCGGAGGGGGTCTTGATCGCGCTTTCGCAGAAAAAGCGGAAGGCGTTCCTCTGAACGGGGGCTTTCCCGATCACGATGTTGAAACCATTCAGATTCTCGCGCTCCTCTCGAAGCAGCTCGTAGACCCGGTAGGACGCCTGCGCGAGCATGAACAGGCTGTTCTGCCGGTCCGGGAAGGAGAAGAACAGGGGATCGTCCTCGGTCGGCGAACCGTTATCGCCCCGGACGCAACTCTGTATCTTTTTCAGGAGGCCGTCGGCGTAGGCCGGGTCGGCTACGCGAATCTGTCGAAGGAAATATATCGAAACTAATAAACAAATCATATTCTGATAATAAGCTCGAGATTGCATAAAGAAAGGGGTGGAGCTATAGTTTCAGCGATGGAACCCCGTATAAATTTTCGTACAAACCGGTGCAAACATTTACGACTATCTATTGCATCTACCTCGAGGTTCAAGGAAATCGTAGCGACAATCAACGCGATCTCGCTTCCCGGCTCCCCCGTGGACGACAATCTCATCAGGGTATCCCTTCTCGAGCTTATATCCAACTCCCTCCGTGCCCACCACGAACGCGGCGCCACGGATCCGGTTATCGTAGATTTCATCTGCCGCAGGCAGTCCGCCACCATCGAGGTCGTCGACCGCGGCGGCGGCTTCGTCCCCTCGAGGCTCCCCTACAATCTCGCCGATCCGCTGGATTCCATCGACCTGATGAACTCGACCTTCAGGAAATACCGCGAGGATCATGACAATCGGAGGTTCGGAATGGGCCTCTACATCGCCAGGAAGACATTCCATTCATTCACGCTCGGATTCGTGGATAGCCAGGGGAAGACAACCCCCTGGTTTTCAGGATTGGTCGCCGGTACGCGGGTTGAACTCGGTATCGACTATCGCCGGCCGGCGGAAGGGAAGCCCAATGAACGATGAGCGAAGAATCGATCGCCGGGAACTGGCATACGCCAAGGTTCGTTCGCAGGAAGCCGGCCTCCTCGGTTACGTACAGGACATCAGCGATTCGGGCTGCAGGATCATTGCCATTTCCAAATCCGATCTCGAACTCGGAAGGCAGTACGATTTCTCGATTTGGCTGGAGGAGGGTGCGGACACGACGATACCGCCCTGCTCCTTCCGGGGGGAAATCCGCTGGCTCGAAAGCGATGCGGCGTTTTCACTCTACGGGGCCCACATCGTCTCGTTTTCAGCCAGCGTCGACGCCGCCAGTTACGGATCCCTGCTCCGGTATTATGGCTCCTGATCGGGCCACGGCGGGGGAAGTCGCTATGTCTTGCGGATTCTATATTGCTTGACGGTGCATATGAAGGATGATAGACTCATTAAACTCCGGCACATAAGGGTTCGCGATGATGATTGAATCGTTTGCCTCCTTCCTGCACTCATCCGTGCTGTTAAAACTTTTCTGCCTTTCGTTCCTGATAATAATCCTCTGTTCGAACGGAAAAAAGAAAAACCGGAGCGACCTGCCGTATCTTCTTCCCCTCGTCGCCGTCCTCGCCATCAGGGATATCGCCTATTATCTCCTCCCGTCGGCGGCCATCCAGATCGTTTCCGACTCCCTCGTCCTGGTCCTCTACGGGATGTGGGGCGCGAGGACCTTGGGAAAACCCGTACGGAAGTACCTCTATATCGCGGCCAACCTCCTTTTCGCCCTGTTCGTCGTCTTCGGCTCCGCCCTCGTTCCCGGCTTTTCCGATCGATGGGCCCAAGCCCTGCTCGCCGTCGACCTCGTGGTCTTGCTCGCCGCCTTCCTCACCCCCGCCGAACCGGAGAGCTCGGTACCGCGGGCCGTCCGCTGGCCTTTGGCCATCCTTTTCGGGACTTCTCTTCTCGGTGAGGCCGCCTTCGGGTACGAATCCCCCGTCGTCCAGTTCTTCCTCATCGAGATCGCCTACCTCGTTCCCGCCGTCATCTCGTTCGTGAGCCGCTCGAAAGCCGAGGACAGCGAACGCCGAAACCTGGCCTTCGCCGCCGAGTCGATCGACCCGCTCTACGGATTCCTCACCCGGGCCGGAGAGGTTTTCAAGAAAAACCTCAAGATCGAGGACCTCCTGGACGCCATCACCGAGGCGGCCATCGACGAAACCGGCGCCGACGGGGGGATGGCCCTGCTTGTCGACGACTTCGAGGATGTTCTCACCGTGAAATCCTTCATCGGGAAATTCCCCCCGGTCTTCGCCCTTCCCGCCGATCTGCCGCTGAAGCCCGCCCGGATCGAGGCCTACTGCAGGCACGCCAGGATCGCCATCGGTGAAACCATCTTCGGCGAGGTATCCTCGAACGGAAAGCCGGTCTTCATCCCCGACGTCGCCTCCGATCCCCGCATCGTCAGGAACGGCGAGGAGGAGTTCCTCAGCCTCAACTCGCTCATCGTCGTCCCGCTGATGGCCGGCGACAAGGTGTTCGGCGTCCTCGCCCTGAATAAAAAGGAATTCGGCGAGCGGTTCACCGGGAGGGATTTCGAGCGGATCGAGCTCTTCGCGCGATTCGGCTCCCTCATCGTGAACGAGCTCATATCGGTCATGGAAAACTCGGAACTGACCGACATCGAGCGGGAAGCCGCGATCGCGGCGGACATCCAGAAAACCCTGCTTCCCAAGCGGCTGCCCGAGCTGCCGAACGCCTCCTTCGGGGCCTTCAGCGTGCCGACTCGGGGTGTCTGCGGGGACTACTACGACATCATTCCCTTCAGGCACAACCGGATCTGCCTGGTCATCGGCGACGTCGCGGGCAAGGGGATACCCTCGTCCATCGTCATGGTGATGATCCGCTCCATCCTCCACCTGATCACGAGCGCCCAGAAAGACATCGCGACCATCATCAACTGGGTGAACCGCGGCATCACCGGGCGCATCGACCTAGATCATTTCGCGACCCTCTCGCTCATTTTTTACGATACCGAATCGGGAACCCTCGAGTACACGAACGCCGGCCACTCACCCCTCATGATCTATCGCAAGGAAACGGGCACCGTCTCGACGATCGAGCTGAAGGGCGTGCCCATCGGCGTCGAACGGACGACCCAGTACGAACGGGTTTCGCTCGCCGTCGCGAAGGACGACATCGTGATCCTGTACACGGACGGGGTCGTCGAGGCGATGAACCGGGAAGGAAGACAGTACGGAGCGGCGAGCCTCGCCAGGACAATTGAAAAAAACGCCGACCTCACCGCAAAGGAAATCGCCAACAAGGTCAAAATGGACATCCAGGACTTCATGGGGAGCGCCCGACAGCATGACGACCAGACGTTGTTGCTCATGAAAGTGAAGCTGTAGAAGAGGAGTCTCGAGTAATGGAACTGAAAATTCGAAAGATCAACGAGAAATACATCATCGACGTGAACGGCGAGATGGATCTATATAATTCCTACAAACTGAAGGAATTGATCACCAAGATGCTCGAGAAGAAGGTGACGCGCTTCATCATCAACCTGGAGAATGTGGATTACATCGATTCGAGCGGCATCGGCGCGCTCATCTACATCTGCTCGACCATCAAGAAGCTCAATCTCAGGCTCGCGATCACGAATATCCACGGCTCGGTCAAGAAGGTCATTGAACTCACCAAGCTCATGAGCTATTTCCCGATCGTCAACAGCATCGAGGAAGCGCTTCAGAAAATGGACACGTAGCATGGAAAAAACCATAACCGAAATCAAGGAAATGACGGTCGATCCCAAGAGCCCGCTGTTCGACAGGACGGGGCTTCTGTACAAGGAGTTCCCGAGCGATTACCGGCAGATCCGGTACTTCACCCTCCTGATCGTCCAGGCCGCCCCGATCGAGATCAAGGAGATCAACCTCCTCGAGCAGCAGATCAGCG
>DBTK01000022.1:8516-8680 GCA_002307015.1 Spirochaetaceae bacterium UBA1318
CGTCGAGGACGAGGGCGAAGGCTTCAGGGACATGGAGCGATGGAACGAGTTCAACCGCAGGCGGCTCCAGTGCCTGTGGGATCAGAACTTCGACGAGCTCGGGAATTTCGTGTCCTTCAGGACGGAAAAGAGCGATGAGAACGACGGCGGCAACGCCCTGTTCG
>DBTK01000022.1:8930-9181 GCA_002307015.1 Spirochaetaceae bacterium UBA1318
ACGACGGCGGCAACGCCCTGTTCGCGGCCCTCGAATACTGGAACGGCGGGCTCGTCTACAACGAGAAGCGGAACTGCGTGGCCATGCTCAAGGTGTTTCCGCAGCGACGCCACGGGATCAGCCTGGACGAGTCGAAGGCCCTGTAGCTCGAAGCGTTCCGTCCGGGCATGCCCGGGAGAGCGCATGATTGACATCCCTTTTCCCCTCGGATACACTTCGTGGCGCATCGGGATGTAGCCCAGCGGCTAAGG
>DBTK01000070.1 GCA_002307015.1 Spirochaetaceae bacterium UBA1318
CCAGCCGGGGCAGCAGGAGGTGAACTGGGGGAGCTTCCCGCCCTTTCCGACGCGGGAGAGGAACTCGGTCGTCTCCTCCATGATCGTGAGGTCGGCCGCGAAGGTGAAGTCGAAGACCTTGTCGAAGCCGAGCTTCTTGAGGATGCCGCCCGAAAGCGCGGCCGCCTTGTCGAAGGGAATTCCGTACTTCGTCGAAACGACGCTCCGCACCGCGGGGGCGACGAAGCCGACGACGATTTTCTTCTTGTCGTTGATCGACCGGAACACCTTTCCTCGCTCCCGGCGATACTCGAGGGCTCCGCAGGGGCAGGCGTTCACGCACTGGCCGCAGCTGACGCAGTCGGTCTCCTGGAGGGGCAGGCCGCTCTTCGTGCCGACGAGCATCCTTCCCTGCTTGAGGTAGAAGCTCAGGACGTCAGGCCCCTCGATCTCGGCGCAGGCCGCGATGCAGCGCCCGCAGGAGATGCACTTGTTGTGGTCGCGGATGATGAAGGGATGGTCGTCGACGATCGGGATGTAGGGCCTGTCGTGGTAGGGCGGCTTGTACTGGACCCCGTGGGTGCGGGCCTCGCGGCGAAGGTCGCAGGAAAACCGGACGGCGCAGCCGCACTTGAGGCATCGCCTCGCCTCGGTGCGCGCGGTCTCCTCGCTGATCCCGAGTTCGACCTCGTTGAAGTTTTTCCTTCGATCGGCGAGGGAGATAGCCGGCATCTTCGCGCGGGCTATCCTGGGCATCTCCTCGAATTCCCAGCGGGGAAGATCCTCGAGGGTTCCGCGGCTGCAGTTGTAGTTCTCGTTCGATTCCTTGACGTAGCCCTTCTCGAGGAAGCAGTCGATGGCCTCGGCCGCCCGCCTTCCAGCTCCGACGGCCTGGATGACCGTCGCGGGTCCGGTGACGCAGTCTCCGCCCGAGAAGATCTTGGGCTCCGAGGTCTGCATCGTCTTGCCGTTTATCTCGACATCGCCCCACTTGTTCAGCTTGACGGGAAAGTCGTTGTACAGGAACTGGGTGTTCGTGCTCTGGCCGATGGCGCCGATGATCGTGTCCGCCTCGATCTCGAAGTCGCTCCCCTCGACGGGAACGGGCCGCCGGCGGCCCGAGCGGTCGGGCTCGCCGAGTTCCATCTTGATGCAGTGGAGGGATTTCTTCCCGTTCTTGCCCGCGGTGATCTTCGTCGGCGCGGTGAGGAACACGAGCTCGACGTCCTCGCTCACGGCCTCCTCGACCTCGTAGGGCTCGGCCGGCATCTCCTCCCGGGTTCGGCGGTAGACGAGCTTGACGTGCTTGGCGCCCTTCCTGATCGCGGTGCGGACGCAGTCGATGGCGGTGTTGCCGCCGCCGATCACGACGACGGTGTCGCCGAGCTTGACCTCGACTCCCTTGGTGACCTGTTCCAGGTACTGGATGCCGAGCCACACGCCCTCGGTGTTCTCGCCCTCGATCTGCATCGGGGTCGCCCGCCAGGATCCGATGGCGAGGTAGACCGCGTCGAAATCCTTCTGGAGATCCTCGAGACGGATATGGGTGCCCAGGGCCTTTCCGGTCATGATCTTGACCCCGAGCTTCTTCATGACGTCGACTTCGCTGTCCAGGGTCGCCTTGGGCAGGCGGTATTCCGGGATGCCGTAGCGCATCATGCCGCCGGCGTGGGGTTCGCGTTCGAAGACGGTCACGTCGTGGCCGGCGATCGCGCTGTAGTAGGCGGCGGAGAGTCCCGAGGGGCCGGCGCCGACGATGGCGAGGCGCTTTCCGGTCGAGGCCTTCTTCGTCGGAATCCAGGGGGAATCGCGGCCCATGTCCCAGTCGGCGATAAAGCGCTTCACGTGGTTGATCGCGACCGGGGAATCGACGAGGTTCCTGCGGCACTGGGCCTCACAGGGATGGGGACAGACGCGGCCGCAGGCGCTCGGAAAGGGGTTGCGGTCCTTGATGACCCTGAGGGCGGCTTCGTAGTTCCCGTTCCCTACCTGGCGGAGGTAGCTCTGGATATCGATGTTGGCCGGACAGGTCTGGACGCAGGGCGCGACGCAGTCGCCGTTATGGTCGGAAAGGAGCTGTTCCAGCCTGATCTTTCGGTAGGCCTCGAGTCGGGGATTCGTGGTCGTGATGACCATGCCTTCCCTGATCGGGGTCTGGCAGGACTTCACGTCCCTTTCTCCGGTGCCCAGATCGACGACGCAGAGCCCGCAATTCCCGTTCGACCTGGTCAGCCTGATATCGTAGCAGAGGTGCGGTATATGAACGTCTTCCTGCAGCAGAGCCTGCAGTATGGTCAATCCGTCGTAGACTTCGATCTCGCGTCCGTCGACGGTCACTTTTATACGCGTGCGGTTTCTTGAGAGTTCCATCAATCCTCCTGAGGTATTGATAAAATACTATAGATAAATACAAAAATCTTCAATAGGGGACGGTAGCTCGGGCGTCGGGGCGTCGGGGCGTCGGGCAAAAAAAAGGCCTTCCGTGAAACACGGAAGGCTGCTATATAAACGACGCGCTCGCGCGTCGGAAGGAAAGACGGCGGAAATCCTTTCGGCCCGGCCCGTTTCCTGGAAGCGATCGAGGGGAGTCGAACCCCCGTCACGAGCTTGGGAAGCTCGGGTAATACCGTTATACGACGATCGCATAAACCGACAATTTAACTATTGAAGTTATACCCGAGCACCGGAGGGATTGTCAAGATCGCCTAGAATTCGACGGTAAATCCGCGGTACAGCCCCGAATACTCGAGCCAGTGAACGTCGACCCCCGCGACATAGGCCCCGGGAGGTCCGCGCCTGAGCCACTCGAGATAGCGTTCAAGAACGGGCTTCGCCCCTTCGCAGAGGCAACTGACCGACCCGTCGTCCTCGTTGCGCACCCACCCCGAAATCCCGAGCTGTTCGGCCCGATCCACCGCGTTCCACCTGAAACCGACGCCCTGGACCCTTCCCGAAACCCTGGCCGTGAAGGCCGCCGAATCAGGCCCCGGGCGCGCTTTCCGGTTTTCCATGCATCATCTCTTCGATGCGCTGTTCGAGTTCCGAATAGTCGAACGGCTTGTAGATAACGCTGAAGGGAATGTAGAAATCGGGACGAAGGAATCCCGAGGTGATGATAATCCGTTTCATTGCGCAATATTTCTTGAGGAATTTGATCCAGTAGTCGCCGCCGAGCACATCCATCCGGTAGTCGCTCACGATAAGGTCGATCTCGTAATCAAGGAGCTGCTTGATGGCCCCGACGCCATCGGAAGCGACGAGCACCTCGTAGCCCCTTTTTTTCAGATAGTCTCGAACAGTAAGGCGAATCGCATCTTCATCCTCGACAATCAGGATGAGTCCCTTACTGTCCATACCCACCTCTGAGCTTCTCGGCGAAATCGCCGATAGCCGCAGCAACCTTCTCAAAATCGAGAGGCTTGGAAAAAAATGCATCGGCTCCATCGTTCAGGATCGAAGCCTTCTCCTGAGTCTCATCGAGGCCGGTCATCGAGATGATGAAGGGTTTTCCGAGTACGGGGTCTTCCTTGATCTTCCGGCAAAGCTTGTGTCCGTTGATGCCGGGAAGGTCGATGTCCAGAAGCACGAACCCGGGACGTTTCTCCGAAAGAAGCTTCCCGGCCTCGAAGCCGTCAAAAGCCTGGGAAACGCTGTAACCTTCGAACTTTTTCTCGAGAAAACGGCGGAGCAGATTGTTCAGGTCGATATCATCGTCAACGATCAGGATTGAATCCCAGTTGACGTCGTTTTTCAGGAGGTCGACAAGTTCGTCCGGTATACGCATGCCTCGTGAATCGAGGAAGTGCATCAGGTCCTCGGCATAGACACGGTATTGCCCCCCTGGAGTGGTAAAAGCCTTCAGGTAGCCATTCTTGATCCAATTGATCGCGGTTTGGTTCACGACGCCGCAAATATTTGCGACTTCCAGGGCCGAAAAAATGCGAATTTTCTTATCATTTCGTTGCATTTTTATACCTTACCGAATCAGAATATTTCGATACTTTCCGTATCGCGACCTACACGCACTTTTAATTATATCGTGACCTAGGCTTCTGTCAACGAATTCTATTCATTATTGATGCTATACAAACTATACCACATATTGTCTAAAATGTCTAATCCTTAATGTCGGATGCAAGATATTTTTTTATCAATTTCAGGGGAAACCCCCGGCTGAGGAGGCGAGAAACAAGGATGTCGCCGGAAATCCTCCCCGAACGCGTCAATTTTTTTGCCGCCCTGGAGATGTTTTCGAATTCGGTTTCGGGGGATACAAGGGAGCGCAGGGTATCCTCGGCGAGCTCGGGGGAAACCCCGTGACTGACGAGATCGGCGTAGAGCTTGCGGAGGCTCCGGCCCTCCCGTCTCAGCTTCGATTCGACCCACTCGGACGCGAACCGCCCGTCGGAAAGCCACCCCGTATCCTTCAGGAAGACGAGGGTCTTGCCGATCGCGCGCGAGGAAAATTCCCGCTTTTCCAGTTTACGGCGAAGAAGGAGTTCGGTGTGTTCGGACCTGGCAAGCAGCTCGACGGCCTTTTTTTCGGCCTGGTAGGCCTCGGCGGAAAGTCGAATCTCCGCTATCAGCTCATCGTCGATCGGGAGACCGACCGTCCCTTCGCTGCCTGAACCGCCGGAGTCTCCGGAACCCAGGGTGGCAACAAGGTCGCCCAGATATCGACCGGGCACGATAAATGAAGAGCCGGTCGATAGCCGTATTCGGTATACGGTATCGCCGGCCCTTTCGTCTTTCCGAACCGTCTCGAAGGAGACGAGGGAAGACCTAGCGCTTGGAGAACTGGAACCGTCTGCGAGCGCCCCGTTGGCCATATTTCTTCCGTTCGACCATTCGAGGATCACGGGTCAGGAAACCGTTCGCGTGAAGCGCGGCATAGTTGGTATGGTCGACCTGGCAGAGCGCACGCGAAATCCCGTGCCGACAGGCGCCAGCCTGCCCGGAAATGCCGCCACCATACACATTGATCAATATATCGTATTTATTTTCGACAGCGGTGACCATGAGAGGCTGCCGGACGATCGTCACAAATTCGGGCGTCCTGAAGTAAGCGCCGACATCGATTCCATTGATGACGATCTTTCCGCTTCCGTCACGGACGAACACGCGCGCGACGGAGGTTTTTCGCCGTCCTGTCCCTAAACCAAGATTCTTTACCACCTTGCGTACTCCTATTCTACCTTGACGGACTGCGGATTCTGGGCGACATGCGGATGATCCGCACCCGCGTAAATTTTCGCGTTCTTCAGGAGCTTGCGTCCGAGAACGCCCTGGGGCAACATGCCCTTGATTGCGAGCTCAAGCGGTTCCGTCGGCTTCCTCTTCAGAAGGCTGGCGAAGGTATCGGACTTGAGGCCGCCCGGATAGCCGGTATGACGATAGTACATCTTATCGGTTTCCTTGCGACCGGTAACCTTTACCTTGTCCGCGTTGATGATGACCACGAAATCCCCAACTTCTTGATGAGGGGTGTAAACTGGCTTGTTCTTGCCACGAAGTACATACGCAGCCTTGGCCGCCACATGGCCCATCGAAACACCGGCTGCATCGATGAGGTACCACTTCCGTTCGACCTCATAAGGCTTTTCAAAAATCGTCTTCATTACTATACCTTACCAACTATGGATTAACCACGGCATGAAGCTCGTGATAGAACGATCAGTCCTTCTTCGCTTCGGCAGAAACCTCTTTGGCCTCTTCCTTGGCTTCCTCTTCTTCTTCTTTCTTCGCTTCGATCTTATCTTTAATATCGGCAACCCCGATGAAAATCGCGATCAAACCGATGAAGAGTGCAAAAACGGGAACGGCGCCCTTGAGAACGAAAACAACCTGGGGCCACCAATCAAGTCCGAAGGGAAGCGGGAGTACGGAAAAAACCGTAAAGGCAAGAAATACAACTCCGACCAG
This sequence comes from Spirochaetaceae bacterium UBA1318, assembly GCA_002307015.1. Lineage (GTDB taxonomy): Bacteria > Spirochaetota > Spirochaetia > Treponematales > UBA1318 > UBA1318. The sequence goes on from DBTK01000070.1 coordinate 5,902, forward strand.
CAATGCCACCATTCGACGATTCCCCCTTGCGAATTTTGTAACGGTTCACAATATATCAAACATGCCCTCTCGTCAAGCACCCGCACCCCGACGGGGTTTCCGGGCCGCCAGAAAGGCGGACAGTTCACGAAAACGGCTTGTCCCTCAGCGGTAGCGCTTTCTCAGAAGCATGACGAGAAAGGCGGCGATGAAGAAAACCGTCGGAAGATTCCCGCCGACGAGGCCGATGAGCGGTACCCCGCCGATCGAGTAGAGGTCGGCCCTGACGATGCCGAACCCATTCAGGGTCACGAACACGACCTCGACGTAGGAAACGATGATGCCGATGACAATGAGCATCCAGGCGGTATCCCTCGTTTTCGACCAGAGAATGATGGCGAGGAAGGTGGCGACGGCGCCGAGGATCAATTTGCTGAACTGGACGACCAGTTGTCCGTAATCCATGGGCTTCAGTATGCCGCGGCGCCGTTCGCGCCGTCAATGTCGGTCGGCCCGTTCCCTGATGTTTTTTTCCTCAAGCCTTGGAGGTCGCCGGAGGAGAAGATGCCCGGCACGATCGAGGGGAATCGATAATCCGGCGACGGCAGGATGCCCGAGGCGAGGCAATCCCGGAAGAAATCGAGATAGCCGGAGGCTGAACATCGCGGATAGAGGTAGGGCCCCCGCCTCGTCCAGGCATTCCGCGCGGAAAGCTCGAATCGCTTCCAGAGGGGCTCGCCGTAGGTCTTGGCATAGGCGATCAGCGAAAACGCCGTGCTCGCGAGCCCGGAAAGCCAGAACGGCGAGATGACGTCGGACGGCGGGACGGCGTTCCCCGGGTCATCCCGGAAAAGCACCACCTGGGGAGCGGGCCAGAGGGGAAAGGGAAGCACGGGCAGAAGGATATCCGCATCGCCCTGGCCGGGCAGAAAGGGTCGCCAGAGGGCAGCCCGGGGACGGGGACCGACGATTCCCTCAGACGGCTTCGAATCGGACGAGGGAAACCTCAGGACGTCGTCGACGGCTTCCGACACCCCCAAGGGGGCAATGGCCTCGAGCGCTTTCTCGAAGGAGATGTAGATGCGCCGTACCGGATAGCCCGGAAGCAAGGCGGCAATGGCCCCGTCGCAGCGCCTGGACCAGGAAGAAGGGAGGGCGGCGAAACCGCCGCGGTCGAGCTCGTTCTTGAGGGTGTTCGCCAGCCCCGCCGGCCGGTGGCCGAGAAGGGCGGCGCCCGAATCGAGATAGGCGTCGAGGAAGCGCCTGCCGCCCGCATCGTAGAGGCGGAATTCCCTCGCCCGCCTGATGTCGGGCATGAGGGAAAGAAGGGTCCGGTCCATCCTCGCGTTAAAATCCATCGCGTGAAATCCTTTCGAGCTTGTTGTATTTCGGGAAAAGCTTCGCCCTTCGACCCGATTCGAACTCGACCTCGACCATGAGCTGGTCGGCGGCATGCCACCTTCTGCAGATGACGCCCGAGCCGTATTCCTCGCTGAACACGGCCGTTCCCGCCGCCCATTCGCCTCCCCCGACAGCCTCCTCGGCGCCTCCATAGGAACCGACGGTCTCCACGAGGTCACGCGGGATCTCGGCGAGGAAGGGAGAGGGATACATCTCCTCGAGCCTGCCCCAGAGCCGCCTCTCGCGGCAGGTCGTGAAAAAGAGGGCGTCCTTCGCCCTGGTGATCGCGACGTAGAAAAGCCGCCTCTCCTCCTCGCGTTCCTCGCCCTCCTCCTCCTCGCGGGGGAAGAGGCCCGCCTCCATGCCGGAAACGACGACGACGGGGAACTCGAGGCCCTTGGTGTTGTGGATCGTGATGAGGACGACGCCGTCCAGCTCCTCGCCCTCGATCGCGAGCGATCGGTCCAGGGCGATGGACTCGAGGAAGGAGGAGAGGCCGGCCCGGTCGGCGGGGTAGCTCGAGGCGCCGTTGATGAGCTGCTCGAGGTTCTGAACCTTCTGGCTGCCCTGGATCTCGTCCTGGCCCTTGTGGTAATCGGCGAGCCCGGTATCCATGATGACCCGCTGGACGAAGGCGGCGAGGCCCTCCGGTTCCCGTCGGCGGGATTTCTTTCCATTGCCCTTCCCTGGCTTGACGGGAGCGCCTGCCTCAACGGCTATCTCAACCGTCCGCGGATCGGGGGTGGTTGAGACCCGGGCCGCTTCGGCCGCCGTCGAAGCGATCCCGGCAACCTCCGGTTCCGGGGTTTCCGGGGAGGCGGAAGCTTCAGGAACCTCGGGCCCCAGCAGGATTTTAAGGGTTTTCGCGAGGGCGACGAAGGAGCGGGCTCCCGCCGCTCCCTTGGAGGCGAGGGCCTCCCCCTCCCTCATCCCGCCGGCCTCTTCGCAGGCGATGAGGAAGGGCTCAGTCTCGCCCCCGGCGGCGAGACGGACGGCCGAGGCGACGATCCTCTCGATGCTCTTCTCGCCGATGCCTCGGACGGGCTTGTTGATGATGCGGCGGAAGGAAACCTCGTCGAGGGGGTTGGTCAGGAAGGAAAGCCAGGAAAGGGTATCCTTCACCTCCTCGCGCTCGTAGAATTTGAGCGATCCGACGACCTGGTAGGGAATGCCCAGGCGAAGGAAGGCGGTCTCGAATTCGAGGGATTGGGCGTTCGTCCGGTAGAGGATGGCGACGTCGCCGTAGCGCCCGCCGGATTTTCGGTGCTCGGCCACGACGCGGGCGCAGTAGGCGGCCTCCTGGTCCTGGTCGTGGAGGTAGGCGATCGTCGCCTTGCCGCCGCCCGGCCGCTGGGCGATCAGGGTCTTGCCGAGCCGGCCCGAGTTGTTCTCGACGACGGCGGTCGCGATCGACAGGATGTTCTGGGTCGAGCGGTAGTTGCGCTCGAGCCGGATGACGGTGGTACCGGGGAAGCGCTCGTCGAAGGTGAGGATGTTCTTCACCTCGGCGCCGCGGAATCGGTAGATCGACTGGTCGTCGTCGCCGACGACGCAGATATAGGTCTCCGGCCCGCAGAGCTCCCTGAGGAACTCGTACTGGGCGACGTTGGAGTCCTGGTACTCGTCGACCATCACCACGGAAAAGCGCTGCCGTATCCTGGCCCTGACCCCGGGCTCGTCCCTCATCAGTTTCACGCAGCGGGTGATGAGGTCGCCGAAATCCACCGCCCCCGCCTTCGTGAGCCTTTCCTGGTAGGCCTTGTAGATGGCGGGAAAGGAATCCTCGCTCGTGATCCGGTTGAGCTCGGGGCTGTCCGGCCCCAGGCAGTAGTCCTTGGCGCGGGAAATCCAGCGCGAGAAGGGCGAGAGCTGGGTCCTCGTCATGTCCTGGTTGACGGCCGAAAGGAGGGAGAGGGTGTCGGAATCGTCGTAGATCGTGAAACTGGAGGGGAGGCCCGCGGCCTGGGCGTTCCGCCTCAGGAGCCAGGCCCCGAAGGAATGGAAGGTCCTGATCGTCGCGCGCGAGGCCCGGGGATCCAGGCGCGAGGCGCGCTCGGCCATCTCCTTGGCGGCCTTGTTCGTGAAGGTCACCGCGAGTATCGATTCGGGATTCACCCCCATCTCGCGGATGAGGTAAGCGATCTTGGTGGTGATGACCCGGGTCTTTCCCGATCCGGCTCCCGCGAGTATGAGGAGGGGGCCCTTCGAATGGAGGACGGCGGCCTGCTGCTCGGGGTTGAGGCCGCTCAGGTAATCGGCGGCCGTATCCCGGCGCGAGGATCCTTCGGCCGGATCAGGCCTCGATGCTCCGGCGGAATTCCGTCCGTCAGGCGCCGGCATCTTCCGCAGCCTCCAGGTCGACGCCGTTCACCCGCGCCACGGCGCAGTTCAGGGTTTCTCCCGGCGAAAGCGTCCTTCCGGAATGGACGACCGTGAGCCCGTCGACCTCCGGAGCCTGGAGGTAGGCCCGGCAGAGGAAGAGCTCCTCTCCCTCGACGGCCTCCTCCACGATGACCGGAAGCCTCCTGCCGACAAAGCGCTCGAGCCGGGCCGAGGTGATGGCCTGCTGGGCCGACTCGATGCCGGCCTTCCGTTCCCGGGCGACCTTCATCGGCACCCGCTTCGCCTTCATCGAAAAGGCGGGGGTATCCTCCTCGCGGGAATAGGTGAAGACGCCGACCCAGTCGAGTTTCGCCCTGTCCTGGAAATCCCTCAGCGCCAGGTAGTCCTCTTCCGTTTCCCCCGGAAATCCGACGAGGAAGGTCGTCCGAATGACGGCGTCGGGAAGGCGCTTCCGTATCCGGGCGACGAGGGCAAGGTAGGTTTCCGCGTCGCCGCGGCGGTTCATCGCCCTGAGGACGGTCGCCGAGGCGTGCTGCATCGGCAGGTCGAAGTAGGGAAGGATCCGCGGGTCGGCGGCGCAGGCGTCGAGAATGGCAAAGGGAAAATGATCGGGATGGATGTAGAGGAGCCGTATCCAGAACCTGCCCGATATCTTCGAGAGCTCGGCGAGGAGTTCGGGAAGGAGGCAGGGTCCCGGGGTCGATCCGTCCGAGGAGGCGAAATCGGTCCCGTAGGCGCCGAGGTCCTGGCCGACGAGGTTCACCTCGAAGGCGCCGCCGGCGATGAGCTCGCGGGCCTCGGCGGCGATCGAGGCGATGGGTCTCGAGCGGAGCGCGCCCCGGATCAGGGGGATGGCGCAGTAGGTACAGCGGTTGTCGCAGCCCTCGGTGATCTTGAGGTAGGCGCTGCCTCGCCGAGAAAGAAGCACGGCCCTCTCGAGGCCGTCGCAGGCCGAAAAGTCCGCGGGATGGACCACCTCGCGTTTCCCCTCGAGGGCGGACCGGACGGCGTCGCCCGCGCGGGAGATGTCGCGGTTGCCGAAAAAGCCGTCGGCCTCGGGCATGATGTCCAGGAGGGCATCGCCGTAGCGCTCGGCGAGGCATCCGGCGAGGATGATCTTCTTGCCGGGATACTGGTCGCGGGCGGCCATGACCGTGTCGATGGATTCCTTTTTCGCGGATTCGATGAAGCCGCAGCTGTTGACGATGATCACGTCCGCGAGGTCCGCGGAATCGACGTAGTCGTACCCTTCCTGGCGGAGGGTCGTGATCATCAGCTCGGCGTCCACCTGGTTTTTCGCGCAACCAAGATTTTCTATGTAGAATCTTGACGCCACGTGCTTATTCGAGGGGGAGGACCGTCAGCTTGTAGGTCCCCGAGGTATCGTCCTTGATCCACTTAATGCTTTTCGCGACGACCTCGCCCGAACCGCCGAACTCGAAATCCTTGTTGGAAATGGTCGCCTTCGCCGAGGCGGCGTTGGAGAGCCAGACCCTGATCCCGTTGTTCGCGCTGACCGTGACGCTTTCGGTCTTGTGGAAATACCGCTCCGTCCTGTCGTTCTTGTCGATCTCCCAGCGGAACATGCAGTAGCCGCGGAAATTGAAGACCGCGGTGAAGGGATAGGGGTTCCGCGATTCGAGGATGACCGTCGGGGCGGAGGAGGCGGGCGCTGCCGTCGGGACGGCGGCGTTCTGGTCCTGGGCTGAGGCTCCCGCGGAGGCCGCTCCGGCGGCGGGTGCGGCAGCCGTGGCGGTGCCGGTGGCCGAAGTCGACCCGGTCTGGGCGCCGGTGATGAGCTCGAAATGGACGTCGGCGCCCTTCTTGGGATCCTTCTTGTCCAGATCCTTGATATAAACGCGTACGTCCGGAAGGGAATCCCCGGTCAGGTCGAGCCCGGAATCCTCGCCCAGGGACACGACGGAGGTTCCCGCAGGGGTGGTAAAGCTGACCGAGTCGGAAATCGACTTGACGACGACCGTGTACTTCTGGGACTGGAGCTGCACGACGACGGAATCACCCTGGTAGAGGCGCTTGTCGAAGGCCGTTCCGCTCATGAAATACTCGGACTTGTCCTGGGTCGAGGCGAGGCTGCCCTGACCGGGCAGGGCCACGGTCTTGTGTCCGCCCGAGATGACGGCGATCAGGATGACCAGGACGATGACGACACCGGCGACGACGCCGATGACGACCGACATCGAGGGTTTCTTCTTCTCCAGGAGCTGCTCGACCGGAATCGGCTGTTCCTGAATCCTCATGTGCTTGTACATGGAAACGAGTTCGTCGGGTTCGATTCCGAGATAATCGGCGTAATTTTTCAGGAAGCCGATGAGATAGGTATCCCCCGGAAACGCTCCGAAATCCTCTTCCTCGAGGGCGACCAGATACTGTCGCGAGATGTGGATGTCCCTCGATATCTGGTCGTGGGTAAGGCCCTTCAATTCGCGGGCCGCTTTCAATTTTTCGCCGATTGCTTCCATTTGCATAACCTGGTATCTCTAGTTTTCAGACTTAAAGAGAAAATTATTGTACAGGTTCGCCGACGCGGGAGAATCATAGATAAACCGCGCATCGGGAATATTCTGGTTCAACTTGATCGCCGTGAAATCGAAGGTAACCGAATCGTTCGCGGTCGTGGCCCCCTCGATCCTCCTGATCAGCTTGGTCTCGGGATTGATGGAAAGGATGATGGAGCGAAAGCCTTCGGCCACCGTCCGCCGCGTCAGGACGAGCTTGATCACCTTTTCGGACGATCCCTCGTCCAGCGCAACGGCGCTCGTCGTGGAGAGATAGCCGACGGTATAGTTCCGCCTCATCAGGGCGAGGCCCTGCTTCGAGGCGAGGGAAGCCCCGGTCGCCTTGCCGCCGGACGACGCGGGCCCCACCTGCTGGCTCAGCACGGCGTGGTACTCGGGCAGGTAGACGGTGAGCGTATCGCGATTGAAACAGATGACCTGATCGGCCGGCTGGATGAAATCGATCCGGAGCAGGGCCGGACTCTTGTAGATGATGTCCCCCTGCATGGCCGACTTTCCGGCGGTGATCGAGACCTTCGCCGAATAATCGTTCACGTCGGCGTATCGGTCCGAGACGGTTTGAAAGAAACTGTCGGCGGTGACGATTTCCTGGGCAAACGACGAAAGAGAAAACGCGACAAGCGCGATGGAAATAATTGTTAATTTCTTCATCCGAAACGACCCTTGGTGCATAATACCCGCCGGAACGAAAAAGTACAAGCCCGCACCGATACGGGGCGCCTTCAATCCCTGGTCAGGTAGGAATTGACGAGAAACTTGAGACGGCCGTCGCTCAGCTTCAGGTTCTCCCCGCACTCGGGGCAGGTGAATCTCCCCTCGACCAGGTGCTCCTTCGAACAGCCGACGCAGTAGAGCTTGCCGCATTTCGGACACCGTCCCGCCGGGGCGTCGTCGGGCAGCTCTCCCAGAATCCGGAGCAGGCCCGGAAAATCGGAACCGTTGTCGATCCACCATTCCCTGCCGCAGGAAGCGCAGTTCATGAAGCTGCCGAAACGCTCGCGGAACGTGCGCTCGAGCGTGGAATACTGCTCGGCGATGGAGGGATCGGCTGCGGCCAGGGGACGGAGGGCCCGTATCGCCGAGTCCGCTTTCTTCCTCTGGGCGAAATCGAGGTGAAGCCTCGCGAGGGCGAGGAGGGGCTCGGAGGATCCCGGTTCCAGCTCGGCCGCGGCCCCGTAGGAAAGCTCGGCTCGGACGTAGTCCCCCTCGAGGGAGGCGAGGGCCCCGGTCAGGGTGAGGAGCCGCGGATTCTCGGGTTCGATCCCGAGGCCGTTCGCGAGGAGTTCGTCGGCTTCGGGGTAGCCGTCCTGCTCGATCAGGAGGGCGGCGAGATTCTCGACGATGGGCATGAACCGGGGGTCGAGGGCAAGGCCGGCCCGGTAGGCTCCGGCGGCGTCGTCGAGCCGCCTCGCCGAGGCCAGGACGTTGCCCTTCGCGTTCAGCAGGGCCGGGCTCGGCGGCAGGGAATCGAGAAAGGCGACGGCCCTGTCGACGCCCTCGAACCGGGCGAGTAAATCGGCGTAATTCACGTTGATGTCGTTCTCGCCGGGAAGGAGAGTCCTCGCCTCGTCAAGGTGGCGGCGGGCGGCTGCGGGGTCGCCCGAATCGGCGAACACCTGGGCGGCGAGGTTGTGAAGCCAGCCGTTCACCGGATCGAGCCGAAGCGCCTCGTCGAGGTCGGCGAGGACGGGAAGGCCCAGGAGGTGTTTCGCCTCGGCGAGCCTGAAGCGATAAAGCCCGAAGTCCGGCGCGAGATCGCAGGCCTTCCGGTAGAGTTCGAGGGCCTCGGTCCTGCGTCCCGTCCTCGCCTTGAGAATTCCCAAGAGGTAGGGCACGACCGAATCGTCCGACCCGCCGGAGAGGGCCGTCCCGAGGCTCCGTTCGGCCTCGAGCCAGCGCTCCTCCCTGAACTCGACCTTCCCCCTGATGGCGGCCACGTCGGCGTTGCCGGGATCGATCTCGGCCAGCCGGGGGAGGCAGACCGCGAGATCGGTCCATGATTCCAGCCTGAAAAAGCCACGCGCCGCCTCGAGGTAGGCGGAAAAGGCGGCCTCCGGCTTTCCGCCGTTGTCCAGGGCCCTCGCCTCGTTCAGGGCATAGATGGGCACGCCGGGATCGAGGGCCCTCGCCCTGCCGTAATGCCCGGCGGCCTCGGCCCAGCTCCCGAAGTTGAAGGCGGCGTGGCCCGCGAGGTTCTCGAGCCTCGCGTTCGGCTCAGACGGTGGAAGGAGGTCCAGGTAGGTCTTCAGGTCGCCGAAGCGGTTCTGGAGATAGAGCAGATTCGCCTTGTCGGTCGAGGCGTTGGCGTAGAGTTCGGGATTGCCCTCGGGCATCAGGGCGAGGCAGCGGTCGAGAGCCTTTTCGGCCTCGTCGTTCAGGTTCAGGTTCATGAAGCATTGGGCGAGGAGGTAGAGGGCGCGCGTGTCGAGCTCTGCGTTCTTCGCGGCGCGATTGAGCTGGATCGTGGCCGCGACGTAATTTCCCATCGCGTAGTAGCTTTCGGCGAGGTGAACGCGTGCGGCCGGTTCGATCTGGATGTACCTGTTCCAGCGGAAATAGAGGGTTTCCACCTCCATCGGCCTCGATTCCACGCCGATGGCGCGCAGCTCGAAAAAGGCCTTCGGGGTTCCGGAGAAATTCTCGCCGGCGAAGGCGATCGAACCCAGGGCGAAGGTATCGTCCGAAGCCTCGGCGGCCCAGACGTCGTCGATGATGACGGTGAAATGCCCGCCCCTGACGATCAGCCTGAGGGAGATCCCTCCGCCGGCCAGCTCGGGAACCTCAGGATCGCCCTCGGAGGAAACCCGCACCGGCAGTTCCGTCCATCCGATGACGGGCATCGGGGAACCGTTGAAAACCGCATCGAGCCTGAAATATCCCCGGTTCGACACCATTATGGAATAGAAATTCGTATCATCCTGGTAGCGGAACAGGAGGCCGCAGGCCGAATAGCCGTTTCCGGGTCCCGAGGCGAAAACGGCCTCGATGACGCAGTCCGTGTACCGATAGACGGGATCCCGCACCCAGGCGAACAGCCCTTCGCGAAGGAGCTCGAGTGTCAGCCTTTTCCTGGCGAAACGCGCCGCGTAGCCCTCTCCCGTCTCCTCTCGGAAACGGCTCGAGTCGGCCTTCGAAAAATCAGTCTGCCAGTACTCTTCCACCGTCGCCGAGGGATCGATCTCGTCGCTCCGGCGAAACAGGCGTTTCAGGAAATCGAACATACGGTAGGTGTAGCGAAAACCCTCGAAAATATCAATCGAACATGACGATTTCGCCGGAGTCGGGCTTCTTCTTGATATTCTCGAGGTAGCCTTCCTCCTCCTTCCCGATGGCCGCTATCAGCGTGCCGGTAATGCGCTTGAGCAGAACCCGGTTCTCGAGGGGAAAGAAGAAAACCTTGCGTGCCGCCGTCCCGCCGACATCCGAGCCTATGACCGGTATGCCCTCGGTCTTCAGAAAGGAGAACACGAAATCTATGTTGCTCTGGGGGATCTTGTTGGTAAAGCCTGAATCGAGTCTCAGAACCGAGCCTCCGCCGAAGACCTTCGCCGTGAGATCCTGACGGCGGGAACCCGCCTTGAGAAGATCGTTGATCAGGAGTTCCATCGCGTAGAGGCCGTACTTCGCGTTGGGGGAGGAAAACTGGGTCGCGTCCGAGAGGTTTCCCGGCAACATGAAATGGTTGAGCCCGCCTCGGGGCCCCCGTGGATCGAAGAGGGCGACGGCTATGCAGGAGCCCAGCACGGTGGCGATGATGACATCATCCCCCGTAGCCAGGTACTCGCCGGGATGGATGGTTACGATCTCTTTCTGAAATTGCGAATTACGATGGCTGAACATCGGGGGGTCCGTTCAAAAAAGGGTGACTTCACCGGAAGCGGTACCTGACTCCACGTCGAATTTCCCAAGGTCGCCCGCGGCTTTCTTGTGCGTCAGTATTGTGAATCGCTGGATCAGTTCCTTGAGTCGTTGATTCTTCCCGGATTGATGCTCGCTTTCGGGGTCGATTCCGGCCAAGGATATGTTTTCCACCGCCTTCTGCCTGATCGTATCGAGGATCTGATCGATCGCGGCTATTTCCGATCGGAGCGTCGCGAGCCCCGCAAGATCGGTCCTCGAAGAGGAGATGAGGTCGACGAAGCGGTGGGTATAGAGGGAAAATCCTTCGACCTGACGCCCCAGCGAATCCTTGATCGCGTTCACGTCCCCGAATCGATGGGACAACTCACGCTCGGCCGCTTCGACGGACTTCCTCTCTCCCACATAGAGCCGCTCGAGGTTGACGACGGCGAGCCGGGTCTTATCGATGAAGGATTTGGTGCTTTCAAGGGCTCCCGAGACGTCGCCGCCTATCCGTTCGGTCAGCGAGGACATCTCCTGGACGGTTTCGTTCATGCCGCGAAGGGCCTGCTGCTTCGCCGATTCTATCCGCGAGGCGACGTTGATGCTCTGAAACCGGGAAACGATGCGAGAGAACGACCGGAACCTGTCCTCGAGATCCTCGACAGAATGGGCGAGGGCGCTGCCCTGGAGGAGGACGTGATCCTTCAACTTGAAGTAGTGGCCAACGTCCACCATGATCCCGTTGATGAGTTTCGCCGAGTGATCGAGCCTCGCGCCGAAGGATGAACCTGAAACCTCGGTCGCCGAGCCCCGCGAATAGTCGCGGGCGAAGTCGTTTCTCGCCCTCTCCCCCTCCGTGATGAGGGAATCGATCGAGGCGATGCTTCCGCCGAAGGAGCCGATGCTTTCGGCCAGTTTGGAGTCCACGTCCGCAAGTACGGACTGGCAGAGGCCCGAAAGCAGTTTCTCGAAAAACCAGTCGTCGAGAAGTTCGCCCGAATTGTCCCCCTCCATCGGATCCTCGATCTCCTTGAGGGCGATAATGACGTGATCGACGGATTGGCGGATGAGGTCCTGAAGCTGGATCTCCTCCATAATGGACATCACCGGTCCCTTGACCGCCCCGGAATTCTGGACGAGGGAGGAAAAAAAGTTGGCGATCTCGGAAAGCCCCTCATCCATGATGGAAAGGCTCTCGTTCAGGCGATCGTCGAGATTCCCGATGATCTCCTGACGGTATTTCTCGACGGACTCGAGGGATTCCTTGAATTTATAGAAGGATGCGAGAAGCGCCCGCTCGTCCTCAGTGAGGCTTTCGGTAAGCTTGATCGTCTGTTCGGAAAGCCGCTTCAGGTCGTCGGTGATGACCGAAAAAGCCTTGCCGATGTTTCCGGCCTTGAGGGCCGACGTCATGGCATTCAGGGAAATGATCTCCATCTCCTCAGAATCCTGCTTGATCCTCACGACGAGGCCGTCGAGAGAGGAAAGCTGGCCGATGACGGTGTTGAGGGCTCGAAGGGCCTCGCTGTCCTGGCCGCTCATCTCCTCGAGGGTGGTCTTCAGGCTGCCCACGAAATCGCGGACCGAACCGCTAATGTCATGAAGAAAGGCCTCGATCGTCGAGCCCTGGCGCATCGAATCGACGGCCTTGGCCGACTCTTCGAGACTCCGGTTCATCTCCCTGACGATCTCGGGATAGAGCCGACCCAAATGAAGATAGATTGATTCGGTCGACCCAACGAGGGTATTGAGCCTTCCGATTAGTTCGTCGCGTGTGTAAGAAAGCCGAGTCTCCATCGTTTACCAAGTATACGAACAAATCCGCGCATTTGCAACGCGATTGACAACCATGAAATCGGCTTTCGGGGCCGTAAATTGCAAAAAAAAGGGCCCGAACGCGTTACCGCGATCGGGCCGATCTTCAAAACGGGAAATCAGGGACTATTTGTCGCTTTCCTGGTCGCGCAGGATGGAAAGCTCGGTCTCCTTGTCGAAATAGCGGGCTTTTTCCATGACCGGATTGAAATGCGCCTCGTCACCGATGTGGAAGGTGTAGTTCGGCGTGGTCTTCGCAATCAGTTCCTGGTTGCGGGTCTTGATGTAGAGGTGGATTTCCGAACCGAGGGGCTCGATGACCATGATGCTCGTGGGCATGTCGTTCTCGCTGGTCGAGGCTTTCGGGGTGTAGGCGAGATCCTCCGGCCGTACGCCGAAATAGACTTCCTTGCCTACGTACTTCCGAAGGGCTTCGACGTGCTCGGCGGCGGGCCGAAGGACGAAGGAACCCTCATCGGCGTAGATCTGGCCGCTCTTCTCGATGATCTTGACGGTCAGGAAGTTCATGGGCGGGGATCCGATGAAACCCGCGACGAACTTGTTGATCGGGTGGTTGTAGAGATAGAGGGGCGCGCCGATCTGCTGGATCTTGCCGTCCTTCATGACGACGATCTTGTCGCCCATGGTCATGGCCTCGACCTGATCGTGGGTAACGTAGATCATGGTCGCTTTGAGCCGGGTATGGATACCGGAAAGCTCGGCGCGCATCTGGACACGGAGCTTGGCATCGAGGTTCGAAAGGGGCTCGTCGAAGAGGAAGACCTTCGGGTGACGGACGATGGCGCGGCCGACCGCGACTCGCTGGCGCTGGCCGCCGGAGAGGGCCTTCGGCTTGCGGTCGAGGAGCTTGTCGATGTCCAGGATCTTCGCGGCTTCATCGACGCGGCGCTGGATCTCGGCCTTGTCGACCTTCTTGATCTTGAGACCGAACGCCATGTTGTCGTAGACGGTCATATGGGGATAGAGGGCGTAATTCTGGAAAACCATCGCGATGTTGCGGTCTTTCGGCGGAACGTCGTTCATCTTCTGGCCGTCGATGAAAAGCTCGCCCTCGGTGATGTCTTCCAAGCCGGCGACCATTCGAAGGGTCGTCGATTTTCCGCAGCCCGACGGGCCGACGAAAACGACGAATTCCTGGTCGTTTACGGTGATGTTCGCGTTGTCTACGGCGCGTACCCCGCCTTCGTAGACTTTGCTGATACCTTTCAGTTCTACTTTCGCCATGTAAACCTCCAATAGCTTATCTTATTACGATGGATGATACACCTGCAATCGCCGGGTTGTCAACGATTTTCGTCCCGCAGCGGACGGGGCTGACCGACCATGGGCAAATAATTGACACCATGGCCTCCTATCCATAAAATGGAACACAGTCACAGAGTCCCACAGGAAATCAGTTTTAATGGAATTAAGCATCAAGGATATGGTTGAACTCCTTCAGGTCTCGGAAAAAACCATACGCAAATGGGTGGAGAACAAGGAAATTCCGGCCTACAAAATCGACAACGGCTACCGTTTCAACAAGGCCGAGATCAGCGAATGGATACTCAAAACCGGGATCCACGTATCGAACAAAATACTGGACATGAACCTGACCAACAGCCCCCGAAGCATCCATGAACTCATCCTCCAGGGCGGAATCTACTACGATATTCCCGGATCGACGGTGCCCGAGGTGATCGGGAATTCGGTAGCGGTCATCTCCTGCCCCCCGGAAGTGGGGCGGGAGAGCATCACGTCCTCCCTTCTCGAGCGGGAGGAACTCATGCCAACGGCCATCGGGGCCGGCATCGCCATACCCCATGCGAGAAACCCGATCATCGCCGACATCGACAGCGAACGGATCGCCGTATGCTTCCTGCAAAAACCGATCGATTACCGGGCCATCGACGGGCTTCCGGTCGGAGTCGTCTTCATCCTCCTCTCGGCGAACGCCAAACGCCACCTGGAGATCCTTGCCAAACTCATGTACCTCTGCCGGCAACAGGATTTCATCGCCCTGCTTCGCGAACGCGCCGGGGCCGAAAAGCTTCTCGCCTATGTCGCCAGGACCGAAGCCGGATGGGCTGAAAGGACAGCCCGATGAGCCTTTTTTTTGCCGGAATCGCCGTCCTCGTCCTCGGCGGCCTCGTTACCGTGTTTTTCAGGGAGAGCGGGAAACTCCAGGTTTTCTGCGTCGCCGCTGGCGTCTCCGCCGTTCTCGTGTGCAGCCAGGCAGTGCCGGTTCTCGTTTCGGGAACCATCGCGGGATTTTCCGTCGACCTATCGGAGCCCTTCGGCTCGGTCCGTTTCGAAATCGATCCCCTCTCGGCGTTCTTTGTGATTCTGATCGCGGTCCAATCCTTCCTCGCCTCCCTCTACGCCATCGGATACCTGAAGCCCTACCGGAATACGGGAAGGCCGATGACATCCCACGTTCTCTTCCTTTCCGTCCTCGTCGCCTCGATGCTTCTCGTCGTGACGGTGCGCAACGCGATCGCGTTCCTTGTTTTCTGGGAAGCGATGTCGATCTCCTCCTCGTTCCTCGTCGCGTTCGAGCACGAGAAAAAGGAGACGGTACAGGCGGCGATCTACTATGTCACCGCGATGCACATCGGCTTCCTCTTCCTCGTCGCCGGTTTCGTTCTCGTCTCGCTCCGGTCGGGAAATCCCGATTTCGCCGGTTTCGCGAACGCGTTCGCCTCCGACGGCGCGGCGGGAACCCTCGCCTTCGCCCTGTTCCTCATCGGATTCGCCTTCAAGGCCGGTTTCGCCCCCTTCCACACCTGGCTGCCGCGGGCGCATTCCTCGGCTCCGACCCACGTTTCGGCGCTGATGTCGGGCGTCATGATAAAGACCGGCATCTACGGAATGCTGAGGACGATCATCGCGGCGGGAAAACCGGGACCGGCAGCGGGAGCCGCGGTGCTCGCCGTCTCCGTCGTCACGGCCATAATCGGAATCATTTATTCCTTGCAGCAAAAGGACATGAAAAAGGCTCTCGCCTACTCGAGCGTCGAGAATATCGGTATCATCGGGATCGGCATCGGGATCGGGATGTTGGGGCTTTCCTTCGGGGACAGGACCATGGCCGTTCTCGGCTTCTCCGGCGCCCTTTTCCATACCCTTAATCATTCCCTTTTCAAGAGCCTCCTCTTTTATTGCGTCGGCGCCGTGTACGGCCAGACCCATACGAGAAACATGGAGCTCCTCGGCGGGCTCTCGAAAAAGATGCCGATGACATCCCATTTCGCCTTTGTCGGCATACTCTCCATCTGCGCCCTCCCGCCATTCAACGGCTTCTACAGCGAATTCCTTCTATATATCGGTGGTGCCCGTTTTCTCGGATTCGCCGGTCCCGTTTCCATCGTCATCGGCGCCCTGATCCTCGCCTCCCTCGCCTTCGTGGGATCGACGGCCGTCCTCGGCTTCACCCGGCTCTACGGCATCGCCTTCCTCGGCAACCCGAGAAGCGTCGCCGCGGAAAAAGCCAATGAGCCAGAAGGAGTCATGCTCGTTCCGGCAGCGATCGCAGCCTTCCTGTGCCTCGCGGCGGGCGTTTTCGCCTCGGCCTTTTTCTCCCTCTTCAGCACCGCGGTCGGCGGCATCCTGGGCATCGAGGGGTTCGAGGCTTCCGAAGCCTTCGCCCCCTCTCGAGAGCTGCTTTCTCAGCTGTCGCTCGCCCTTCTCGTCTTCGTCGCGATCGCCGCCATCCTTTTCCTGATGCGAACTGTCATGCTTCGCGGGCGATCGGTTACCCGGCATACGACCTGGGGTTGCGGCTACCCCGATTACAACCCGAGGATGCAGTACACCGCATCCTCGTTCGTCAGTTCCTACCTGAAGCTCTACGGGATCGGCCGTTCCGGCAAGAAGAAAGCCGATGCGCCGATGGCACTTTTTCCGAGCGAGGCATCCCGCGAAGCAAGCTTCCGCGATTTCGTCGATCATCGGATCGTCGACCCAGCCGGAAAACTGATCGAAAAACTCCTCTCCCTGCTGGGATGGATCCAGAGCGGAAAGATCCAGCAGTACATCCTCTACGGACTCCTCGCCCTTCTCGCCTCCGCTATCTTCGTGACGGTGGTATAACCGATGGAAACGACACTCCTTCTCAAGCTATCCGGCATCCTCATCCTGGTTCTCGCCCCCCTCCCCCTTCTCGGACTGATCGGGAAGGTCAAGTCGCTGTGGGCGGGGAGAAAGGGCCCATCCATCCTTCAGCCCGTTCACGATGTCGTTCGGCTGCTGAAAAAAGGCGAGGTCGTGAGCATCCCCACGGGACTCATCTTCGCCGCCGCCCCTTCCATCCAGCTCGCGGCCGCCCTTTTCGCCGGCCTCCTCGTGCCGATGACGGGGGGCGCCTCCGTCATCTCCTTCCAGGGCGACTTCGTCGTGTTCTCCTACGTGCTCGCCCTGGGCAAACTCGCCGGCATCCTCGCGGCCATGGAAAGCGGCTCGAGCTTCGAGGGAATGGGGGCGGCGAGGGAGGCATTCTTCTCGAGCCTCGCCGAACCGGGATTCTTCGTCCTCGTCGGCTCCCTCGCAGCCATCGCCGGGACGCCCTCGTTTTCGGACCTGCTCGTCTCGGTCTCCGGCCACGGGAGCCTCGGCCTCCTCGTCGCGGCCCTCGGCTCGGCGGGCTTCTTCGTCATGCTCCTCACCGAGTGCTCGCGCCTCCCGGTCGACGATCCAGCCACCCACCTCGAACTGACCATGGTCCACGAGGCGATGATCCTCGACTATTCGGGCCCAGACCTCGCCTACATCCAGTACGCCGTCGCGGTCAAGATGACCGTCATCGCATCCCTCGCCGCGGCCCTTGCAGGGGCCGTCCTACTCCCCGCGGGAGCGCCGGTCCCCGCCTCCATCGCCCTTTCCCTCGGCGTCCTCGCCGTCGCCGGCGTGGGCGTCGGCTGCGTCGAATCCCTCATGGCCCGGCTCAGGCTCCGCCTCGTTCCCCAGTTCATCTTCCTGATGACGGCCTTCGGCTTTCTCGCTCTGGCCTCCATCCTGATATCCCGTTTCGGAGGCGCCGCGTGATCTATCTCCTGATCGTCCTCTTCGGCTCGACGATGCTCTACGTTTCCGCGACCTCGAGGATAGAGGCCTACATCAAGACCCTGTACGCACAGGGCTTCCTGCTTTTCCTGATGGTCGCCCTCGAGTTCGGCCGGATCGAGACGGCCACCTTCGTCTTCCTGTGTCTGGAAACCCTCGTGTTCAAGGCCGTCCTCATCCCGGCCATGCTTTCCAACGCGGTCAGGAAAAACGAGGCCTACCGCGATGTCGAGCCTTCCATCTCGCATTTTTTCTCCCTCATCATTTCGACCCTCGTCTTCCTCGGGGGCTTCGCCATCGCCTACCTTTCCGGTTCCCGCTCGGCGGAAATCCAACCCCTCTACTTCGGAATCTCCATATCGACCATGGTGAACGGCCTCCTCATCGTCATGCTGAGAAAGAACGTCATCACCCACGCGATCGGCTACATGATGATGGAAAACGGCATCTTCCTGCTTTCGCTCTCGATCGCCAAGAAAATGCCCTTCGTCGTCGACCTCGGCGTCCTCCTCGACCTGTTCACCGGCATCTTCCTGCTCGTCCTGTTCGCCGGAAAGATCCGCGAGGCCTTCGATGAAACCGAGGTCGACAGCCTCTCCCGGTTGAAGGATTAGCCATGCTTGAAATACTCCTCGGCTTCACCTGCGTCCTCGCCCTCGTCCTCCTCGCCTTCCGGTCGGAGGCCATGAACCGTTGGGCCCTCGTCGCCTACGGGATCGCCTACCTCGGCGCGATCGGTTCGGGCTGCCTCGCCTCGGCGGGATGCCTAGTCCTTCCTTGGGTCGAGCATCTCACGGCCTTTTTCGCGATCGATCCCCTCAACCTGATTTTCCTCGCCATACTCGCCGTCGTCTTCCTTCCCGTGTCGATCTACAACCTCGGCTACCGGAAGGGTGCAAAGGGCGACCGGAGCTCGGGAACCTTCTACGCGGTTTTCATGCTCCTCTTCATGGCCTCGATGACGGGGGCTGTCGCCTCGACACACCTCGCCCTCTACTGGGTTTTCCTCGAGGCGACGACCCTCGCGAGCTCCTACCTCATCTACTTCCCGAAAACGAAGGCCTCATTGGAGGCGACCTGGAAGTACATCTTCATCTGCTCGATCGGCATCGCCGTGGCCTTCGTCGGCATCGTGTTCATCTCGGTCGGTTCGGTCGGCTTCGACTCCCTCTTCCTCGCCGACCTCTATCGGAACGCCCCCTCGATGACCCCCCTCTGGCTCAAGCTGGGCTTCGTCTTCATCACGATCGGCCTCGGGACGAAGGTCGGGCTCGCCCCCGTCCACGCCTGGCTTCCCGACGCCCACTCCGAAGCCCCCTCTCCCGTCTCGGCTCTGCTCTCGGGAACCCTGCTCAACACGGCCCTTCTCGGGATGATGAGGGCCTACAAGCTGATGGGACTCGCGGGCTTCGGCTCCCAGGGAAGGATCATCCTCCTCGTCCTCGGTTTCCTTTCGCTCGTCGTGACGGCGGCCTTCATTCTCGGCATCAGGAACTACAAGCGGATGCTCGCCTATTCCTCGATCGAGAACATGGGCATCGTCGCCGTCGGCCTCGGCCTGGGCGGACCGGCAATCCTCGCGGCCCTCTTCCACGTCGCGGCCCATTCCCTGGTCAAGTCGCCCTTCTTCCTGACGGCGGGGAACATCCTGAGGCGCTTCGGCACGAAAGATACGAGGGAGATTTCGGGCCTCGTGAAGGCAGATCCGCTCAACGGCTGGCTCTGGGTCGCCTTTTGCGTCGCCATCCTGGGCTTTCCCCCGTCGCCCGTGTTCATGAGCGAATACCTCATGATCTCGGCCTTCGTTTCCTCGGGGAGATGGCTTCTCCTTGCGGTCTTCCTCCTCCTCCTCACCGTGATCCTCTACGGCATGGGAAGGAGGGTTTTCGCGATGTCCTTCGGCGAGCCGGTCATGAGCTCCGATTCGGGTCCCGTTCCGGTCAGCATGGTCCTTCCCCTGTTCATCTTCATCGCCCTTTTCACGGCCCTGGGATCCGGGATCTTCGCGCCCCTCTTCGGGCTGTTCGCGGACGCGGCGGAGGTGCTGAAATGACACTCGCTTCCTTCAAGAATACCGGCTCAATGCCGCTCTCCCGGGTTCCTTCCCTCGATCTCGGGGAATTCCTTGGGACGATTCGAGAAAACGTGGAGGCGGGGAAGCGGGTCTCCACCCTCTTCGGGGCCAGACTCCAGGCCGGCGACGAGACCGCTCCGCATCCCGTGACCCTTTTCGCCGTCCTCGCCGATGATGATGAGTCCCGGCTCTTTCTCTGTTCGACGACCCTGCCCGAGGGCCTCGACTCCTATCCGAGCCTCACCCCGTCGGTGCCGTCGGTCCACCTCTTCGAACGCGAGATCTTCGAGCAGTTCGGGATCAGGCCCGAGGGTCATCCCTGGCTCAAGCCCGTCCGGTCGGGGGCTGCCTCCCCCTTTTTCGCCGTCACCGGCGAGGGGGTCCACGAGGTGGCCGTCGGCCCCATCCACGCGGGCATCATCGAACCAGGCCACTTTCGTTTCCAGTGCGACGGGGAAAACGTCCAGCACCTCGAGATCATGCTCGGGTACCAGCACCGGGGGATAGAGGGGCTTTTCCTTGAGGGAAACCCGAGCCGCACGCACGTCCTCGCCGAGTCGATCGCGGGGGATTCCTCGGTCGCCCACGCGAGCGCCTGGGCCGCCTGCATCGAATCCCTCATGGGCCTCGATATCCCGGAGGCGGCGGGAAGGGCACGGGCGCTCGCGCTCGAGCTCGAGCGCGTCGCCATCCACCTCGGCGACCTCGGGGCGATAGCCGGCGACGCCGCCTACCTTCTCGGCTCATCCGTCTTCGGCGCCATCAGGACCCTCGTCATCAACTCATCCCTCGCCCTCTGCGGAAGCAGGTTCGGCAGGGGACTCGTGCGCGTCGGGGGCACGACGGCCGGCGTCGATTACTCGCTCAAGGGGGAGCTGACCGCAACCCTCGACAGGGTCAGGAGGGACGCAGAGCGGGCCTGCGGAAACCTTTTTTCCTTACCCTCCGTCATCGACCGGCTCGAGCGCATCGGCGTCGTGGACGGCGCATCGGCCCACGCCATCGGCATGGTCGGACCGGCGGCGAGGGCCTCGGGAGTCAGGCTCGACGTCAGGGAGGACCATCCCTGGGGCGCCTACCTGAAACGGCCGATCCACAAATACGCCCTCGAGTCGGGAGACGTCTTCGCCCGCTCCTATATCAGGTACCTCGAGATCGTGCAGTCCCTCGACGTGATCCGCGACCTGCTCGCCGAATTCCCGACGGACGGCCCCATGATGGCACCGGAAGGCCCAGGCCTCGCGCCTCGAAGCATCGCGGTTTCCCTCGTCGAGGGGTGGCGCGGGGAAATCTGCCACGTCGCGATCACGGACGGCGATGGAAGGCTCGCCCGGTACAAGATCAAGGATCCCTCGTTCAACAACTGGTACGGCCTCGCCCTCGCCGTCAGGGGCAACGCGATCTCGGATTTCCCCCTGTGCAACAAGAGCTTC
>DBTK01000105.1 GCA_002307015.1 Spirochaetaceae bacterium UBA1318
CGGGGCTCCGGAAACGCGTTCGCCCGGGGACCTCGCGGCGGGGGTTTCCGAGGTCACGAGGGCGCGGTAGATCCGGTCGTACATCTCGGCCGCCGCCTTTCTCGTGAACGTGAGGGCGAGGATGGCTCCGACGCCGGCCCTTCCCTCCTCGACGAGGCGGAGGTAGCGCTCGGTGAGGACCCGGGTTTTCCCCGAGCCCGCCCCCGCCGAGACGACGGTGTTCGTGCCCGCGGCGATCGCCCGTTTCTGGTATTCGTCGAATTCCTTCATGACGCTCCCTTCCTCACCTGATGACGAACCGCGCCCGGCAGGCGTCGGCGACGCGGCAGGATGCGCAGGCCCCGGTCCTGACGCCGAGGGCCGGAAACCTTCCCGACCTGACCATGGAGGCGAAGTTCCCGACGGCGGTTCCGAGGGACGCCACCTGGGCGTCGAAGTCCTCCCGGCCGATCCAGCCCTCTTCCCGAGGGGAAAAAACGCACTGGAATCCCGATTTCTCGAAGGAGTAGTAGAAGGCCGCTTCCACGGGCTTCCCGTTTTTCTCGAGGAGGAAGGAGTAGAGGGGGAACTGGTAGGCCGCGCCCCTCTTCTCGGGGGCCTTCATCCTGGCCTTGAGGTCGTCGAGCCTTCCCTTTTTATAATCGAAGATCGTGTAGGCCGAGGTGCCGTCCGTGTCGAGACGGGAGGAGAGCCTGTCCATCCTTCCCTCGTACCTGATCCCGTTGCCCTCCCAGCTCTCGGTCCTCTCGATCCCGGCGACCGCGTAGCCCGAAAAGCGTCCGCGCTCGGCGGCGAGGAAGGTTTCCAGGAAGCGCTCGACCCTGAGGGCGAAGGCGGCGAGGACGGGACGGAGGAAGGCGCCGTCCGAGGCCTCGAGCTCGGCCGAAGCCGTCTCGATGCACTCCCCGAGGATCAGCCGGTAGTCGCCCTCCCGGTCGGCCCGGAAGACCCCATCCTCGGCCGCGATGCGCTCGAAGAGCAGGGCGACGATGCGGTGGTAGAGGTTGCCGATGGCCCGGTCGTCGAGGAACTCGATGGCGTTCTTCTCTTCCTCGAGCCTCAGTATCCTCGTGAGGAAAAAGGCGAGGGGGCACTCGGCGAATTCCTCGAGCCAGGTCGCCGTGACCCTCACGAAGCCCGAATCGCTTCGGGTTTTCGCGAGGATGGCCGCGGCGACCTCGGTTTCCTCGGCCCTGTCCTTCGCGTAATCCAGGCCCTTCGGTTCGAGGAGGGTGGCCGAGGCCGCGAGGAAGCCCGACCTCTGGACGGGGCCGAGGGACGAAGGCGCCGGGCCCGAGCCGAGCCAGAACCGCCGTTCCGTCCTGAGAGGCCTGTCGCTCCACTCGGGGCCCGACGCGGCCTCGATCCCGGTCATCGGGTCGAATCCCCCCGGCGGGACCTGGTAGCCCGAGAAGGATTCACGCGCGAAGCTGAAGCGGACCGAGGAACCCGACTGGCGATAGAGGTTCATGAAGGTCCCGGTCGCGTCCACATCCGGCCTTTTCAGGGTTTCCTTCTGGTCGTCGCGGAGGAAGGGCAGGGAGGAGAAGAACACCGCCGTCCTGTCCTGGGACGCGTTCATGATGAAGTGGTGGGCGGGCTCGATGCCGGCGCTCACCCGGTAATCGTAAACCGGTATCCCCGGCTCGGCCGACCGGCGGACGTAGTTCTTTTCCTTCAGCACCGAGAGGAAGAGGCGGAACGGGGATGGCACCGAGAGGTCGGGAAGGTCGGCCTCGGCGCGGACGAGGTTCTCGAGGACGTCCATGCAGAACTCGACCACGCGGTCCTCCTCCTCTCCCCACCGCGGCCGGTCGAGGTATTTTCCCGTGAAAACGACGAGGCGACGCTTCAGCTCGGAGAAGCTCGGGGATGAGGCGATCCCGTTCAGGTAGCCCCGAAGGTCGCGGTAGACGGCGAGGAGGGAATTCCCCTCGAGGCTCAGGTCCCAGACGTCGACAGTCTTTCCCCTCCGCTTATAGTTCCTGACACAGTGCTTCTCCGAACCGAAGCGGATCAGGGCTCGGAATGCCTTTTCGTTTTTCCAAGGGACGAGACGGTTGAGGAGGAGGGCCTTCATCGTCTCGAAGGAGAAGTAGTCGTCGACGACGTCGGCGATCAGCTGGTAGAAACGGCCTGCGCCGTAGGACGAGGCCGGTCCCCCCTGCCTGAAGTCGAGGGGGATGGCGAGGAGCCTCGCCTCGTCGGCGAGGTAGCGGCGGTAGCCGTCGAGACCCGGGATCGTGAGGACGATGTCGCCGAGATCCGATTCCCCCGAATCGATGAGGCTTCCGACGCGGGAGAGGACGCCCCTGATTTCGTCGAGGGAATTGTCGAACGAGAGGAGGGGCTCGGTCCGTACCGCCGGGGGCGCCGAAATCAGGTCGATGCCGGGCTTGCCTGCAAGAAGCTCCCGGTATTCGTTGAAATCCTCGATGACCTCGGGAAAGATGATGGCGTACCGGCCGTCGAGCGAGGCGAAATCCGGGCGGAGGTAGGCGGGTTCGAAATACCCGCTCCGTGCGAGGAGGCCGGAGTACCGTCGGTAAAGCTCCCGGCAGTCGGCGATCAGGGCGTCGTCACGCGTCGGCGGGACTCCCGAAAAAAGTCCGAGGCTCGGGAGGATGCGGCGGAGATAGGGCACGAATTGCTCCGCGCTCGAGGCGAATTCGGGCCTGATGATGGACGAGAGGAAGGGGCTCTCGGCGTTCTCCCTGATCATGTCTGCGCAGCAGATGGTGCGGAAGAGGATGTTCGCCGGCTTTTCAGGCCGGTCGGTGCCGGCGAAGCCTTCCTTGAACTCGTCCCAGGAGAGGAAACGGTCGCGGGCGACCGCCTCGATCCCGCAGCGTTCGAGGACGGCCCGGGACCAGAAATCGGCCGCCACTTCGGAAGGGAAGACGTATCGTTGCCCGGGGTCGGCTATGGTTGATCTGAAAAATGAGGTGACGTTTTCCATTGTCGTTCTATGTCGTTGATAGTATACCATAGATAGACGGTGAGCACTGAGTCGGCCGTCGCCTGGGGGTTTTTCGATGTCATGGCTGAACGACCTTTTGACCCGGAACGACATTACCGCCTGGACCTCCCTCGTCAGGCTTTTTCTCAGCTTCATGGCGGGGGGGCTCATCGGCCTCGAGCGGGAAAGCCGTCGGCAGCCGGCCGGGCTCAGGACCCACATCCTCATCTCCGTCGGGTCCACCCTGTTGATGCTGCTGTCGATCTACATACCCCAGGAATTCTTCGATATGAAAAACGGGGAT
Source organism: Spirochaetaceae bacterium UBA1318 (assembly GCA_002307015.1). Lineage (GTDB taxonomy): Bacteria > Spirochaetota > Spirochaetia > Treponematales > UBA1318 > UBA1318. The sequence continues at coordinate 3,264 of DBTK01000105.1, forward strand.
CCGGGCAGGATAGCCGCCCAGGTCGTTTCGGGTATCGGCTTTCTCGGCGCGGGGGCGATCCTGAAGCTGGGGAACAACGTGAAGGGCCTCACGACGGCGGCCTCCATCTGGGTCGCCGCGGCGGTCGGGCTCTCGATCGGCGCCGGTCTCTACGTTCCCTCGGCTATCGCCCTCGGCTTCATCATGGTCGCCCTCGTGCTGCTCGAGAACTTCGAGCGCCGCTTCTTTCCCGCCGAACGGGTGAAAACCATCGATCTGTACTTCACGGGGAGCTCGGTCGACACGAAGAAGGTCCAGAAGATCATGGCCGCCAACAAGATCAAGGTTCAATCCATCGACGTCGTCCAGGAGATCAAGCGCGAACGGGTCAGGGTGAACCTTCTCGTGAAGATTCCGGTGACGATCGAGATACCGCCCTTCTACAAGGAGCTTCGCGCCCTTCCCGACATCTACAAGATCGAGATGGACGAGAACCTGTAAGGAAAGGGAACCGGGCCAAGACCGTTCCCTTTCGCCGGTGTCAAGCCTGGGTCTTCGTCTCGAGGCTCGCCTTGAGCTTCTGGTTTTCCTCGTTGAGTTTCGCCGTTCTCTGATTGAGCCTCGAGAGGCGCTGGGCGAGGAGACGGGCGAGGAAGATGCCGTAGTGCGGGTTCTGCTTGATCAGGTTGACGAAGTCGTTCTTGGATATCTTGATCAGCACGCAGTCACCCTTGGCCACGATGGTCGCCGAGCGCTTGTTCGAGAGGAGGAAGGACATCTCCCCGATGAAGATGTCGTCGGGAGTCAGCCGGGAAACGTACCGTCCCTTGGAGTAGACGTAGACCTTGCCCGATACGATGTAGTAGAGGAAATCGGATTCCTCCCCCTCGCGGACGACGATGTCCCCCTCGTGGAAGACCGTCTCTCCCTGATGGGTGAAGATCTCCGGGATGACGTTGCTCGAGTTCGCCTGGTGCTGGATCTCGAAGCTGACCTCGTTTCCCTTTTCGTTGTAGCCGATGTTGCGCACGTAGATCTCGGTCATCTTGATGCCCATGCCGTGGAGGCCGATCTCGGCCTTCTTCTCCAGGCGGGCTCGCCAGTCGAAACCTTCCCCTTCGTCGCTGATCGTGAAACGCGATCCTTCCGGGGCTATGGAGTAGGAAAAGAACACGTGTTTCGCCGCGATCGCAGGATCCCTGTTCTTTTCCTTGACGAGAGACATGATGTCTCCGCCCTTTTCGAGCCATGCGGTCTTCTCGTCGAAGGATATCCGGCAGTTGCCGTGCTCAATCGCGTTGATCAGCATCTCCATCAGGGCGACGTGGAGCTTTTCCTTTCCGTCCTTCGTGATCAGGTTCGCGTTGTAGAGGTAGTTGGTGACCAGGTTGCAGTGGACGGTGATGTCGAAGGGATCGTTGTCGATGATGAAGGATCCGGCTATTCCCTTGAGCAGGTAGGTCTGGATGCCGCGCTGGAACAGGATCTGCTTGTTCTGCTTGAGTATTCTCAGCAACCTCGGGAAGTTCGACGAGACCTCCGCCTTGCGGATGACGGCGACCACGTTCGTGTTCCTGATCTTTTCCAGGATCTCTTTCTCGTCGGGTTTGTCGTGGATCGCGATGATGCCGCCGTAGTGGAGCCAGGGGTCCTGCTGAATGATGTCGAGTATCGCGGGGACGTTCACCGCGCGATCGGAAAAGTAGAAAATTTTCAGCTCGGGAAGCTCGTACTTGAGATATTCGATGACCGACTGGACGTCGCTCAGTACGATGGGGGAGAACGCGAGCGATTCCGCGCAGACTTTCCCGATCGAACGGTTCAGTTCCTCGTCGGTTGAAACGATGGGTATCCTGGTCATTCTCAAATCCTCACACTTTAATACTATGGTCTCATTATCGGAAGCATGGGGCGGTATTTCAACTTCAAATCGCTTGCTCTAGGCTCAAATCGGATATAGACTTATCACGCAATGGCCTTAATCCGATTCGAGACGACACCAGGCAGGCCCCTTCCTCTCGGGGCCACCGCGACGGCGGACGGGGTCCAGTTCGCGGTATTTTCACGAAATGCGGCGGCCGTCACGCTGGACATCTTCGCCACCCCCGAGGACGGGGAGCCGGTATTCGAGTACCGGCTCGATCCGGACCGGGATCGGACGGGGGACATCTGGCACGTTTTCATCGCCGGCCTCAAGCCCGGGACCTTCTATCTCTACCGGGTCGACGGGCCCTACAAGCCGGAAAAGGGCCTGCGCTTCAACGCACACAAATTCCTGCTCGATCCCTACGCGAAGGCCCTCACCGGGAATTTCGTCTGGAACCTGAACGACGCGCGGGGCTACAATCCCGCCTCCCCCGAGGGCGACCTCTCCTTTTCGACCGTCGACGACGCGGCGGTGATGCCCAAGGGCATCGTCGTCTCGGACGACTTCGACTGGCAGGGCGACCGTCCCCTCAACTATCCCCTCCGGTTCAGCATACTCTACGAGACCCACGTCCGCGGGCTTTCGATGAAAAACGCCGACGTCGGCCATCCCGGCACCTACAAGGGGGTGGTCGAATCCATCCCCTATTTCAAGGAGCTCGGGATCACGAGCCTCGAGCTGATGCCGGTCATGGAGTTCGACGAGTTCGAGAACCCGCGCAAGAACCCCCGGACCGGCGAGCGCCTCCAGAACTACTGGGGCTACAGCACGATTTCCTTCTTCGCACCCAAGGGGATGTTCTCCTCCTCCGGCTCCCTCGGCCAGCAGGTGACCGAGTTCAAGGAGATGGTCCGCGACCTGCACCGGGCCGGGATCGAGGTGATCCTGGACATCGTCTTCAACCATACCGCCGAGGGAAACGAAACCGGCCCGACCATCAATTTCCGGGGCTTCGACAATTCGATCTACTACATCCTGGACGACAACAAGCGGTTCTACAAGAACTATTCGGGTTGCGGAAACACCCTCAACTGCAACAATCCCGTCGTCCGCGGCCTCATCATCGACTGCCTGCGCTACTGGGTCATCGAGATGCACGTGGACGGTTTCCGCTTCGATCTCGGGTCGATCCTGGGTCGGGACCAGAACGGCAAGCTGATGGAGAATCCTCCGGTGATCGAGCGGATCGCCGAGGATCCCGTCCTCCGGAATACCAAGATCATCGCCGAGGCCTGGGACGCGGCCGGAGCCTACCAGGTCGGCTGGTTCCCGGGCGGGCGGTGGGCCGAGTGGAACGACCGCTTCCGGGACGACGTCCGGCGTTTCTGGCGCGGCGACGAGCACTCCGTCCAGGCCTTCGCGACCCGGCTCACCGGCAGCTCCGACCTCTACCTTCGGGACGGGCGGAAGCCCTTCCACTCGATCAACTTCGTCACGTCCCACGACGGTTTCACGCTGAACGATCTCGTATGCTACAACGGCAAGCACAACGAGGAGAACGGCGAGAACGGAAACGACGGCAACAACTCGAATTTCAGCTACAACTACGGCTTCGAGGGACCGGGGACGAACCCGACTCTCGAACGGTTGCGGAACCGGCAGACGAAGAATTTCCTGGCGACCATCGTTCTGTCGCTCGGTACCCCCATGATTCTCGGCGGCGACGAGTTCCTGCGGACCCAGCGCGGAAACAACAACGCCTACTGCCAGAACAACGACGTATCCTGGTACGACTGGGGATCGCTCGAAAAGCACGCGGACGTGTACCGCTTCACGAAGGAGATCATCGCCTTCCGCAAGAGGCATCCCGCCTTTCTGAGGCCCGAGTTCTACACGGGAAAGGACGCGAGCTTCAACGCCATCCCCGACATCACCTGGTTCGATGCGAGGGGCCAGACCCCTGACTGGGCCAAGATCGACAAGGTTTTCGCCCTGAGGATCGACGGGTCGAAGGCGGACGTCCTGTCGGACCGGGATGACAACGACTGCTTCATGCTGTTCAACGCCTCCAGCGACAACGCGATCATCGCCGTGTGCGACGCGCCGGTCGGCAAGAAATGGTACCGGGTCGTCGATACCGCCGCCGAGCCCCCCGAGGACATCTTCTCCCCCGGCACCGAGGTTCTCCTTTCCCCCCAGAAGGAGTTTCTCGCCCGACCCCGCTCCATGGCGGTTTTCATCTCCAAGTACGTGTATTAATCCCCGCCATGGGCTATAGTGGCCCGATGCGAATCGCACTGATACAGCTTCCCGTTCCCGACGCGAACGGCCGATCGGCGGGGGCGAACGTCCCCCTCGCGGCCGGATACCTCAAGGCCTACGCCTGCGCCTCGGGGGATTTTTCACCGGACGACATCGTCATCATGGACGGCGATACCGCCGATTGGGGCGGCGACGCCGCCGTCGAGAAGTGGATACGTGACGGCAGCTTCGACCTCGTCGCGTTCACTGTGTACCTCTGGAACCTCGACAGGACCAGATACCTGACCCGGCGCCTCAAGGAGGCGGAACCCTCCCTTCTCGTGGTCGCGGGCGGTCCGGAAGCGGCCACGGGCTCGTCCCTCCTCGACGATCGCTTTCTCGACTCCGTCGTCCAGGGAGAGGGGGAAGCCGTCTTCCTCGAGCTCCTCCGCGACGCCGCGGCGAACGGAAGGCTGAAAAAGAGCTACGCGGCGACGAGCCTTCTCGACCTCGAGACGGCGCCGAACCCCTACCTCTCCGGCATCCTGCCGATCCGGAGGGGGAAGTCCGTCCATCTGGAGACGATGCGGGGCTGCCCGAACAACTGTTCCTACTGCTTTTACGGCAAATCCTTTCCGACCATCCGATGCTTTCCCGATTCGGTCGCCGAGCGGGTGATCCGCGAGGCGAACGCGGCCGGGGCATCGGAGATCTACCTGATGGACCCCAGCTTCAACGCCGGGCTCGAGGTCGAAAGCCGCCTGGCCAGGATGGCCGAATGGAACGTGGACTCCCTGCCGATCCATTCCGAGATCAGGCTCGAGTCGGTCACTCCCGAGCTCGCGAAGGCCTACCGAGCCGCGGGCTTCGCCTCGGTGGAGGTCGGGCTCCAGAGCGTGAACGGGAAGGCGCTCAAGGCGGTGAACCGGAGCTGGGACCGCGAACGCTTCCTCCGCGGGGCCGCTCTCCTTCGCGACGAGAGGATCGTCGTCAAGACCGGGATCATCCTCGGCCTGCCCCACGAAACGGCGGACAGCTTCAGGGAAACCCTCGACTTCGTCCGCGAGGCCGAACTCCATGCCGACGCCGAGGTCTATCCCCTTTCCCTCCTGCCCGGAACGACGCTGAGGGCGAAGGCGGCCGGCTACGGGATCGAGTACATGGACCGGCCCCCCTACTGGGTGCTGAAGACCGCGGACCTCGACGAGACCGATCTTTTCAACGCGACCATCGACGTCGAGAACGAATGGGGTGTCGAGTTTTTCGAGCCGATCCTGCCCCATTTCAACCAGAGGCTGGGCGGGTTCATTTCCCTGCTCGACCTGAGGTCGGGGCCGATCCCGTCGGGAAGGGCCGCGGACCGGATCCTGGAGCATCCCGAGGAGCTCGCGAATTCCGTCACGATTTTTCTCGACGCGGTTCTCGACCGGGCCGCCGAGAAGCGCCTCTTCAACCTGGCCCGGTTCCTTCGGGACACGAATCCCTCGAGCCTCTACCAGATCGTCTTCTGTTCCGATGGAAAGCTGCCGCCCCAGGACCTGTGCGAACGGATCGCCGAGGTCTTCGGCTCGCCCGATTCGGTGTTCGACCTGAGCCGATACTACAACACCGATTTCCAGGACCGGTTTTCGACGCGGATTTTCCTGATGACCTCGAACCCGCTGACCGCCCAGGCCTGCTACGACTTGAGCGAGCCTTACCTCGATCTCGTGGTCAAGTACGAGCCCGGACTAATCGAGGGGGTACCAGAGATTTTCGAGAATATCCCGATACTCGCCCTCGGGACCCAGGATCTCGAATTCGACGAACTCAGGAAGGTCATCGCGGCCTATTCGGGATACGAGAACCTGATCGTCGAGCGGTAGGGCCTACCGCTTGGCGGCCTCGTCTTCCTCGAGCTTCCTGAAGGCCGCGTCGAGCGGGGACTCGATCTCGCGGTAGCTCGACCTCATGTCCTCGATATATTCGTTAAGCTGGGCCGTCTTTTCGTGGACGAGGACTTCCGCGCCCGCGGTCTCGGGAAGGTTCCTGACGCGGGCCAGGTCGATCTGCATCTGCTTGAGCGAATTGACCGAGGACTTGAGCCTGAGGTAGAGGACTTCCTTCTGCTCCTTCAGTTCCTGGAACGAGGTTTCCTGCTTTTCTATCTCCCCGATCGATTTCTGGTATTCCTTCTTCATCCCGTCGCTTTCAGAGCCGGCGAGTTTTCCCTGAAGCTCGGCCTTGTCCTTCGCGAGGGCGTCCATCGGTATGTCCCTGACGATGCGGTCGATCTCGGTCGAGCGGTCGGCCAGGATCTTGATCTGTTCCAGGTATTTGTCGAGGACCGGAATCATGTCCTTGTCGAAAACCGAACCCTTTCCCGAACCCGAGCCCTGGACCTCGGAAAGTATGGCGTTCCTCACCTGTTCGGCCTGGAGCAGGCAGTCGTAGTACTCGTTGTCGGGTCTTCCTCCCGGCACCGAGGTCGCGCCCCTTCCCCTGAAAATCGAGCTCCATCCCCCCTTCAGGTTCAGGGAATCCAGGAGCTTCGACTCGAGGTCGCGCTTTCGCGAGGCGTAGCCGGCGTAGTGGGAAAGGAGGCTGATGACGAGGGCCGCGCCCGGAATCATGAACCAGAGGAACCTCGGCCCCGTGATGAGGTTCAGCATGCCCAGGAATCCGGTCACGCTCAGGACGGAAACCGCGTGGCCGACGAAGCCGTCCTTCACCTTGTTGAGCCTGCGGAGGAGGCCGAACTGCTCTGGCTCGAGGTCGGGCAGTTTCTGGGCTTCCTTGGCGACCTCGAGTCTTCGAACGACGGCGAAGTAGTGCTCCAGAATGCCGATGCCCCAGCCCCCGAGCGGAATGAGGGCCCAGGGGAAGCGCCCGCCGACGGTGACGTTGAGGAAGATCAGGAAGGCGTTCACCGACGCGTAGGTGATGAAGTGGGCCGTGAAGCCGCTCTTCGCCTTCCTCGCCTCTCTGACGGCATGATCGCGGTACTGGGAGAAGTTCTCGAAGCGGGAATCGAATCTGGAGGCTCCGTTCCTGAGTTTCCTCTCCCATTTCCCGTCGCGATCGTAGTCCTCGCCGTTTTCGTAGTAGCGCCTCGCGTGGCGGTCGGCGTGGGCCTGGTGGCGGATGGCCCGGGCCTGGGCTCTGGCTATCTTTTCCTCCACCCGCGCCCTGATCTCGTCCTCGAGCCCGAAATAGCCGCGGCCGTAGGGGGATCGATCTCGCCGCTCGTCGGGGGACGGAAATCCGTCTCCGTCGGACCGATCCTGAGAATTTTCCCGTCCGGCGGCAGTGGATCGCGATTGACCCCGCTCGCCTCGTCCGGAACTCTCCCGATCGGGCCGGTCGGCGATCAGGATGCCCTGGCCGACGAGCCGCGAGACGACGCGATCGAGGCCGGGGGTTCCCTCGGCGAAGCAGAGTCTGACCTCGTCTGCGGAGAGGCGACGTCCCGCCTTCTTGACCTGGGCGAGGATCTCCCGGCGCAGGTCGTCGTCGTCCTGTTCGTTGGTCTCCGGCTGGGGACGGGAGGCGGGACGGGCGGGTTCCGTGATCTGGGGGAAGGCCGCCTGGGTTCCGGCGGATTCTACAAATCCGGCGGATCCGGTGGATCCGTCGTCCTCCGTGCCGACGGCGTCGGCCGAGGTGATTACGGGAGAGGTCGCCCTTTCCTTGTCGAATTCGACGTTCCTGCTGACGATCTCGTAGGCGTGGACTTCCTTGGTGATGTTCTTGAGGCTCACCTTCCCGAGCTTCGTCGCGTGGAAATCGATCTTGTTCAGCACCTGGTTGTAGACGTCTTGGGACATGCAGATGCAGCCGGGATGGGCGACCGATTGGAGCCTCGCGGCGATGTTGATCCCGTCGCCGAGGGCGTCGTTCTCGTAGAAGTAGATGTCCCCCAGATGGATGCCGATTCTGAGGAGGAGGAGAAGATCCGGGTGGTCTTTGTTGTAGTCGTAGAGTTCGTCCTGGATCTCTATTGCGCTCTTGAGGGCTTCGAGCGTATTCTTGAAATCGACGAGAAAGGCGTCGCCGATCGTCTTGATGATGGAACCGTTATGGGACGCGACGACGCCGCTGACCAGGGTGTTGTGGAAATCGAGGAGCTTGAGCGTTCCCGCCTCGTCCTTTTCCATCATGCGCGAATATCCCTGGATGTCTGTGTACATTATGGCGGCGAGTCGATAATCTTTCTGTTCCATAGTTCGCGAGCATAGATGAGCATTCGCTGATACGTCAATAGCTCCAATTATCTTTGTATCAAAGCCTTAACAACGGGAACCAGCATGGCCGTAAAGCGAAACGAGTTCGTATTTCTCTGTTCTTCCTGCGGGCACCAGGAGCCGAAATGGCTCGGGCGGTGCCCCGAATGCGGCGAATGGAACACCCTTGTCCAGAAGACCGCCTCCTCCCGGACGGGCAGCTCCGTCGTCGTTCCCCTTCCCCTCGCCGCGATCGAGCCCCTCGACGGGAACAGGATCGATTCCGGGATCGGCGAGATGAACCGCGTGCTCGGCGGAGGCATCATGAAGAAGTCGGCCATCCTCGTCGGCGGGGAGCCTGGCATCGGCAAGTCGACCCTCCTCCTCCAGGCCGTCGGTTCGGCGATCACCAAGGCCAGGGTCCTCTACGTGAGCGGGGAGGAATCGGCCGAGCAGATCAAGCTGAGGGCCGAACGCCTGGGCGTCGCGCGC
>DBTK01000098.1:0-288 GCA_002307015.1 Spirochaetaceae bacterium UBA1318
CTGGCCGAGGCCGTAGATCGCCTCGCCCTCCATGAACTCGAAGTCGAGCCTCGCCCGGTAGGCCTCGCGGAGGAAGACCTCACGGCCCGCCCCCGTCTCGGCCCTCACCCCGTCCACCGTCGTCCTGAGCTCGACGTCGGCCTCGTCGAACTCGCGGCGGAAGAGCCTGATCTTTTCGAGGGTCCTTCCGCCCCTGTCGGGCTCCCTGGTGAGGAGCCTTCCCGAGCCGTCGTACCAGGAGAAGGCCCCGGTAGCCCGGTCGATGGCGAGGGCGAGGCGGGGGGGGGG
>DBTK01000098.1:528-1056 GCA_002307015.1 Spirochaetaceae bacterium UBA1318
GGTCGATGGCGAGGGCGAGGCGGGAGGTCGCGAGCCTCAGCTCGCTCCCGCTTTCGGTGAAATACCAGTCGACGCCTGTCCGGGCTCGGCCGGAATCGAGCATCGGCCCCGGTGCGAGGACGGGTTCCTCCCCGAGCCTCGCCGCCACCCTCAGGATGTCCTCGCGTTCCCAGGCGAGTCGGACGGAGAGCCTTCCCCTCGTGAAGGAAATGCCGTCGTCCCTCTTTTCAAAAACGATTTCTTGGTTCGAATCCATAGTTTTCCGCCTGACAAGGTGTTGTAAAAGCCGCTAGCGATAGGCGTCGACGATCTTCGCGACGTCCCCGAATTCCCTCTCGCTCCCCGTGTCGACGGTGAGGTAGATTCCCTTCCCCCCGACCGCGTCGAGGAGGGGCTTTACCTGGACCGGCTTCACGTTCGCGATCCAGACGGATTTCCCCGCGTCGAGGATTTTCCGGTACATCGGGAACCACTCGGGATCCCCGCCGGGGGGAACCTGGGGGTCGGGGGTCCACTCGACGGCGTCGA
>DBTK01000098.1:1312-9071 GCA_002307015.1 Spirochaetaceae bacterium UBA1318
CGGGGGTCCACTCGACGGCGTCGAGGTCCCGAATCGAGAGGACCTGGTCGAGGTGGCCCAGGCACTGGTGGCCGTCGAGATGGTACATCGAGTTGTCGAGCCAGGCGCATTCGGCCTCGAGCCGGGGCAGGACGAACTCGCCGAACATGTCGGGCGAGAAGGTCGCCGACACGTCGCACTGGAGGAGGCAGGTTTTTTTCGGCCCCCAGAGCATGAAGTAGCCGAAGGCCATGCTCCCGTCCTCGAGCCTCACGATCTCGTACATCCGGTCGAAGGCGGCCTTCCAGACCTCGTCGATCTCGGCGAGCTTCTCGTGGATCCAGTCCGGCCTGTCGAGCATGTCGAAAAGGAGGTCCTGGGTTCCCCTGAGCTCGGCGAGGACGTCCAGGTTCGGCACGTAGGCCGGCATGCCGACGAAGTAGTTTCCTCGGGCTTCCCTGACCGTCTCGCGGACGACCGACTCGAGGAGCTTCACCTCGGGGTTTTTGGGGTCGAAGGCGAGGTGAGGGACGGCGTCCGGATCGGCGAAGCAGGGCTTGTACCAGACGTTGTCCTCCCCGTAGTCCGGGATCGCGCCGAGGAAGGGGGCGAGGGCGACCGTGCCGATGTCGGGCCAGGCGAGGGGGAGCATGTCGGCCGGCCAGGCCTTCCTCGCCATCTCGGCGCGGATCCTGAGCGAGACCGAGGCCGGGTCGGTGTGCTTGATCCGGGGATTCGGGGAAGTGGGCGGTACCGGATCGTTCGTCCAAGGCGCGCCGAGTTTCGGCAGCCCGGTGCCCCAGCTTCCGAGGATGAGGCCCGAGTGGTCCCACCAGGCGAGGAAGTGCTCCCTCGCCTCGGGCCAGTTTTTCTTCCAGAGCGCGTTCATATCGATTCTCCCGTTGGTGTTCATTATCGCCGTCAACCCTTGACGGCGCCAGCCGTCATTCCCTGGACGATGTAGCGCTGGCCGACGAGGTAGATGGCCATGACCGGAACGCAGGTGAGGACGATGTCGGCGAAGACGAGGTTCCAGTCCTGCTGGAATCGTCCGAAGAAGCTGTAGATCGAAAGGGTCATCGGCCAGGCCGTCGACCGGTTCAGGAGGTACAGGGGCGTGATGAAGTCGTTCCATATCCCGAGGAAGGTGAGGACGGCCGTCGTCACGAGAACCGGCTGGAGCAGCGGAAAGATGATCGAGAAGAAGAGCCTTAGCGGCTTCGCCCCGTCGATCGCTGCCGACTCGTCCATCGCCCTCGGGATCGAGGAGACGAAGCCGTAGATGATGAAGGTGGCGAAGGCCGTGTTCGAGGCGATGTAGAAGGCGATGATCCCGACCCTCGTGTTGATGAGGCCGAAGAGCTGCATCACCTTGATGAGGGCGACGAAGTTCGTGGGCAGCATGATGCCGAAGACGATGAAGGAGTATAGGAATCGGGTGAGCCTCGTCCTTCTCCTGGACATCACGTAGGCGGCGAGGGCGGTGAGGACGACCGTCCCCAGCGTCGAGACCGTGGCGTAGAGGAGGCTGTTGAAGAACGAGATGAAGAGCTTTCCCCTCTCCACGACGACCTGGTAGTTCTGCCAGACGGGAACCTTCGGCAGCGAGAGGTCCATGAGGAGGGCTCCCGTCCTCGTCTTGAGCGAGTTGATGAGGATGATGACGAAGGGCATGATGATCGTGAGCGAAAGGGCGACCGCGAAGATCTGTTTCGCGATCGCGACGGCGAACCGGCGTTTTTTCATACCTCGACCTCCTTGGCCGTCATGTACCGGATGAGCGGGATCCCGACGATGGCCATCACCACGAAGAGCAGGGTCGAGAGGGCCGTGCCGAGCCCATAGGTTCCCGAGGCGAACTCGTTGAAGACCGCCGTGTTGATAACCTCGGTCATGCGGCCGGGACCGCCGTTGGTCAGCACGTAGATGATATCGAAAACCTTGAGGCCGTAGGTCAGGCCGAAGACGACGTTCACGGTGATCGCCGGGACGAGCATGGGCAGGGTTACCGCCCTGAGCTTCTGCCAGTAGCCAGCCCCGTCAATGTTCGCCGCATCGTAGTAGTCGAGCGGGATGGACTGGAGGCCGGCGAGGAAGATGGTCATGACGTAGCCGATGCCTTTCCACGCGTCGACGAGGAAGATCGAGGGCCACACCCAGGTGGGGTCGGCGAGCCACTTCCCGGCGAGGAAGGGAAGCTGGACGGCCATGAAGAACTGGTTGAGGAGGCCGTGGGAGGGGTGGAGGACGGAACGGAAAATCAGGCCGACGACGAGGAAGGAAAGGACGGCCGGGAGGAAGAAAATGGCGCGGTAGACGTTCCTTCCCTTCATCGCGCCGTTCAGGAACAGGGCGAGGAAGAGGGCCGGCACGATCTTCACGACGTTCGACACCACGGTGAAAAGCAGGGTGTTCAGGATGTAGCCCGAGTAGTCCTTGCTCGAGGTGAAGAGGGTCCTGAAGTTGTCGAAGCCGACGAAATGGATGTCCGGGCTGTACCGGTTCCAGTCGGTGAAGGAAAACCAGATGCCCAGGACGCTCGGCATGATGAAAAGCAGGAGATAGAGCACGAGAGCCGGGAGAATGAAGGAGAGCGGATAGAGCTTGTTGCGGATCATCGGGGTCCTCTTTTCCTGAAGGGATCCCCGCCGAATCTTGCGGCCCGGCGGGGATTTATGGGTCGTGAAGGCCTATTTCCAGGCGGGGTCGCCGTTCGCCTTCGCGATTTTCGCGCGGCGCTCGTCGATGGCCTGGACGACCTGCTCGGGGGTCATCTTGCCGATGAACATCGCGGAGAGGTCCTTGCCGATATCCATCCACTGGTCGTTGGTGTAGGAGGTCGCCGCCTGCCAGATGACGCCGGTCTTGCTCTGGGGCAGGGTCGCCATCAGTTCCTTCTCGGCCGGGATGTAGTGCTGTTCGATCCCGACGGAATCGGCGACGTCGATGGCCGTCCATCCGGAGGTGTTGTCGAGCTTGTACTGGAGGTTCTCCTTCCGGGCGAGGAAGGCGAAGTACTGCCGGATCTCGCTCTGGTACTTGCTCTTGACGTAGCCGAAGCGGGCGGGGCCGTTCGGGTCGGACTGGGAGGTCTGGTTGTCGACGAGGGGGATGACGAAAACGCCGAAATCATCCTTGCAGTCGGGGTAGTCGGTCTTGATCTTGTTGATCTCGCCCGACTGGGCGAGCGTCATGCCGGCCTTGCGGGTCGCCATGACCATATCCTGGTCATCGATGGAGTTGGCCATGTAGTCGCTGCCGAAATAGCCGAGCTTCGCGACCTCCTGGAGCTGCTTGACCGCCGTCACGAAGGGCTTCACGTCGATCATCTTGATCTTGTTCGTGTTGAGCTTCTCGACGACGCCGGACTGGAGCTCGGCGTAACGGCCGCCGATCTGCATGATCCAGAGGACGTGGTGCCATCCGGCGGGGACGGCCTCGTAGATCGGGACGATCTTCGCCTGCTTCAGGGCCTCGCAGGCCTTCTTGAAATCGGCGTAGCTGTGGGGCACGGCGATGTTGTACTGGGCGAAGAGGCTCTTGTTGTACAGGACGGGGAAGGAGACCCCCTTGATGTAGTAGCCCTGGCCGTAGACCTTGCCCTTGTAGGAAACCGACTCGATCTTGGCCGGGGGCATGGTCTTCACCCAGGATTCGTTCGTGAAGTCGATGCAGTTCTTCTCGGCGTCGACCTCGGTCTTGACCGCCCACTTGTTCGACTGGATCCAGAAAATATCCGGGGCTTCCCCCGCGTTGAGTTTCGTCTTGAGGAGATCGTGGTGCTGGTCGGCGGGGGTTACCTGCCATTCGATCCCGATTCCCGTTTCCTTGGTGAACTGGGCGGCGAGCGCCTCGTCCGCTTCCGTCGTCCAGCCCTGGGACACCATCTCGGTGAGGGTGACCTTCGCCTTGTCCGCGGCGAATCCCGGCAGGATGACCGCGATCGCGACGATCGCCAGAACCGCTAGTCTTTTCAAATTCATATTGCCTCCTTGTTTTTTGACCGCATATGAACGGCTCAATTATTCTTGCATCGCTTTCCCATAAACGCCATGTAATTATTTTTACGAAACCTTGCACTTTCTTGCACCGTCCCATGTCCGCGACTGCGGGCGGTTCCCCTTCTCCGGCGCGCTCGCTTTCTTGACAGTCCGGCGGCGCCGTGCGAAACTCTGTCGACGTACCCGCCCATGCACAAACCGAACAGCATCCGCATGACCCTGTTCCTCACCTTTTCCCTGATCATCACGGTTACCTTCGTCGCCCTCGTTTCCTTCTTTTTCGCCTGGGGCTCGGGGGAACTGAGGGAGGGCGCGAGGATGCGCCTGGATGCCGCCGCCGAATCGATATCGGCCAACCTCGACGCCGAGGTGAGGAAGATGGACGACGTTTCCATCTCCGTCCTCTACTCGAATCTGGTGAAGGACAGGTTCATCAAATACCTGAGCGAACCCGAAAAGGTCCCGAACGCCTCTCCGAATTCCGGGTTCGTCGGAAACGAAAAGGAGCTGGCCGACGTCATCCTCGCGATCATCGGGCCTTCCCTCGCCGCGAGGCAGATCAACCTCTACGACTTCGACGGCGCGGGGTTCGGGACGGGACGGGACAACAGGCCGCGTTCCCTCGATCTCGGGAAGACGCCCTGGTTCGGCGAGGCTGTCGCCGCAGGCGGAACGATGGTGCTCTCCCCTCCCCACCCCGACGAAAAGCTCTCGCGCTACGCCACGATGCGGAGCGCGGACACCGAGCGCTTCATCTCCCTCGACCGGGTGATGTTCAACCGATACCGGATCCCCCTCGGGGTCGTCGAGACCGAACAGTCCTGCGATACCATCTTCGGGAGCCTGGAGAGGGAATCGGCAAACGGGGGGAACAACGAGCGGGTCGTCGTCCTCGACGGGAAGGGGGGCCAGCTCTATCCCATCCCGCCCCAGGACGATCCCGATATCGGCTACTACTACGGGGTTTTTCGGGGACTGGCGGGAACCCCCGATCCTGCCCGCGCCGCCGTGAACCCCCGTACCGGACGCCGGGAGCTCCTCAGGTTCAAGACCTCGGAGTATTCGGGCTGGACCGTCGTCGTCATCGCCGACGAAAGGACCCTCCTCGCCCCCCTCGTCCTGTTCACCTGGAGGAGCCTCATCATCGCCCTGGTGATCCTGATCCTGGCCCTCCTCCTTTCCTTCATCGCGGCGAGGAGGATCACCCTTCCCCTCGCGAGGATCCATGAGGATATCAGGGCCGTCGATATCGGGAGCCTCGGTACCATGGGAACCTTTGGTTCCCCGGGGTCCGCCGATACCCCGGATACTGCCGGTTCGAATAGAACCGCCGGTTCTATTCGAACCGCCGGTTCCGGCCTCAACGAGCTGGAGGAGCTCGACCTCGCCTTCCGCGGGATGAGGCTGAAGCTCAGGAAATCGATCGACCAGCTGATCGCGACCCAGCGTCGCGAGGTCCAGGCCCGGATGCTCGCCCTCCAGTCCCAGATGAACCCGCATTTCCTCTATAATACCATCGCGACGATCAGCATCCTCGCCGAGGAGGGCATGAACGCCGAGGCGGTCGCGCTCTGCGGGAACGTCTCGGGAATGCTCCGCTACCTCTCGTCCCAGAAATCGATGTTCGCCGAGGCGGCGGCCGAGCTCGACTATACCCGCGCCTACCTCGACTGCATCAAGCTGAGGCAGGGGAAGAAGCTGAGCTACTCGCTTGTTTTCGACCAGGCTTTCGCCTCGGTGAGAATTCCCAAGCTCGTCATCCAGCCCATCGTCGAGAACTCCGTCAAGTACGGGACGCTGAACGAGCCGCCCTGGGCGATCGGGATCGAGGCTCGGGTCGGTGACGGCCGGTGGTCGGTTCGCGTCGAGGACGACGGCCCCGGTTTCGGCGCCGACGTGCTCGAGAGGCTGGCGAACCTCGTTTCGGGACTCGAGACGGCCGGCGAGTTCAGGGGCCTCGAGCTCGACGGCATGGGGCTCGCGAACATCGCGGCGCGGATCGCCCTCGCCTATGGGGAACGGGGGGTGTTCTTCTACGGAAACAGGCCCTCCGGCGGGGCCTTCGTCGAGATCGGCGGACCGGTCGAAGGGGCCGAGGGGGAAAGGGATGCAGGAATCCAGGCGGTTTAGGGTCGTCGTCGCCGAGGACGAGGAACTCATCCTCTCGAACACCATCAAGAAGATCGAGACCTGCGATCCCCGCTTCGTCGTCGTCGGCGCGGCCGGAGACGGCAAAAGCGCCCTCGACCTCATCGACCGGCTCTATCCGGACGTCCTTTTCACCGACATCAGGATGCCGGTGATGGACGGCCTCGAGCTCATGAGGGTCGTCGCGACCTACCATCCCTACATCAGGGTCGCCGTCGTTTCTGGCTACGGGGATTTCGAGTACGCCAGGCAGGCGATCACCTTCGGCGTCAGGCGCTACCTCCTCAAGCCCCTCCAGTCGGACGACGTCAGGGAGACCCTGGACGAGATCGGTTCGCTTCTCGAGGCCGACGACGACCTGATCGAGGGAAGGGTGGAGAGGAGCGAGGGCACCGACATTTCAAGGTCGACGGTCGATTCGGCCGAGCGGTTCATTCGGGCGAATTTTCGCCGGGAGATCGACCTCGAGGAGCTCGCGAGGGTCTACTCCCTGAGCCCGTCCCAGTTCTGCCGGCTGTTCAAGAAATTCCGGGGGGAAACCCCCGTCCGCTACCTGATGACCCTGAGGATGAACGAGTCGAAGCGTCTTCTCGCCGGCAAGCCGGAACTCGACGTCAAGACGATCGGGGAGCTGGTCGGCTATCCCGATCAGTTCTACTTTTCGAGGGTCTTCAAGAATGCCGCGGGAATGAGCCCGACGGAATTCCGCGCCTCGAGCGCCGGATCGTCCGAGACCTATCTGTAGGCGATGAAGAAAATGCGGCGGAAGGGGTAGATCACCTTGCCGTCACCACGGACCGGGTAGGAGGGGCCGCAGGCTTCGAGAACCTCGGCCTCGAATCGAGCGCGGCTTTCATCGTCCGGGAGCCGCTCGAGGAAGGGCTTCATGCCGGTGCTGCCGTACCAATCGATCAGGGCCTCGCGGGAATCGAGGACGTGGAGGTAGGTGGTCTCCCAGAGGTCGATTTTCTTCGCGCCCGCGAGGAGGTCGTAGTAGAAGCCCCAGTCGCGATAGGTGAGGAGGGCTGCGCAGCCTTCCGTCGCCTTCTGCCATTCCGGCCGCGATGCGACCTCGAGCAGGGCGAGCCGTATGGGCGATTCCGAGTCGGCCGGAATCTGGACCGCGAAGGCCCCGCCCCGGTTCACCTTTCCGAAAAGGGAGGGAACCAGGGTTTCATGGCCGGGCATCCACTGCAGCGCGGCGTTGGAGAATACGAGGTCCCAGGAGGATGAGACATCGGTACTGGCGTCGCCGACGATCCAGTTTCCGTTCGGGCAGTCGGCCTTCGCCCGTTCTATCATGGCCCGCGAACTGTCGAGGCCGGTGATATCGGCCCCGGGCCAGCGGTCGGCGAGGACTCGGGTCGAGTTTCCCGGCCCGCAGCCGATGTCGATGATCGACCGGGGCGAATCGAGTTCGATCCGGTCGACGAGGTCGAGAGAGGGCCTGGTCCTTTCGCTCGCGAATTGCAGGTACTTGTTCGGATTCCAGTCCGGCATGGGTAGCTCCTTTATGAGTGAGGGGTGAGGGGTGAGGGGTGAGGGGTGAGGGGAAAGAGCGCGGAACGAGGCGAAATCCCGGAAGGCTCCCAAGATATCTCCTATGATCCGTTCACCGTTCACCGTTCACC
>DBTK01000110.1 GCA_002307015.1 Spirochaetaceae bacterium UBA1318
TGCCGGCGGTGACCCACCAGGCGTCCAGGGCCGCGATCTTGGCCTCGGGGTACTCGGTCTTGATCTCGCGGGTGGCGACCTCGATGGCGGCGATGTTCCCGTCGTGGCCGTTCATGACGAAGATGTGCTTGATGCCGTTCCGGAGCACGGAGCGGAGAATGTCCTTGAGCACCTCGATCAGGGTCTCGGCCCTGAGGGTGAGGGTGAAGGGGAAATGGCTGTAATGGCCCGAGTACCCGACGGTGACCGGCGGCAGGACCAGGAGACCGTCGACCTGATCGGCGATCTTCACCGAGAGCTTGTAGGAAACGAGGGTGTCGGTGCCGAGGGGCAAATGCTCGCCGTGGTTCTCGCAGGATCCGACGGCGAGGATGACCTTGTCGTATTTTCCGGCCTTGAAGTCATGACCGGTGATGTATGCAGCTTCCTTCATGCGCGTACTCCTTCCCCGCGTGCGCGGGCTTCGCGAAATGAAAACGGGACGCCCGACCGGACGTCCCGCACCTGGGGCTGGAAGGCCGGACCTACTCCGGAAGGACTTCCTTCACGAAGTCGAACTTGCCGTCCTTGACGGTCAGGATGGTGACCGATTTCGTCGGGACCCTGCTTCCGTTCTTGTAGCTTACCTTTCCGGTCACCCCTTCGAGTCCGTCGGTCTTCGCGAGGGCGGCCTTGATGTCGGCGCTCTTGTCGGAGTTCCCGGCCTTGATGGCGTTCGCGATCAGGTACATGGTGTCGTAGCCGAGGGCCGCGAACGCGTTTTCGGGGGCCGTCTTGTAGGCCGCGTTGTAGGCCTTCACGAAGTTCTGGACCTTGTCGGCGGGGTTCGTGAGCGAGGCGTGGGTCGAGAAATAGACGCCGGTATTCGCCGCGTCCCCGCCGAGGGATACCAGGAGGGGGGTGTCGTAGCCGTCGCCGCCGATGACGGGCTGCTTGACCTTGAGGGCTCGGAGCTGCTTCACGATGACGCCGCACTTGGAGGGGTCGGAGGCCACGTAGAGCACGTCGGGCTGGACCTTCAGGTTTTTCAGCCTTCCGATCTGGGCGGAGAAGTCGACGTCGTCGGTCTGGTAGGTATCCTCGAGGAGGACGGACTTGTCGCCGTTGATCTTGGTGAACCGCTCCTTGAAGTACTTGGAGAGGGTGATCGTATAGTCCATGGCCTTGTCGGTCAGGATGTAGGCGGTCTTGGCCTTGAGGTCCTTGGCCGCGAACTCGGCGCCGGCGTAGGCCTGGATGTTGTCGCCGAAGGGCTCGAGGAAGAACGCGTCGCCGACCTGGTCGGGCAGGGTGGGGAGGGTCGCCCCCGAGGTGACGAACGGCACGCCCTTGGCCTGGGCGATGGCGCCCGCGGCGAGGGCGTAGTTCGAGTCCGAGAGTCCGCCGATCGCGACGACCTTGTCGACGTCGATCATCTTGGAAGCCGCGTTCGTGCACTGGGTCTGGTCGGTCTTGCCGTCGATGGCGACGATCTCGAGCTTCTTGCCCAGAAGTCCGCCGGCCTTGTTGATCTCGTCCGCCGCGAGCTTGAAGCCGTTGAGGCCCGGAACGTCGAGTGACGACTGGTCGCCGGTCTGGTTGAACAGGGCGCCGATCTTGATGACATTGTTTTTCTTGGCGCAGCCGGTGACCGCAAGGGTCGCCGCAAGCGCCAGGACGCCGAGCATTACTACTTTTGCTTTCATTTCTTCCTCCTCAAAAATTCCTCAATGGTTTCCACGAGATTGGAAAAATCGTGGAACTCCACTATCGCCCGGGGCGCGATCCGATCGTGGCCCGGACGATTCCGGTCGTCGCGATGTCAACCTTTTTTCAATTCCCGCTTTTTCCCGAACATGCTCCAGGAGAATTCCTTCGTGCCCATGATCCCCTGGGGCCTGAAGATGATGATCACGATCAGGAGCGAGGCGAGGATGATCTGGCTCAGGCCGTACATCGGCGGGAGCGCGATGCCGAAGAGCTCGCCGCCTCCCTCGAAGTTCCTCAGGATCTCCGGGAGCAGGGTCATGATGAGAGAGCCGACCACCGCGCCGGTGAGGGAGCCGCACCCGCCGATGATCGATATCTCGACCAGGAGGAAGGTCTGCGAGTACGAGAAGAAGTTCGGCGAAATGACGCTCATCAGGTGGCCGAGGAGGGCTCCCCCGACGCCGGCGAAAAAGGCCCCCGTGCAGAAGGCGATAAGGCGATACCGGGCTATCGGTATGCCCAGGGCCTCGGCGGCGACCGTGTTCTCGCGTATCGCGATCATCCCCCTGCCGTAGGCCGAGGTCACGAGCTTTCTCAATAGGTACAGGGTGAGGACGGCGATGCCGAACACCCACCAGCTGTTGGTGAAGACGGGAAGCCCCGAGATTCCCCTCGCCCCCCGGGTGAAGGACTCGGCGTTCGTGAGCACGACGCGGATGATCACGAGGAAGCCCATCGTGGCGACGGCGAGGTAGTGGCCCCTGAGCCTCAGCACGGGAAAGCCGATGAGGAGGGCCGCGAACGAGGCGAGGAGGCCCGCGGCGACCAGGGCCGCCGGGAAGGGAAGGGAGATCCCCGCGAGCCAGAGGGGAAGCTGGGGCAGGGCGAGGGCCTTCTGGGCCGGGGCTATGGTGAGGAGGGCCGAGGTGTAGGCCCCGACCGCCATGAAGCCCGCATGGCCGAGCGAAAAGATCCCCGTGAAGCCGTTCGTGAGGTTGAGGCTCGCCACGAGGATGATGTTGATGCCGATGAGGTTGACGATCCGGAGATAGTAGTCGGGCAGGGTCAGGTTCATGACGAAGAGGGCCGCGGCGAGGACCGCGACGCCCCCGATGCCCCGAAGCGTGGTGGCGGAGGGTTTGCGCGGCATCAGCCTTTTCTCCTTTCGGTCGAGCCGAGCAGCCCGTTCGGCTTCACGAGCAGAACGAGGATGAGGATGATGAACACGAAGGCGTCGCGGTAGGGCGAGAAGGCGGGCGGGAGGAGGCCGACGAGCAGGATCTCGGCGGAACCGAGCACGATGCCGCCGAGGGCCGCTCCGGGGAGGCTCCCGATCCCGCCGAGGACGGCCGCGACGAAGGCCTTGAGCCCGGGCACGAAGCCCATCAGCGGGTCGATGCGGCCGTACTGGCCGGCGAGCATGACGCCCGCCACGGTCGCCAGGGCCGAGCCGAGGGCGAAGGAGGCGGCGACGATCACGTTGATGTTGATGCCGACGAGGTTCGCCGCGGTCAGGTTGTCGGCGCAGGCGCGCATCGCGACGCCGAGCTTCGTCCTCGTCGTGAACGCCACGAGGACGAGCAGGATGACCGCCGTCGTCCCGACGATGACGAGGTTCATGGTCGTGAACTGGACGGGCCCGACCTGGATGCCCTGGGAGAAGAAGGCGGGGATGTTGAAGGCCCTCGGCTGGGCCGTCACCGTCATGATCCCGAGGTTCTCGATCAGGATCGACACCGCCAGCGAGGTGATGAGGGTCGCCTCCTCCGATGCCTTCCTGAGCGGCCGGTAGGCGAGCCGCTCGATGAACATCCCGATCAGGGCCGCCGACGCCATCGCGAGGAGGCAGGCGACGGGGAGGGGGAGGTGGACCTGGATCATCAGGAAGAGGGTGACGTAGACGCCGATCATCAGGATGTCGCCGTGGGCGAAGTTGATGAGCCTCAGGATCCCGTAGACGATGGAGTAACCGACGGCGATCAGGGCGTAGACGCTGCCCAGGCTCAGGCCGTTGATCAATTGCTGCGCGATATAGCTTCCGCTCAAGTCTTATTCTCCCAGGTAGGCGTGTTTGACTTCGTCGTTCGCCAGCATTTCGGCGCTGGTTCCCGAGAGCTTGACCGTTCCCGTCTCGAGGACGTAGACCCTGTCCGCGATCTCGAGGGCCCGGTAGGCGTTCTGCTCGACGAGGACGACGGTGATTCCCCGCTGCTTCAGGCCCGCGATGACCTCGAAGATCGTGTCCGTGAAAAGTGGCGAGAGCCCGAGGGAGGGCTCGTCCAGGAGGAGGAGGCGGGGCTTGCCCATCAGGGCCCGGGCGATCGCCATCATCTGCTGCTCGCCTCCCGAGAGGGTTCCCGCCGCCTGCTTGAGCCTCTCCTTCAGGACGGGGAACAGCGAGAACACGGTTTCCCTGTCCTCCTCGATCCCCTTCGCGTCGGAACGGCGGTAGGAGCCGAGCATCAGGTTCTCGGCGACCGAAAGGTGGGAAAAGACCTGCCTGCCCTCGGGCACGTGGAGAATCCCCATCGAAACGATCCTGTGCGGGGGAAGTCCCCCGAGGCTTTCGTCCTCGTAGGTTATCGTGCCGGTTTTCGGGACGAGAAGTCCCGATATCGTCCTGAGAATCGTGGACTTGCCGGCGCCGTTCGCCCCGATGAGGGCGAGGAGCTCGCCCTCGCGCACGGTGAGCGAGACATCGCGGAGAGCCCGGATGGAGCCGTAATATACGGAAAGGTTCTTGATCTCAAGCATGGCGGACCGACCTTCCCAGATAGGCCTCGACGACCTGGGGATCGTTCTTGATCTCGGTCGGGGTTCCCTCGGCGATGATCTTGCCGTAGCAGAGGACCTGGACCCGCTCGCAGAGGTTCATCACGACCTTCATGTCGTGCTCGATGAGCAGGACAGTGACGCCGAAGCGCTCCCTGATGCGCGAGATGGTTTCCATCAGCTCGAGGCTTTCCTTCGGGTTCATGCCGGCCGCGGGCTCGTCGAGGAGGAGGAGCTTCGGTCGGGTCGCGAGGGCCCTGGCTATCTCGAGCCTCCTCTGGCTTCCGTAGGGAAGGCTTCCCGCCTCCCGGGAGGCGAAATCGGCGAGTCCCATGATCTCGAGAAGCTCGAGGGCCTTCTCCCTGAGGGCGGCCTCGTCCTTCCGCGCGGCGGGAAGCCCGAGGATGCCCTGGAAATAGCCGTAGTGCTTGTAGAGCTGGGCGCCGACGAGGACGTTGTCGAGCACGCTGATGCCCGAAAAGAGCCTCAGGTTCTGGAAGGTCCTCGCGATGCCGCGTTTCGCTATCCGGTCCGGCCGGTGCCCGGTGATGTCCTTTCCCTCGAACGCTATCGTGCCCGAATCCGGCACGAGGGCCCCGGTCAGCATGTTGAAGACGGTCGTCTTTCCCGCGCCGTTCGTCCCTATCAGCCCGAAAATCGCCCCCTTCTCGAGGGAGAGGGCGTATCCGCTCACCGCGGCGAGGCCGCGGAACTGGATGGAAAGGTTTTTAACTATGAGTACGTTCGCCATGGCCGCCCTTCCATCATGTCGGTGATGTTTCCGTATATTTATACGAAAACATCGTTATTTCATACATTTTGCGAAGGGTTGTCAATGGCGAGTGACAAATTTTACGTTAGTTTCTTCCCTTAGAACTTCAATCCGAAATCGAGGGAGAGGTTGAGCCGGGAGTTGGCCTTGAGAGGCGAGGGCGTCAGGGCGTAGTTGAGGTAGATGCCTGCCTGACCTAGGTCGAAGGCGTTCCCGAACACCCCGAAACCGACGACCGCGAGGTAGTCGGAGGCCGGATTCGAGATTCCCTCGCCGACCTGCTTGTACCAGCCCTGGTCGAAATAGGCGATGAGGATGGGGTTGAGGTCCGGCATGAAGAAGCCGGGTCCCACGAATCTCACCTCGTTGTTGTTCACGAACTTGAGGTTGGCGTCGAAGCGGTAGGGCTCGAAGCCGCGGACGGCATCGGCGAGGCCGACCCTCGGGTTCGTGCCGCCGAAGGTCTGGCGCACGTACTGCGGGACTTCCTTGTTTGAGGTTGCGTAATCGCCCGAAAGGAAGCTGCCGGCATAGAGGCTCATGAGGTTCTGTCCCCCCTGCTCGAGCTCCATGAGCGGGAAGAATTTCTTGGCGGTCACGTTCCATCGGAAAAACTCGAGGGATCCGGATGAGGTCGGTGCTTTCCCTTCCGTGTCGGAGGCGTACTGGAGGGCGGAAGGCCCCCATTCGCCCGACGCCTCGGCGTAGAAGCCGTGCTGGACCTTGGTCACCCTGTTCTTTCCCAGGGTCGAGTACGCGAGTCCGCCGAGGAAGGAATGGCCGAGGAACTCGCCGGCATCGGGGCGGCCCGAGGCGAATATCAGCTGGTCGGAGCCGGCCTTCAGGTGGTCGTCCCAGCGGCCGTCGTAGAAAACGAAGGCCTTGAGCAGGTTCCCGTCCGTCCCGCCGGGCAGGATTCCCTGCTCGACCCCGAGTCCCCATGAGATGTCGATATTGTGATAGACCCCCGAATCGACCACGCTCTGGGACTGGGGCGAATCGAGCATCAGCCCGTTCGGGTCGCGGTAGTAGCCGTACTTCTGCCAGCCGGCCCCCGTCTGAGCGACGAAGCGGGTATGGACCCCGGCGTCACTGGAAGGCAGGGAATAGCCGACCGCGACGTCGGCCCCCCAGAGGCGGAGCCCCGGCTTTACATCGAACCCACCGTCGGCGAAAGCGAGGGCGGCGAGGCTCAGAAAGGCGAAAAGCATGCATGATCGACGCATCGAATACTCCTTGGTGGGCAGTCCGGTCTTTCCGAAGCCGGCTGCGGGCGCTCATCGACGGATGGCGCCTGCGGTCCACTGCAGAATCCGCTTGCCATTGAATCGCTATATATGGTAATATATATACAATGGTCCGGTTGGGCCAGCACAATTCGCCCAACCCGAAAAACATTTGCAGATTACCATAATTTTCGTATAGTTGCACATGGAGGCCCGCCCGATGAACGAACCGCTGACCCGTGACAAGATCCTGGACAACTGCGACCGGGCGATGACCCGCGAGGAGCTGGAATCGAAGCTGAGCGGCAAGCCCGATTTCGTCGCCGAGGAGTATTACTGCGCCGGCAAGGATTCCTTCTGCGACGACTGCGAGCCATGCGTCCAGCTCGTCGCCCATGCCAAACTGCCGACGCGGTTCGGCATTTTCACCATCTACGGCTTCTACGACGCGAAGGACGACAAGGAGCATACGGCCGTCGTCCACGGCGACGTGAACGGCAAAGAGGGGGTTCCCCTGAGGGTGCATTCCCAGTGCCACACGGGCGATGTCCTCGGATCCCTCCGCTGCGACTGCCGCGACCAGCTGGAGGCCGCCCTGAAGTACATCTCGACCCAGGAATTCGGCGCCGTCATCTACCTCAAGCAGGAGGGGAGGGGTATCGGCCTCCTCAACAAGATCAAGGCCTACCAGCTCCAGGATCTCGGCCTGGATACGGTCGAGGCCAATCTCTACCTCGGCTTTCCCTCTGAGGCCAGGGACTACAAGGTCGCTGCGAAGATCATGCGCCTCCTCGGGATCAAGTCGGCCGCCCTTATGACCAACAACCCCGACAAGATCGACAAGCTGCGGGCTGAGGGCATCCAGGTAACGGACCGCATCCCGATCGTGATCCCCCCGAACCCCTTCTCCGAGACCTACCTGGACACGAAGAAATCCAGGATGAGCCACCTCCTGTAGCGGTCCTCCCCGACCGAGCGGGGGTCGGGCGTTCGCCGGGGCGGCGTTAGCCAATGGGAAGGCGGGCTTCCCCGGTATCCTCTTTTTTCCTCAATAATTCTTGACAGATGGGGTATCGAGAATTATCATGGTTACTAACGTAGCGTTAGTAATCGAGGAGATGCCCTATGAGACCGATTAGTAAAGTCGCCCCCGACTGGTGGGATTACACGACCCTTGACGCCGAACTGCTTTCCGACGCGGCCCGGCTGACTCCCAAAGATCTGGCAAAGCTCTCTCGTCCCGGATTTACGGTCAAGTTTTACGATACCCGCGAGGAGTTCTACCTCGCCGAGGCCCTCGAGTACCTGAATGCCTGGAAAGCCTCGACCGAGAACGAGCCCACCGGCATCTGCGGTCCGATCGGCCCGACCGAGCAGTTGCCCCTCGTCGCGAGGATGGTGAACGACCTCGAGGTCGACATCCGCAGCGCCCATTTCTGGGCCATGGACGAGTGGTACGTCGACGGGAAGGAGGTGGCGCCAAACCATCCCCTGAGCTTCCGCAAGGCCGATATGGACCTCTGCTTCTCGAGGATAGACAAGAAGCTCCGCATGCCCGAAAAGAACCTCCACTTCCTGAGGGCTGACAACCTCGCCGAGTACACCGCTTCCTACGACAAGGCGAAATGTCTGGTGATGCAGGGCGGTCAGGGTGAGGTCAAGCACTGGGCCTTCAACGATCCCTTTGCACGGAAGGGGGCCTACAAGGATGCGCCGCCAAGCCCGGAGCAGTTCCGGAAGCTGAGCGCGCGGGTCGTCACCCTTCATCCGATGACGATCATCCAGAACGCGAGGACCTCGGGAGGCGGCGTCGTTTCGAACGTCCCCGCCCAGGCCCTCTCGGTCGGACCTCTCGAGACCTGGAAGAGCGGCAAGGTATCGATCTGGCATGCCGGGAACCACGACAATCCCTTCGGCCTGAGGCTGACGACCCTGATGATCTCGAAGAAGCTGCCGGATTCGGCCGTGCCCATGTCCCTGCTGGCCGACCACCCGAACGTGCAGTTCAATTTTCTGAGGTCCGGGATCGGCACCTGCGAGACCGAGATGCATTGATGTCGGCGTCGAGGTGCGAGCGCATCTCGACGTGTTTCTTGATGGGGGATGCATGGGAAAAATCGTATTGGCCATCGGCTGTCATCCCGACGATCTCGAATTCATGATGTCGGGAACCCTGTTTTTGCTGAAGGATTGCGGCTGCGAGGTCCACTACATGAATGTGGCCAACGGCAACTGCGGCTCTCTCGAGTACGGCTCCGCGAAACTCGCCCGGGTCAGGCGCGAGGAAGCGAAGGCGGCGTGCGCCTTTCTCGGCGCCCGGTTCCACGAAAGCGTCACGAACGACCTCGAGGTCTTCTACGAGGACACCCAGATCAGGAAGGTCGCCGCCGTGGTCCGCGAGGTCGAACCCGACCTCGTCCTCGTGATGTCGCCGGAAGATTATATGGAAGATCACATGAATTCCTCGAGGCTCGGAGTCACCGCGGCGTTCACCCGGGGCATGCCGAACTACCGGACGATTCCGTCACGGAAAGCCTACCAGAAGGACGTCGCGGTCTACCACGCCCTTCCCTACGGCCTCCGGGACGGGCTGGACCGGATCGTCGTTCCCGATTTCTTCGTCGACATTTCGAGCGTCATCGACCGGAAGCAGGAGATGCTCTCCAAGCACCGGAGCCAGCAGTCCTGGCTCGACGAGAGCCAGGGTCTCAATTCCTATCTCGCGACGATGAGGTCCATGTCGGCCGAGGTCGGCGCCATGTCGGGCAGTTTCCGTTTCTCCGAGGGTTTCAGGCGCCACAACCACCTGGGCTTTTCCGAGGCCAGGATCGATCCTCTGAAGGATCTGCTTCCCGGTTTCGTGAGGGAGACCGCGGAACGTCGCGCATGAGCAGGGCGCATGCACGCGTAAAGGTATTGATACCCCAGGCACCACTGCCCAGGTACCAACGCCGATCGCATTAATCTGTTGAATTCGGTTTTCGGTGGTATACTGGTTCGACCGCAGAGTTCGGCCGAATGAATCGAGGAAGGTCTTGGATCGATTGTGTGTGGCAATGAAAACCTGTTCGTTGTCGTCCGAATCTGCTCGTGCCATCAGCGGGCCTTGAGGTCCGTATCGAACCCATAAAGGAGAGAGGTATGAGAAGTTCACGGTTTCTGGTAGTGGTAGGGGTGGTCGGGATGCTGATGCTTTCGGGCATCGTATTCGCGGCTGACAAGGCGAAGGCGACCTTTTTCTGGGCCCAGTACGACGGGGTGACCGAAGATTACCGGGCGAGCCTGCAGGATGCCTTCAACAAGGTCAATCCGAACACCCAGATCGACATCGTTCCGGTCGCGTGGGATCAGCTGAAGGACAAGCTGACCGTTTCCCTGGCCGGCGGAACCCCGCCGGACATCTCGATCATCGGCACGCGGTGGCTGATCGAGTACAACGACCTCAACCAGCTCGCCGAGCCTGGCAAGTACGTCGCCAAGTCGACGGTCGACGACATCCTGGCCGGAGCGAAGGAAGGCGTGGTGAAGGGCAAGCTGATGGGTCTGCCGGTGGCCGCGGGCGCGCGGTTCATGGCCCTCAACAACAGCATCACCAAGAACGTGCCGACGACGATGGAAGACCTCGAGAAGTACGCGGTGCAGGCGAACAATCCGCCCGACCACTACGGACTCTTTATGGTCGGCCAGAAGAACACCGAGCTCACCGAGTTCGCGTACTACTTCTACGCCGCCGGCGGTGATTTCTTCGCCAAGAAGGCCGACGGATCGTGGGGCAAGAGCACGGTCAATTCCCCGGCCGGCATCCAGGCCCTGACGTTCATGAACAAGCTCGCCAACCAGGACAAGGTGGTCGAGGACGGCTACCTGGGCATGACCAGGATCCAGGGCCATCCCCTGTTCTACGCCGGCAAGATCGGTTACGTCATGATCGGCGCGTGGGTCGAATCGGCCATGAAGCAGGCCGGAGCGACCTTCCCGGTCACCTACGCCCAGATCCCGGGATTCAAGGGACATCCCTCCACGCCCCTGATCATCACCGATTCCATCGCCTTCTTCTCGGGCGGAAAGAACCTCGCGGCAGCCGGCAAGTTCATCGATTTCTGGTACAAGCCGGAATGGAAGGGCAAGTTCGACGAGCTGGCAGGTTTCCCGCCGGTCACCAAGTCGGCGTCCTCCCTCCCGGCCTTCTCGAGCCCGATGTACAAGGTCATGAGCGTGGCCGCCGCCAACGCCAAGGGCTGGCCGCTGATCGCGACCTGGGACCAGTGCCAGGATGTGCTCTGGGACGCGGTGTCGAAGGTCTATCTCCAGCAGGCTACCCCGAAGGCAGCCCTGGACGAAGCCGCCGCCGCCATCGACAAGATCAACAACGTAAAGTAACGGAATGACGGAAACCGGGCGGGCGGCATTCGTGCCGTTCGCCCGGTTCACCGTATCTTTTGGCGGAGGTACCCCGGGTGACTGAAAATCCAGCGATCGCCAAGCCCCGTATTTTCACGCGAGAAGCGAAGCTCGCCTATCTCCTTTTGCTGCCGGCCGTCCTCGCCGTGATCGGCTTCATGGTCTATCCCCTGGTCTACGTCATCATGATGAGCGTGTACAAGACCAACCGGCTCGGGTGGCTGACCGATTTCGTCGGGATAACCAATTTCCTGACCGTCATGTCCGACGCCGAGTTCTGGCGGGTCACGGGCCGGTCCCTGGTCTGGACCGCCCTGGCGGTGTTCGCCAAGACCTTCATGGGCATGGTCATCGCCCTGCTGCTGAACGTCGAGTACAAGCACAACAAGATAGCCCGGATGCTCTTCATCGCACCCTGGGCCTCCTCGGTTCCGATCAGCGTGCTTTTGTGGAGCTGGGTCTACAATCCCCAGTTCGGACTCCTGAACCATACCCTCAAGATGACGGGCATCTGGACGAACCCGCCGGTATGGCTGGGGTATCCGACCTCGGGCTTCATCGCCTCGATCGTGGTGGACATCTGGATCGGCGTTCCCTTCATGGCCCTGGTGTTCCTCGCCGGGATGCAGTCGATCCCGGAGGACCAGTACGAGTCGGCATACCTCGACGGGGTGACTCCCTTCCAGAAGTACGTCTACATCACCCTGCCGAGCATCAGCCGGATCATCCAGATCGCGACGCTGCTGTCGGCCCTGTGGACCTTCAACGACTTCAACGCCATCTACATCCTGACCGGGGGAGGGCCGGTGAACACGACGGACATCCTGATCACCTCGATCTACAAGAACGCCTTCGTGTACGCCCACTTCGACCGGGCGGCGGTGATGGCGGTGATCACCTTCCTGATCCTGACGGTGATCTCGGTGATCTACGCGAAGTTCTACTTCAAGGGGGAAGCCGAATGAAGAAAAGCGCACCCCTGAAATGGAAGAACCGGGGCAAGCCCTGGCTGATCGCGCTGACGGTTCTGCTCTTGCTCCTGACCTTTTTCCCGTTCTTCGTCATGATCACGACGATGCTCCGGACGAGCAAGGAAGTGTACCTCTCCCCGCCGCGGTGGATACCGCAGGTGGTGAGCTTCCAGAACTTCGTGCTGGTGTGGACCCAGTACCTCCTGGCCGGCTACTTCAAGTCGAGCGCGATCATCGCGATCGGGGCGACGGCGCTCAACCTGCTGCTCTCGATCCCGGCCGCCTACGCGATAGCCCGGCTGAGGTTCAAGGGAAGGCAGGTGGCGCTGTACCTGTTCCTGGTGGTCCAGATGTTCTCGCCGGTGGTGGTGGTGATCTCGCT
>DBTK01000064.1:0-1009 GCA_002307015.1 Spirochaetaceae bacterium UBA1318
TCGATGTTGAGGGGTTTGCCGAGCTTGATGCAAAAATCTGCGGCCGTCTTCTGCTCTTTGCCATTCGGATCGAGAGGTTCGGGGAGCTGGACGAGGATGTAGCGACGGGTGCCCCCATCCGCCGCGTTTTGCGCCATAACCGCGTGGCCGGTAGTGCCGGAACCCGCGAAGAAATCAAGAACAATTTCGTTACCACGACAGACGGCGGCTAACCAGAATTTTATCAGATCATCCGGTTTGGGATTTTGGAAAAGCTTCTCACCGTCGAATAGCGCAAATAACTTCTCAGTGCTTGATTTTGTTGGAAATAAGCCCAGATATGTTACCAGCTGCTTCCGGTTTTCATACTCGGTAAGAAATTCTTTTCGGGCGGGATAGGCATTGGCTTTTTCAGGGAATATTATAGTTCCATCTTCTATCCAATGTGCCAATTTATCTTCCGCATATGGCGTCTCAAAGGAAAAGACCATCCCATTCTTTGGATTTGTTATTGTACGCACTTGAAAGCCTTGTCCAAATCGTTGCAGGTACTGCCTTTTCCATACCCCCCGTGAATCATGATCGGGATTCGAGAATTGCTCGTTTTCTCTATCAAGTCCGAGGAAAGCGAAACAATCGCTGTTTTTGGCGGCTGCAACTATGTATTCGTGATTCGGAGCTACGAGATTCTTGGTGGGAATGCCTTGCGCTCCCTTTTTTGTTGTCCATACAAATGTGGCAATATAGTTTTCTTCTCCATATATTTCCTTAATCACATTGATAAGGTTTGAAATTTCTCTATCATCAATGGAGATAAGGATGATTCCATCATCCCGCAATAAATTCTTTGCCAGCTTCAGTCTCGGATACATCATGTTGAGCCAATCCGTATGGAATCGTCCCGAGGCATCGGTATTGGCTTCAAACTTTCGGCCGCCTTCGATCTGGCCGGTGAGCTCGAGGTAGTTCTTTATATTGTCCTTGAAATTGTCGGGATACACGAAATCCTTGCCGGTGTTGTAGGGCGGAT
>DBTK01000064.1:1222-6833 GCA_002307015.1 Spirochaetaceae bacterium UBA1318
GTTGTAGGGCGGATCGATGTAGATGAGCTTCACTTTCCCCGCGTATGATTTTTGTATAAGCTTGAGCACTTCGAGATTGTCGCCTTCGATCATGAGGTTCCGGGTAGTATCCCACTCTACGCTGTCTTCGGGACAGGGGCGCAAAGTACCGGTGGAGGGAGTCAAGGCCAATTCCCGCGCCTTGCGCTTGCCGTGCCAGTTGAGGCCGTACTTTTCCTCGCGTTCGTCCACCGCGCCGCCGAGAAGCTGCTTGAGGACCTCGAAATCGATGACGGGCCTGCCGTCGGGACCCTCGGTGAAGGCCTCGGGGAAGAGGGCTTTCAGCTGGGAGATAGTATCCGAGACCATGTCGGGGGAGTGGGATTCAGGAGAGGCGGGATCTATTGGGGGCATGGTTGTTTCTCCTCGCTCATGCTGAACAGGATCTAGCCCCGCCTGCCAAGGACAGCTCGTCTATCGACATCGGCGATGACAATCATCGGCATCATGGAAGAAGTGTACCATACGCGACTGGAAGGTCAAGTTGAAATGCTCCCGCTCACCCTTCACTCCTCACCACTTCTTTAGCTTCTCGGCGCGTTTCCGGTGACGAAAAAGTAGAGGGCGCGGAACAGGTTGTAGGCTCCACTCAGGAACAGGCAGAGGCCGACGAAACCCAGGATGCCCAGGCCGAAGCCGCCGAAGATCGTGAAGACCATGAGGCCGAAAAAGACGGAGACCGCCGACCTCCAGAAGTAGGGCTTCGCGCCGGAACGTATCATCGCCTTCCGTCTGGTTTCGATCTGTTTCGCGATCGAGCGGGCGACCGATTCGGGGCAGCCCCGGTCGATCAGGGCGCGGGCTATCTCGTTCCACTTGACGTTGTGCATCGTCATTTCCGTCGCGAGCTTGTACATCTCGTTGAGGAACATGTAGGTGGCCTGCTCCGGGGTGAAGCTCGAGCCCCATCCAGCGTTCCAGGTTCCCTCGAGCGGGCGGGCGTCGTAGGCCTGGCGTTTCGAAGGATCGGAGAGCACCGAGTAGGCCTCGGAAATTTCCTTGAATTTTTCCTCGGCTTCCTTCGAGCCGTTGTTTCGGTCCGGGTGCCACTGCATCGCGAGGCGCCGGTAATTCGTGCGGATTTCATCGTCGGTCGCGTCTTTCGCGACGTTCAACAGTTGATAGTAATCAGACATTCGGCCTCCCGCCGAGAGAGTTCAAGGTTATCGGCTTTTCCGTCGAGCGCTATTTCCCGGCCGCGGATGCTTCCTGGGCGTCGATGTCGATCGCGTCCCATGGATAGCACACCCACTTGTCCTCGAGGTCGGCGCCGGCGAGGTAGATCTTCACCTCGGGGGGGATGGAGCCCCTCTTTTCCTTCTTCTTGTTGTGCAGCACCGCGACCGCGATCTCGGCGGGTTCGTGGCGGAGCAGCTCCCGGATGCAGTACTCGAGGGTGACCCGGGAATCGTCGACCTCGTCGATCAGGAGGATTTTCTTCCCTCGGATCTTCCGCTGGGCCTCGTCGATCCACTGGATCGTGTGGGGATACTCGGTCGCCCGGTTCTGGTCGTCGTAATAGGCGATCCCGACGGCGAGTATGGGCTTCTTGAGGAAGGTTTTGAGCATCCGCGCGGGGATGAAACCTCCGGTACCGATGGCGACGGTCAGGTCCGGGGCGAAGCCCGTCTGGACGACACGTTCCGCGAGGGACCTGACGGTCCGGTGGATGTCGTTATACGTAAAGTAGTACTTTTCCATGGACGGATTTTAACGAAGGAAAGTGTCCATGTAAAGCGAGGGGGGCGGCATATGCCGCCCAGGAACCTACTTGTGCGGGACCAGGAGTTTTTTCGCGAAATCCCTCGCCCCGTCCAGGGCCTCGGGCGTGGGCTGGTTCCGGTTCAGGAAAAACCAGGACTGGCCCTTGCAGCCGAAGCTTTCGCCCGCCACCTCGATCCCCCGCGACGCGAGAAGCTTCTTCATGTTTTCAACGGCCTTCAGCTGTCCGCCGAAGGTGCCGAACACGGCGGCCTTCTTGATCGTCTTCGCGTCGAGGGATTCGATGAACGCCCTGGTCTCGGGCGCCATGTCGCCCATGTAGACGCCGTCCCCGATGAAAAGGAGATCGACGGCGTCCAGTTTCCCCGCGTCGGCGAGGCTCGCCGCCTTGGTTCCCACGGCATCCGCGATCGCCTCGGCGAGTTTCTTCGTATTTCCGGTCTTCGAATGATAGACGACTTTGGTATTCATCCCATGCTCCCGTTCGTTCTCTGGGCGTCCGGAATCGGACGGACGGCGCTTGGCCGCCCCTCCATTACGCGCCCGGGAACCCGAACCGTCAATGCCCCGAACCGCAATTCCCGCAGATCCCGTAGTACACCGTCCTCACGTCGGTAACCCTGAACCCCTCGATTCCGGCGTCGGCGGTTTGCGCGGAATCGCGGACGTCGAAAATCCTGCCGCAGCGGGTGCAGCAGGCGTGGGAATGGGATGAGACGTCGGGGTCGTAGTTCGAGCGGTCGCGGGCGACGGAAAGCTCGAGCAGGAGTCCGGCGCCGACGAGGGTTTCCAGGGTGTTGTACACGGTGGCAAGGGAAAGCGTCGGATATTCGGGCAGGAGGGCGCGGTGGATATCGCCGGCGGCCGGATGGGACTCGTTCCCCTCGAGGTAGCCGACGATGGCCATCCTCTGGGGGGTGAGCTTGAATCCCATCCGTTTGAGAGCCGCCAGTCTTTCGTTCATGCCGTAAAGAACCTCTCGAGACCCTTCTGAGTCGTCTGCATGGTCTTGTCGCCCTTGTGGAAATTGGCCGGACACACCTCGCCCACCTCCTCGAAGGTCTGGAGGGCGTCGATCATTCGGAGTGCCTCGTCGGTCGACCGTCCCAGGGGGAGATCGTTCACGACTTCGTGACGCACGATACCGGATTTATCGATCAGGAACAAGCCGCGAAGCGCCACACCGGAATCGAGGAGGACGCCGTAATCCGAGGAGATCTTCTTCGTGATGTCGGCGACGAGGGGATAGCCGATCCTGCCGATCCCGCCCTTGGCCGTTTCGGTTTCCCTCCAGGCGAAATGGGAATACTCCGAATCCACGGAGGCTCCGATCACCTGGGTGTTCCTTTTTTCGAATTCCTTCAGGGCTCGATCGAAGGCGATGATCTCGGTGGGACAGACGAAGGTGAAGTCCATGGGATAGAAAAAGAGCAGCACGTACTTCTTGCCCTTGTATGCAGAAAGCGTGAACCCTTCCTTGATGGAGCCGTCCGGAAGGACGGCATTCGCGGTGAAATCGGGAGCGGCCTTGGTAACCAAAGAACTCATATCGACCTCCTGTAAAATGTTATTGCTATTACTTTATAATCGTTCTAAATACGGAAGTCAATAAGGCATTCAGGAATATTGAAGCCTCTCGCGATTTGGAGGGATGGAAAACGGGGACCGGATTACTCGGGGAGGAATTCCGGAAATTCGAATTCGATGAGGCCCTTCTCCGACACCGTCATGACGGCGTGCCCGTTCTTCGCCATCTTTTCGAGGGCGGCCTGGGCTTCCTGAAGGGTGAGGTCGGTTTCCAGGGCGGCGCTCATCGCGGTGAGCCTGCCGTTCTGCCTGACCGCGGCCTGGAGTATCCTCTTTTCGCTGTCGGCCTCGAGTTCCCGGACCGAAGGGCGGGTCGTCCGATTGCTGACGAGCTCCCGGATTCCCTTGGTGACCGGAAGGACGCCGGCGAAAACCATCGGAAAGACGCACCACCAGCTTCCGGTCTTCCAGAACACGATGCCGAACACGGCCGCGAACACGAGGCCGGTCACGATGGAGTCGGCCGGGGAGTGACGTTTTTCCTTTCTTTCTCGGTTCCTTCGGGACATGGCTGATAGTATCCCGATAGGGGAGGGGGCGTCAATCTTTTACATGAGGCATCCGCTTCGCGATCGCGTTATTCCGCCGCGACGGGCCCGATCGTCTCCCTGACCAGGATCTCGGCATCGAGGGACACCCGAAGGGGAAAGTCCGCCAGGTCGCCCCTCACCCGCCTCATCAGGAGCTCGGCGCTCGTCTTCCCGATCAACCGCACCGGCTGGGCGACGACCGAGAGGCGAGGGCGGAAGACCGTCGACAGGGCGAAATCGTCGAACCCGAAAAAGGAAAGCCTTTCGGGAAGGGAAATCCCCCTCTCGTTGATGCCGAGCATGGCCCCCACGGTCGTCTCGTAGTTCGTCGAAAACACGGCGGTCGGCGGGTTTTCCCCGTCGAGAAGCCGGAACAGGAGGTCGCGCCCGCTGGTCATGCTGTAGTCGCCCCGGACGACGAGGCGGGGATCCACCGCGAGGCCGTGCTTTTCGTGGGCCAGGCGGTAGCCCTCCAGGCGCAGGGCAGGGGAGTACTGATCGTCCGGGCCCAGGATGATCCCGATCCTCCGGTGGCCCAGGGCGATGAGACGCTCGACGGCCCCGAAGGCGGCTCCCACGTTGTCGGACATGACGACGTCGCACTCGATCCCCTCGATCGGCCTGTCTACGAGGACGAGGGGGACGGTCCCGTCGACCTGCTTGAGGATGTCGTAATCGACCGTCCGGTTGAGGGGGAAATGGATGATGCCGTCGACCATCTTGTTCAGCAGGAACTCGATCTTCTCCCTCTCGGCGTGGAGCTCCGAATAGTAGCTGCAGATGATCGTGCTGAAGCCGCTTTCCATCAGCGTCCGCTCGATGCTGGAGGTGATGGCGCTGTAGAAGGGATTCTCCAGGGTCGGGATGAGGACGCCGATCGCCCGGCTCTTCGAGGTCTTGAGGCTGCGGGCGATGTCGTTTTTCCGGTATTTGAGCTCGGCGATCGCCTCGCGGATGGCCAGGGCGTTCCGTTCCTTCAGGGTGAACCCGTTGAGGTATTTTGAAACCGTCGCGGTCGAGAGCCCCGTACGTGCCGCCAAATCCTTGATCGTCGCCACTTCATGTCCCGTCGAATGTTAATCGTTTAATGATGCGAGGATAGCGACCGGGTTCGGGGCTGTCAACGGGCGGCGGCCAGTCCGGCCGTCGCCCCTTCAAACGCAATCTTCATGACACGTGCTAGGCCTTGTACTCCTGCCAGCTCATGATCTCGAGGGGCCTGGTTCTCGCGTACTCGATCGACTCGGCGAAGAGCCTGGCGACCTTGATGTTCGTGATGAGGGGTATCTCGAAATCGGCGGCGAGGCGGCGGATCATGTAGTCGTTCTTGAGCTCGGTCTTGAGGTTGTTCTTCGGGACGTTGATGACGAGGTCGAACCTCCTCTCGCGGAGCCAGGTGCCGATGTTCGGCTCCTTTTTTTCCAGGGGCCAGTAGAGGCTCGTCGCCTGGACTCCGTTCTCCTTGAGGAATTTGGCCGTGCCGTGGGAGGCGTGGAGCTTGAAGCCCATCGCGTCGAGGCGGCGGGCGCTCTCCAGGAACTCGAGCTTGTCCGCGATCGGGCCGGTCGAGAGGAGGATGCCCTTTTCCGGGATGCGGAAGCCGACCGAGAGGTAGGCCTTGAGGAAGGCGTCCCTGAGGTCGCTCCCGATGCAGCCGACTTCGCCGGTCGAGGCCATCTCGACCCCGGCGACGGGATCGGCCCCTTTCAGGCGGGAGAAGCTGAACTGGGCGG
>DBTK01000064.1:7082-7499 GCA_002307015.1 Spirochaetaceae bacterium UBA1318
AGAAGCTGAACTGGGCGGCCTTGACCCCGACGTAGTCGAGTTCGAGGGCCGATCCCTCGACCTTCTCCACCTCGTCGCCGAGCATGGCCCGCATCGCGATGTCGATCATGTTCCGCTTGTAGACCTTGGAGCAGAAGGGGAAGCTCCGCGAGGCCCTGAGGTTGCACTCGATGACCCTGACCCGGCCTTCCTTGGCCAGGAACTGGATGTTGAAGGGGCCGGTGATCTCGAGCTCGCGGGCGATGGCCCCGGCTATGTTCCTGACCTTCCTCACCGTCTCGACGTAGAGGCGCTGGGCGGGAAGGACCACGGTCGCGTCGCCGGAATGGACGCCCGCGTTCTCGACGTGCTCCGTGACGGCCGAGATCAGGATCTCGCCCCGCTTGGCGACGGCGTCGATCTCGATCTCCTTGGAGT
>DBTK01000097.1:0-491 GCA_002307015.1 Spirochaetaceae bacterium UBA1318
GCTTCCGTCCTTCCCCTCGAATGAAACTCAAACATCAATGATGCACATAAGGGAGAATTTGACTTAGCCGTAGTCTAGTGGGGTTCAAAATGGTATCGATACGAAAAAGAATTTCGTCAATCGGCCAATTTTGTATCAGCTTCTGTTGCATGGCCTTGTTCCTGACCTGCTCGTCGCCGTTCCGCTCCTCATCCTCGAACGACGCGACGACGGGCCTGAGACTGTCCTTCATCATCACGGGAAGGTCGTCGGGCGCGACGAGTTCGCAAGGCGCCCGGCTTCTTCTTCCCACCGTAAAGTCGCTCTCGGTCGCGCTCACCCCGATCGATTCCTGGCTTCCGACCCCAGACGCGCAGGTCGTCGCCGTCCAGGGTTCGTCGTCGGTCGTCTCCGCCTCCTTCGCAAAAATCCAGCTCGGCCATTACTCGATAACGGCCCGGGCCTTCGATTCAAGCGGGACCCTCGCCTTCAGGCAAACCTCGACCGTCAAC
>DBTK01000097.1:734-9127 GCA_002307015.1 Spirochaetaceae bacterium UBA1318
CTTCAGGCAAACCTCGACCGTCAACCTCTCATCGGCGACCAGCTCGGTAACGCTCAACATGGTTCCTGTCGACGTGAACGCCACCGATCTCCAGCTGACGACGGCCCAGAGCTACACCGGGACCCTCGACGCGGGAACGGCCAAGACCTGGGCCATCCCCTCGACAGCCGCCATTTCCTCGAGCTACGGAGTCCAGATCACGGCCGATCCGGCCATCCTCATTTTCATCCAGGACTCGACCGGAGTCCTGCTCAACGCCGACCCTTCGATCAGGGCGGTCACCGCCGCCCAGGCCGCAGGGTCCTTCCTCACCCTGTACAATTCGGGTTCCTCTAGCCTTCCCGTTCGCTTCGTGCTCTCCGCGGTCAACGTGGTGTACGACTCGAACGGCGCAACGAGCGGAACCGTACCAACCGACCTAAACCTGTACGCGCAGGGGGATTCGGTGACGATCGCCGGCGCAGGAAGCCTCGTGAAAACAGGCTCCACCTTCCTCGGCTGGAACACGGCGGCCGACGGAAGCGGGACGAGCTACTCGCCCGGCTCGACGTTTACCATGGGGGCGACGGGCGCCGTCCTCTACGCCCAGTGGAGCGCTGGTGGCATCGTCGTCCACTTCACGCTCGGGTCGTACCAGACCCTGAGCTTCCAGGAGGGAACCCAACTGGGCACAACCCTTGGAACTGCGATCAACATAATTCCTTCCTTCTCGGGGGGAACGAACTGGACATGGGTCGTCGATGGGGTCGTGGATGAGTCTCAGACGGGCTCGACCTTCGTCTTTCTGCCGGAAGAGCCGGGCTTCTACACGATCTACGTGACGGTGACTTCGAACGGCGTGATCTACTCGGGGTCGTTGAACGTAACCGTCGAGTCATTGGGAACTTGAGGGAACGAAAATGAGAAAACAACTCGTAGCGTTATCGCTGCTCTTAATCGCGGGCCTCGCCGTATCGTGCTCGAACCCGGCCTCCGCCGCTAAGAACTCGTCGACGAAAGGTTCGGTTGGGACGGTCAAGGTCGCCTTCAAGGACGGCTCGAAGGCGATCGGCACGCGGGCTTCGAGCAACCTCCGAGCCGTCAAGCGGGGCTCGCGTGCGATCGTGGCCGACTGGGACACGACGATAAAGTCCTACGCCGTGACCCTGCACTGTACGAGCGTCTCGACAGCAGACATGACCGCGACGGCGTCCGTAGCCGACGGCTCCGTCACGTTCTCCTCGGTCGCGACAGGAACCTGGAACGTCAGCGCCACCGCCCTGAACATCGAGGGGGTGACCGTCGGCGCCGGCTCGGCTTCCGGCCAGGAAATTTCCTCCGAGGGTACCACGGACATCCCCATTTCTATCTCGCAGACCCAGACCGGCACGGGAAACTTCAGCTTCACCTTCCGATTTCCGCAGTCCTCGGCCAACTACGTCGCAGCCCGGCTCTACGATACGGGCAACACGGCGGTCGGAGACCTGATCGTCCCGACCCTCACAAACATCTCGACAACCCTTTTCGAGGCCACGGTGGCGGAGAGTGGGGTGGCGAGCGGGAACTACAGGCTCCAGCTCAGCTTTTCCAGGGATGGAGTTCCCGTCGGGATCTACGGCGAGGGGGTCAACGTCTGGGACAACGTCACCTCGGACCAATGGCTCAACCCCTCCGGTACCTACCTTTCAATGCGAACCTTCTCCGAATCGGACTTCGCCTCGGGCGACGCCTCGCTCGCGGACCTTGGCGTGATGGTCGATGGGGAAGCCACGGTCATTCCAACGGCCTTCGACTCTTCCACCACGGAATACTCGATCTACGCCTCGGAGGGCACGAGCATCACGTTCGTACCCGTCGAGTCGGTTTCCGGGCAGAAGGTCCAGTACCAGGTGAACGGCGGCGGATACAGCACCCTCTATACCGGCGAGTTCACCAACCCGGTACAGAGCGGGGACACGGTCGATTTTTTGGTCACCGCCCCCGACCATCAGACGACGAAGATCTACACGGTCGCCATCCTCCGCTCCGCCGCTACGTATATCTATTTCGCGCCGGGGATCTACACGAACCTGGATTTCACGGCCGAGTCCACCGAGGTGACCGAGGGCAATACGGTCCAAATCTCGTCCGCCACGGGCGGGAGCAACTGGCAGTGGTTCGTCAACGGAACCAAGCAAGAGGAGACGACCTCGACCTACAGCTTCAGCTCCGAGGTCCCCGGCTTCTTCACGATCTGCGTGACGGTGACCGTCGACGGAGTGGTTTATTCGGGATCGGTGAACGTAACCGTGAATCCAAACCAACCATGAGGAAACGACGATGAGAAGAATATTCGTTGCACTTACCCTGCTCATCCTGACGGCTTTCGCCGCATCGTGCGCGAACCCAACGTTCGCCGCGAAAAATCGTTCTCCGGGCACGGTCAAGATATCCTTCAAGACCGGCTCGACGGCGAGCACATCGGGCAAAGCGGGCGTCCGGACGGCGAACATGAAGTCTGCGGGCAAGTCCCGCTCAGTGACAAAGAGTTCTCGTACCATCGTCGCCAATTGGGACAACGCGATCGCCTCGTACGCCATCACCCTGCACTGCACGAGCGTTTCGACCCCCGACCTGACCGGCACGGCAACGAACCCGGTGGCCGATTCCGACGGTTTCGCGTTCTCCTCGGTCGCGGCGGGAACCTGGAACGTCAGCGTCACCGCCCTGAACAGCGATGGCGCGGTGGTCGGCGCCGGCTCCGACGAGGGCCTGAAACTGGAGAGCGGCAGCGGCACCGAGGTGGGCATCACGATATCGGAGACCCAGACCGGCACGGGGAGTTTCAGCTTCACCTTCCAATTTCCGCAGTCCTCGGCCGACTATGTCTCGGTTCAGCGCTACGACATGAGCAACGCGGCCGTCGGAGCCGCGGTCGTCCCGACGATCGAGAACATCGGGGACGGCATCGATAGGGCGACCGTGGCCGAAACCGGGGTGGCGAGCGGAACCTACCGCCTCGCGCTCACCTTCCGGAAGGGCGGAGAAGGGGGGCCCGTCGTCGGAACATACAGCGAGGCCCTGAACGTCTGGGACAACGTAACCTCGGACCAGTGGCTCGGCTCCTATGGTATCTTCCTTTCGACGCGGAATTTCTCCGAATCCGAGTTCGCCTCGACAAACGCGTCGCTCGGCGACCTGGCGGCAATCGTCAACGAGTCGTCTGCTTCCCTAACCCCGGGCTTCAGCTCGGACGTGACAAGCTACACGCTGAACACCGAGGGGACCTCCATCTGGTTCATACCCGCCCGATCATCCGGGTCCTCGCAACGAGTCCAATACCAGGTGAACGGCACGACGGGGACCTGGACCGATCTCGCGGTGGGGGCGAGCACGGAGATCCTGTCCATCGGCTCGACGGTGTACTTCTTGGTCACCGCGCCCGACCAGGCGACGACCAGGACCTACTCGGTCTCCATCATCTCGGAGGGGTCGTCGCAGATCACGGTTTCCTACGGTTCCTACCAGAGCCTGAGCTTCTCACCGGGCTCCTTGACCATGCCCCTCGGCGAGGGCCTCGCAATAGGGCCGAACTTCTCGAACGGCACCAACTGGAAGTGGTACGTGAACGGGAGCCTCTCGGGGGACGCATCCTCGTACACGTTCACTCCCTCGTCGACGGGAACCTACGTGATCTACGCCACGGTCACCGACTCGACGACGGGGACGTCCTACTCGGGCTCGATGACCGTCACGGTGACGAACGTCAATAACCTCCTCACCAACCCCGGCTGGACGAACGGGGAAGGAACCAGCACCACGGGATGGGCCTTCACGAACGGCGGCGACGGGTGGTGCGGGGGAACCGGGCTTTTCACGAACGATTATTCTTATGTCTCTTCCTATGATTGGTGTACCTTCACGCAGACGGTCGACCTGACCGCAGCCGGCTACACGGCCGTCCAGCTCGCGAACGCGGGCACCGTCATCACCTTTTCGGTGTATGTAAGAGACGGTTCCCCCTACAATAACGGTTCTCATTTTTACCTCGAATTAGCGCTCCGTGATTCATCGGACACTTCCCTCGACACAGTCAGCCTAGGGGCTATAGTGTCTTGGTCTGATGAACCCAATATTTATAGTAGCAACGGCTGGACAAAGGAGACCGTTACTTACACAAACACGCAGGGCTTCGCGATTGCCCACGTGCAGGTTAAGGGAATGGGGTGTGATCACATCTATTGGGGTGGCTGCTACGGCGCCTGGTTTTCCCACCCCGAGCTTACCGTAACCCTACCGTGAGGAACGAAGAATGAAATACACAACGCTTTCTACTGCAAAACGACTCGTCCTCGCGGCGGCGGTTATCGGGGCGGTCCTTTTCGCGGGCTGCCACAGCCCCTTCGCCACGCACAATACGTCTTCCTCTGCGAAGGGCGCGATGAAGGTCTCTTTCCAGGCCAAATCCGCCAAGACGGTGGTCGCCGACCTGAGCGCCACCGTCTACCGGTACTCGGTGGTCCTGCACTGCACGAGCGCCTCCACATCCGATCTGAGCGGCACCTTGCTCGCTTCCCAGGCCTCCGAAGGCCTCAGCTTCAGCTCGATCCTTCCCGGCACCTGGAATGTCAGCGTCGTTGCCACGGACGAATCCAGTACCCAGATCGGCGTGGGCTCCGTCGAAGGCCAGTCCATCACCGCCGGCGGGTCGACAGGCGTCACCGTCCCCATCTCGGGGACCAAGTCCGGGACGGGGAACTTCATCTTTACCTTCGAGTGGCCCCAGGCCTCGGCGGACTCCGTTTCCGCGACGCTCTACGACTCGAGCGAAGCGGAGGTCGGATACTTCGGCCTGGCGATCTCCGATATCGGTGACGGCATTTCCCAGGCTACCGTGATCGATGCCGGCATCGCGAGCGGGACCTATCGCCTCCAGCTCACCTTCAAAAAAAGCGGCGTCACCTCCGGGGTCTTCGGCGAGGCGGTTAACGTCTGGGACAACGTGACCTCGAACCTCTGGCTCGATTCGTCGGGCGCCTGCCATTCGATGCGGACCTTCGCCGCCTCCGAGTTCAGCTCGCACGACGCGAGCCTCAAGGGCCTCTACGTCACGGTGGGCGGAACAGCGATCAAAATTCCGCTACTATCATCGTCGAGCAACGGCTATATACTTGCGTGGTCAAGCGCTACGCTCACCCCCTTCCAATCCGTCGACGGACAGATGATCGAGTGCTCGACGAGCGGCGGGGAATCGTGGACCACCGTGGCCTCGGGCAGCGCCACACCGGCCCTCGGTGTGGATTCCACCATGCTCATCCGGGTCACGGCGACCGACGGCACGACCCAGAAATTGTGCCGGATCACCCTCAACGTACCGGGGGGGTTAACCCGTGTCTCGAACCCCGGGGTCTACACGTTTACGTTTGCCAATTCGGCCACCATCACCGCGAAAGCCTGGGGCGCGGGCGGCGGCAACTACTATTCGTACGGCGGCGGCGGGGGCTACGCGTATTCGACCTTTTCCGTCGCCGCGGGGCAGACCATGGTCGCCGTCGTCGGCCAAGGCGGAGGCTACGCATCCACGCCGCCTTCAGGCGTGCCCGCGACGGGCGGGCTCGGCTACGGCTCGGGCGGGGGCGCCTCGCTCGTCGCCCTCTTCGACGGAACCACCTACACCCTCGAAGCCTGCGGGGGCGGGGGCGGCGGAGGCTCCGGCAACTCTGGCGGCGTGGGCGGCGGCAACGTAGGAGGCTCCGAGGCGTACGGCATGGGTACCGGCGGATCGAACGGCGTGGGCGGCAACGGGGGCTCAGGAATCAACGGTTCCGACATGAGCCTCACGACCACCGACTTCGCGAACTGGGGCGGCTACGGGGCTCATACCCTCGCTGGCTACGGAGGCGGAGGGGGCGGCGGCTACGGCGGCGGCGGGGCACCCGCGAACGCGGACTGCATGTACGGCGGCGACGGGGGCGGAGGCTACGGGACAACGCTGGAGGCCGGCTCCGGCTCCACCGCCGGAAACACCGGTGACAGCGACTACCTCTCCGGTGTCGGAAACGGCGCCACGGATAACTACGGGACCGGCGGGAACGGCGAGGTCTTACTGACCTTTAATTGATTCGGGCGTCGCCCGGGGCCGCGCTCCGAGTAGAGCTAAACGTATATCGTGGAAAATCGTGCCCAGTTCGGGGCGGTCTTCCCTTTCGTAGCACCCACCCAACTGGGCTTCAGACGATCTGCGCGACGGTGACTGCTTGCGGTTTTATCTATTCAACATCGATCGGCACGCGTGCCGTCTCAGCTGAATGGAGGAACGGAAATGAGAAAAGTTTCCATAGCGGCCCCGCTCGTCCTCGCGGCGGCGGTTCTCGGGGCGGTCCTCTTCGCGGGCTGCCACAGCCCCTTCGCCACGGGCGGCTCGTCCTCCGCCGCGAAGGGCGCGATGAAGGTCTCCTTCCAGGCCAAATCCGCCAAGACGGTGGTCGCCGACCTGGCCGCCACCGTCTACCGGTACTCGGTAGTCCTCTCCTGCACGAGCGCCTCCACCTCCGACCTGAGCGGCACCTTGCTCGCTTCCCAGGCCTCCGAGGGCCTCAGCTTCAGCTCGATCCTTCCCGGCACCTGGAATGTCAGCGTCGTTGCCACGGACGAATCCAGTACCCAGATCGGCGTGGGTTTGGTCGAAGGAGTAATCATCACCGCAGGAGGGTCGGCGAACGTCACCGTCCCCATCTCGGGCACCAAGACCGGGACAGGAAGCTTCAGCTTCAGCTTTGAGTGGCCCCAGGCCTCGGCGGACTCCGTTTCAGCGACGCTCTACGACTCGAGCGACAACCCTGTCGAAGGCTTAAGCAGCACGGAACCAACCACGAACGGAAGCAACTATAAAGTCACCGCGTCGAAATCCGGCATCGCGAG
This sequence comes from Spirochaetaceae bacterium UBA1318, assembly GCA_002307015.1. GTDB lineage: Bacteria > Spirochaetota > Spirochaetia > Treponematales > UBA1318 > UBA1318. The sequence goes on from DBTK01000097.1 coordinate 7,614, forward strand.
CGGGACCTATCGCCTCCAGCTCACCTTCACTGAAAGCGGCGTCACGTCCGGGATCTTCGGCGAGGCCGTCAACGTCTGGGACAACGTGACCTCGAACCTCTGGCTCGATTCGTCGGGCACTTGCCGTTCGATGCGGACCTTCGCCGCCTCCGAATTCAACTCGCACGACGCGAGCCTCAAAGGCCTCTACGCCACGATGGACGGAACAACTGCGGGCAAACTCCCCGTCGACCTCCCCTCTTCGGCGAGGCTCTTCGTCGAGGCGTCGTCCGCCACCTTCACCCCGTTCCAATCCGTCGACGGGCAGAAGATCGAATGCTCGACGAGCGGCGGGGAATCGTGGACCACCGTGGCCTCGGGCGCCACCACGCCGGCGGTCAGCGCGGGAAGCACGATTATTATACTGGTCACGGCGACCGACGGGACGAGCCAGAAAACCTATACGATTACCCCCAACACCGCTTTAGGGTCGCAGACCTTCTCAACCCCCGGGGTCTACGGGAACACCTTTGAGAACCCGCATAACGTCATCGCAAAAGTATGGGGAGCCGGGGGCGGCAGTTCGGGCGGTGCTGGAGGCGGCGGGGGCTACGCGTATTCGACCTTTTCCGTCGCCGCAGGGCAGGCCGTGGTCATCGTCGTCGGCCAGGGCGGGGGCCATGCGAGAAGCGTTCCATCAGGCGTTCCGGCGGTCGGTGGGTTCGGCCATGCCTCGGGTGGGGGCGGTTCGCTCGTCGCCGTCTTCGACGGAACCACCTACACCCTCGAGGCCTGCGGGGGCGGGGGCGGAGGTGGGGCGGGCGACGGAATCCATGGCGGCAACTCGGGCGGTACCGGCGGAGGGTTGTCGGGAGGACTGGAATCCATGGGCTATGGTTTCGGCGGCTCCGGCGGAATCGGAGGCAATGGCGGGGATGGCAGTCCCGGTACCAACATGAACTTCACAACTACGATCTTCGCCACTTGGGGTGGAACAGGAGGCACCGACACCACCTATGGGTTATGGGGCGGCGGCGGCGGAGGCGGCTACGGCGGCGGCAGCGCCCCAGCGGTCGGAGGAATGTGCTACGGCGGCGACGGTGGCGGCGGCTACGCCTGCGGTACCGGGTTAGTATTGACGAGCGGGTCGGGCCAAATCGCAGGGAACAACGGGGATGCCGACTACCTCGCGGGAGTCGGACACGGCGCGGATATTAACGGAACCAACGACAGCACGGGAGGACTTGGCGGAAACGGCGAGGTCCGCGTAATTATAGACTAGTTAAGCGCTCGTGGCCCGGGTGGCTCCCGGAGCCGCGATCGTAATTATACGTAGCAGTTCAGGGAAGAATAAAAATTAGTTCCTCGAAGCTTGTTGGTTTGAAGCAGGGGGGCTACAAAGTGCGTATGGGAGGCATGAAACCATTCACGCCTCCATTCTGCGGATCTTCCTCCTGCAGCCTCCACTCCCTCGTCCGGAACGTTCCCTATACCGAGTTCATCGGCTGGGGATCCTACTCGACCAAGGCCTTCGG
>DBTK01000055.1:0-215 GCA_002307015.1 Spirochaetaceae bacterium UBA1318
GGCCATGACGAAGCCGTCGCGATCCGCGTCGAAGGGCCTGCTCGCCCGGGTCGGTTCGTCGTTCCGGGTGGAGAGGGCCTGGATCGCGCAGAAGCTGGCGACGCCCATCTGGGTGAGGACCGCCTCGGCCCCGCCGGCGAGGATGACGTCGGCTTCGCCGTGCTGGATGAACCGGAGAGCGTGGCCGATCGCGTCGGTGCCCGAGGCGCAGGCCG
>DBTK01000055.1:452-34595 GCA_002307015.1 Spirochaetaceae bacterium UBA1318
GCGTCGGTGCCCGAGGCGCAGGCCGTGCACACGCACTGGCAGGGACCCTTCGCCTGGATCATCAGGGCGATGTTCGCCGCGCCGAGGTTCGGCAGGGTCTTGATGATGGCCATCGGCGGCATGCGGTCCGTTCCCTTCGTCGCCGCCTTGATGATGCTCTCCTCGAGGGAGGAAAGGCCGCCGATGCCGTTCCCGAGGACGACCCCGGTCCTTTCGGGCACGATCGTCTCCACGGTGAGCCCCGCGTCCCTGAAGGCGTCGAGGCTCGCCGCGACGGCGAATTGGCCGAAGCGGTCCATCTTCCTCGCTTCCTTGGGATCGAACCACGCGGCGGGGTCGAAGTCCTTCACCTCGCCGCCGATCCTTGAGGGGAGGTTCGAGGCGTCGAACCGGGTGATGGGCCCGATCCCGCTTTTCGCCTCCCGAATGGAGGTCCACAGCTCTTCGACCGAGTTGCCGATCGACGAGATGACTCCGAGGCCCGTTACCGCGACACGTCGTTTTTCGCCCAATTTACATCCCCATCCCGCCGTCAACGCGGATTACTTCTCCCGTGATATAGGTCGATGCGTCGGATGCCAGGAAGAGGACGGCCCCGGCGACGTCGTCGCTCGAGCCGAAGCGCGAAAGCGGGATGGCCTGGACGGATTTCTCCCTGACGGCCTCGGAAAGCTCGGCGGTCATGTCGGTCTCGATGAAACCCGGCGCGATCGCGTTCACCCTGACTCCCCTCGAGCCGATCTCCCGGGCGATGCTCTTCACGAGCCCGATGATCCCGGCCTTCGAGGCCGCGTAGTTGGCTTGTCCGCCGTTTCCCATGAGGCCGACGACGGAGGAGACCATGACGATGGAGCCGGATTTCTGCCTGGTCATCTGCCTGGCGACGGGCTTGGAGAAGAGGAAGGCCGAGGTGAGGTTCGTCCTGAGGACGGCGTCCCAATCCTCGAGCGACATGCGGAAAAAGAGGTTGTCCTTCGTGATTCCCGCGTTGTTCACGAGGATGTCGATGCGGCCCGCATCGGCGACGACCCGCTCGACGGCGGCGCCCGCTTCGGCCTCGGAGGTCACGTCGCACTGGAGCCAGGAAATCCTGCCGGGGAAGGAGGCCTCGAGTTCGTCGTGAGCGCCCGAGCGGGTGCGGGATGCGTACCAGACGCGGGCTCCCGCGTCGAGGAAGGCCCGTACGACCGCGAGGCCTATGCCCCGAGAGCCGCCGGTCACGAGAGCCGTTTTGTCTTTCAGGTCGAACTGGATCATGATTCACTCCAATGGACGGCCGGCTGGTTCCGGCCGGGATAGGTATTTTCAGGAAATGGATGCGTCCCGCGGGGACGCGCGACGGCTCGGCGTTCGTCAGGCTTTTTTCAGGGCCGCCTCGGCCTGTTCGAGATTCCCGGCCGTTTCACAGGCGGGTTCGTAGCCGATGGCTTTCCAGAGGCCAGAAAGGACGGTTCCGGGACCCGTCTCGAGGATGCGTCCGTAGCCGCCTGCGAGGATGGAGGCTTCCTCCTGGATCCAGCGGACCGGGGAGGATATCTGTTCGACGCAGAGCCGCTTCGCTTCCGTGCCGGATGCGACGGGCTTGCCGGTAACGTTCGAGTAGAGGGCGATGGAGGGATCGGAAAAGACCGTCCCGCCCAGTTCCTTTTCGAAGGCCTTCCCCGCTTCCCCCATCAGGGGCGAGTGGAACGGCCCCGAGACCTTGAGCCTGACGAGCCTTCTCGCGCCGGCGGCCGCGAGGACCTTCTCCGCCTCGGCGAGGCCCGCCTCGGTTCCCGACACGACCGCCTGGATCGGGCTGTTGTAGTTCGCGACGAACACGCCGGCGATACCGGCTTCGGCGAGGGTCTTTTCCGTTTTTTCGGGGGCGAGGCCGAGGACGGCCGTCATGCCAGACGGACCCAGCCGCTTCGCGTTTTCATCCATGAGATTGCCGCGGATCTTGACCAGACGGAACATGGTTTCGAGGTCGAGTACGGACGAGCGGTAGAGGGCCGGCCATTCGCCGAGGCTGAAGCCGGCGCATCCGGAACATTCGATGCCGCGTTCCTCGAGAAGGGCGGCAGACGAAACATCCACGGTCGCGACGGCGATCTGGGTATTGTTCGTGGGCTTGAGGTCTTCCTCGGTTCCCTCGAAAAGCAGTTTTTTGATATCGATGCCGGTAACGTCGGAGGCGCACTCGAAGGCTTTTCTGGCACCCGCGCTCGCTTCCCAAAGGTCCTTGCCCATCCCCGGGAACTGCGCTCCCTGCCCGGGAAAGAGGAAACAATTTTTCACAGACGACCCCTTTTGGTAAAAAAAAGATACCATCGTACCGGAACGCTGTCAAGGAGAGCCGGATTTCGCCCCTAGAGGAGATTCGCCAGGGCTTTGGGATCGAGGACGATGATGTCCCGTCCCTGCACCTCGATGATGCCGTCCTTGACCATGGCTGAGAGCTCGCGCGAAAGGCTCGGGCGGGTCACGCCGAAAAGCTCGGCGAGCCTCTCCTTGCTGAACGGCAGGGTCGCCTTCGTTCCCGAACCGATCCGGGGCTTGAGCCAGGCGGCCATCTTTTGCCGGATGGAGCGGAACTCGAGGAGCTTCATCTTTTCCGCCAGGAGCTGGAGCTTGTTCCCGGATTCGGCGAGGCAGGCGACGAGGAAGGCTCGGTTTTTCTGGCAGAGGCCGAGGATGGCATCGCGGGAAAGGGAGATGAGCTGGCAATCCCCGAGGGTCGTCACGGTGACCGGCAGGACGGCCTCGTCGGCGAAGAGCACGGCCGACGCGACGGCGGTCGGCGCCTCGAGGGTTTCGACGGTCAGCGTCTTCCCGTCCGGCCCCTCCATCCCGGCCCGGAGCGAGCCTTCGACGAGGCAGAGGAGGTAGTCGTAGTCGGATCCCGCCAGCGCGACGACCTCGCCCGGGCCATAAGACCTGGCCGAGTAGGGGACGGTCCGGAGAAGGGCGTCCAGGTCGAGGATATCGACGCTTTTGAAGGGCTCGAGCCTCGCGAGGGCGAGCAGATCGTGTCGTTCCATCGCTACACTATACAATGGTTATCGCGAAGGGAAAACGGGGAAATCGTACCCTTCGGTACGGCGCCCGGTCGGCCGTTTGGTTATATTGGAAAGAGGGAAAGAACAGTTTATTCCGGCTCGGATGAGCCAAGGAGGCTTTATGGCTGACAAAACCCAGGCGTTGCCCGCGAACGTCCCCGGTAAGTGGTATGTCGACGCGAATTGCATCGGGTGCGGACTCTGCGCATCGACGGCCGAGAAGAACTTCGTCATGGAGGGCGACAAGGCCTACGTGATGAAACAGCCCTCGAATTCGGCCGAGGAGGCGGACAGCCGGTCCGCCCTCGATTCATGCCCGGTCCAGGCGATCGGCGACGATCGATAGACTCCGGATTTTCAGGGCGCTTCCCCAGAGATTCGGAGGCGCCCATTTGACAATCCATCACTTTTTGCGGAAAGCAAATAGATTTTCTTTATGCGAAGATATACACTTAGGTAGATCTGCCGGATGGGGCACCTTCCGCGGGCTGCCACGAGAACAACCGGCGAACTAAAAGTATGGAAGGGGTCGTTTCAATAGATGGAAAATCGGGAAGGCCTGGACGATCTTTCACCGGAACCGCTTCGCGACGAGTATGAGAAGCAAATTTTCGATCTCAAGCAGCTCCTCGAAATCAGCAAGAGCCTGAATTCGACCCTCGACTACAATATTTTGATCGATTCCATCATGTACCTCTGCATGGGACAGATGCGGGTCCTCAAGGCCGGTCTTTTCGCCAAGAAGGGACTCGATTCCGAGGCCTTCAGTCTCCATCGCAACTACAAGGGCTTCGAGCTCGACCGCGAGCTCGACTACGCCATCCATGAGGATCACGGAATCATCAAGCTGTTCTCCCGCGCCTACCGAACCTACAGTTTCGCCGAGGTGATCGCGGAGCTGGGCAGCGCCGACGGCCTCGAGGCCCTCGCCTCGCTCGAACCCTCGCTCATCGTGCCGCTGAAGGCGAAAGGGGTGATCAACGGGATCATCGTCCTGGGAGAAAAGATAGACGAGGACGATTTCACCGACTACGAACGGGACTACGCCCTGAACATCGCCGTGCTCGCCGCCATCGCCATCAACAACGCCTTCCTCTTCGAAATGACGACGACCGACATGATGACCAAGCTCAAGATGAAGCACTACTTCTACACGGTTCTCGTGGAGAAGATGGAAACGGCGAGCGAGGGGGATTCTCCCCTGTCCGTCGTCATGATGGATATCGATTTCTTCAAGAAATTCAACGATACCTACGGCCACTCCTGCGGTGATGCCGTGCTGAAACAGGTGGCCCGGGTCATCATGAACAACGTCAGGTCCGTCGACCTCGCGGCACGGTACGGCGGCGAGGAGTTCATCGTCCTCTTGCCCGACACGGACGTGTCGATCGCGAAGATCGTGGCGGAGCGGATCAGGGTCAGCATCCAGAACCTGACGGTCGACTACGAGGGCCTCCACCTCGGGGTCACCATCTCCATCGGCATTTCCCAGTACGACCCCGCCAGGGACATCTCGGGGAAATCGATCATCGACCGGGCCGACAAGGCCCTCTATCTCTCGAAACAGAACGGACGGAACAGGGTTTCCGTCCTGATGGATTGATCGATGGCGAAGATCACCGTCTCCGGCAGCGGCCGCGTCGTCGAAGCGAGCCCGGCCGTCTCCATGCTGAACGCCCTGCTCGGGGACGGGGTCGCGATCCACCACGACTGCGGCGGAAGGGCCCAGTGCGGCACCTGCCGCGTGCGCATCCTTTCAGGCGGCGCGACCCTTCGCCCGAAGACCGAGGCCGAGATCGGCCGCCTCGAGGTCGTGGGAGCCGCTCCGGACGAGAGGCTCGCCTGCCAGGCCCACGCCTTCCGCGACGTCGAGATCGAGATTCCGAAGGACGGAAAGGAGAGGCCATGAGGTGGTGGCAGGAAGCGGTTTTCTACCAGATCTACCCCAGGAGCTTCCTTGATTCGAACGGGGACGGGATCGGGGACATCAGGGGCATCATCGAAAAGCTCGATTACCTCGGAGGCAGTCCCGGCTCCCTCGGCGTCGACGCCCTGTGGATCTCGCCTTTCTTTCCCTCGCCGATGAAGGATTTCGGCTACGACATCGCGGACTACCGCGGCGTCGACCGTATCTTCGGCGACCTCTCCGATTTCTCCGTCCTGCTCCGGGAGGCTCACCGTCGGGGCATCCGCGTCGTCATCGACCTGGTGATCAATCACACCTCGGACCGCCATCCCTGGTTCATTGAGGCGAGCTCCTCGAAGGACGATCCCAAACACGGCTGGTATATCTGGCGTCCGATGAGCGCCGGGAAGCCGAACAACTGGGTGAGCCTTTTCGAGCTGAAAAGCGCCTGGTGGCCCAACGAGACGACGGGCGAGTATTTCCTGGGCACCTTCACCCGGGACCAGCCCGAGGTCGACTGGCGGAACCAGGCCCTGAAACAGGCGATGTACGACGTGGTCAGGTTCTGGCTGAACCTCGGCGCCGACGGCTACCGGATGGACGTCTGCACGGCCTATATCAAGGACGAGCGGTTCAGGTCCAACCCCTTCAAGTTCAACCTCTCGCCCGACCTCTTCCAGAACCATATCTACGACCGCAACCGTCCCGAGGTCCACGGCATTTTCCGCGAGATACGGACGATAGCCGATTCCTTCGGCTCGGCGGAAGGGGACAAGGAACGGGTCCTCATCGGCGAGACCCACGGCCGGGACGCGGCCCTCGCCGCCTCCTGCCTCGGAACCGGAGAGGACGAGCTCCACCTGGCCTTCAACTTCGATTTCCTCTTCCAGCCATGGGGAGCCCGCAACTTCGCCCGGGCCGTGGCGGCCCATTACGCCTCCCTTCCCCCCGGCGGCTGGCCGAATTTCACCCTGTCGAACCACGACCAGCTGAGGGCCATCTACCGCCACCGGGCCGGCGGGCTCACGCAGCCCCGCGCGAAGCTCGCGGCCGCCATGCTCCTGACCCTGAGTGGCACGCCCTTCATCTACTACGGCGAGGAGCTCGGCATGACCTGCTTCAAGCCGCGGAAGTCGGCCCTCCGGGATCCCCTGGGCGTCCGGACCTGGCCCTTCTGGAAAAACGGCCGGGATCCCGAGCGGACCCCGATGCAATGGACGGCGGGCGAGAACGCCGGCTTTTCGAAGGCCGATCCCTGGCTCCCGGTCAACCCGGACCTGGGCGAGGTGAACGTCGAACGCGAGTCGGCCGATCCCCTCTCCATGCTTTCCCACTACCGGAACCTTCTTCGGCTGAGGCGGGACGAGGCCGTCCTGCGAACCGGGATTTTCGTTCCCCTTTCGAACGGCGAGGGCGGGGTATTCTCCTACCGGCGGGAGGCAGAGGGGACCGGACTTGCTCCCGGGACCCCCTCCGGTGCCGCGGCCCCGCGCTCCATCGCCGTCTACCTCAATTTCGACGGAAAGCCCCGCGAGGCCCGCATCGACCGGGGCGGAATCGTCCTTTCGGGGTCGACCCATCGGGCCGTCTCGTCCGGGGTTTCGGCGGGGAAGGAGAGGCTCGATCCCTGCGAGGTTCTCATCGTCGCCGAATCGGGCGAGTGACGGCGGGGCCTCAGGACCCGTCCGCCGGCACCCGGAGCGGGTTTCGGGCGGCTATCGTCCTCCGTTGACCCTCTTGTGAAAAATGCCTACATTATGTCTATGAACTCGTTTCCATTGATTCGCCGACCCTTTCGGTATCGTTTCTACAATGCAACCCTGACCCTGATCGCGATAAACTGCCTCGTCTTCATCATGAATTCCCTCTTTCCCGACACGCGGGTCATCCTCTCGATGAACCCCCTCTACGTCGTCAAGGGCGGGGCATTCTGGCAGGTGTTCACCTACATGTTCGTCCATGCCGACGTTTCCCACCTCCTGGTGAACATGCTCGGGCTCTTCTTTTTCGGCGCCGCCGTCGAGCATCGCATGGGCTCGAGCGAGTTTCTGCTGTTCTACCTCCTGACGGGTACCCTCGCCGGGCTTTTCTCTCTCGGGGTGTACGCGGCGACCTCGACCTGGTTTGTCATGCTGCTCGGCGCCTCGGGAGCCATTTTCGCCGTCCTGCTCGCCTTCGCGACCCTTTTCCCGACCGAGAACATCTACATCTGGGGCCTCCTTCCGATCAGGGCACCGATCCTGGTCCTGCTCTACGCCGGGGTCGAACTCGTCTCCCAATTTTTCAGCATCCAGTCCGGCGTCGCCCACCTGACCCACCTCGCCGGTTTCCTTTTCGCCTACCTCTACCTGGTTCTGCGCATCGGGCTCCATCCCTTCAGGGAATTCAGGCGACGGTAGGCCATGTTCAAACTCAAGGATTACACCCTCGGCTCGGTGCTCGAGAGCAGCGCCGACCGGTTCCCCGACAAGCCCGGGCTCTCCCGGGTAAACGGAAGGCCCTGGAGCTACGCCGAAATCCGTGAGCGCGTCGCCGTGGTTTCCGACAACCTTCGCCTGGCCGGCGTCGCCAAGGGAGACCGGGTCGCAATCCTCTGCGAGAACCGGCCCGAATGGGTCATCGCCTATCTCGGCGTCACCACCATGGGCGCGATCATCGTGCCGATCCTGGTGGACTTCACCCCCGCCCAGATCCTGGCCATCCTCGACCACTCGGGGGCGAAGGCCGTCTTCGTCTCGAACAAGTACCTGAAGAAGTTCGACGACCTGAAAAATCGCCTCGGCATCGTCAACATCGACGAGGAATTCGAGACCATGGTTCCCCATCCCGAGGCAGGCTTGCGCGAAACCGTCCTGCCCGACGACGTGGCCGCCATCATCTACACCTCCGGCACGACGGGCGCCTCGAAAGGGGTCGAGCTGACCCACCGGAACATGATCTCGGATGCCGTCGCGACGAAGAGCATCATCCGCATGAGCCCGAGGGATTGCCTCGTGTCCATCCTTCCCCTCGCCCATACCTACGAATGCACCATCGGCTTCCTCGTGCCCTTCGCCCAGGGAGCCTGCATCTACTACCTCGACAAGCCGCCGACGGCCCAGGCCCTGCTTCCCGCCCTGGCGACGATAAGGCCGACGGCCATGCTGAGCGTTCCCCTCATCATCGAGAAGATCGTCAGGGCCAAGGTCATTCCGGAGCTGGAGAAGCACCCGGCCTATCGCAATCCCCTGCTCCGGCCCTTCCTCGAGCGGGTCGCGGGGATGAAGCTCAGGCGGACCTTCGGCAATCGCATCCGCTTTTTCGGCATCGGCGGGGCGGGGGTCGCCCCCGACGTCGAGGCCTTCCTCTACCGCGCGCGTTTTCCCTACGCCCTCGGCTACGGTCTCACCGAGACCGCCCCGCTGATCGCCGCCTGCAACAGCAGGCACCTGGTCCTCCGTTCGACGGGAACGGCCCTGCGCGGGGTCGAGCTCCGCATCGCCGATCCCAACCCGGAAACGGGGGAGGGCGAGATCCAGGCGAGGGGCGACGTCGTCATGAAAGGCTACTACCGAGACGAGGCGAGGACGAGGGAGGCCTTCACGAAGGACGGCTGGTTCCGGACCGGGGACCTCGGCGTCATCGACCGGCGCGGCAGGCTCTTCATACGCGGCAGGCTCAAGACGATGATCCTGGGGCCCTCGGGCGAGAACATCTACCCCGAGGAGATCGAGGCCGTTCTTAACGCGGTCGAGGGGATCCAGGATTCCCTCGTTTACGAGGAGGAGACAGGAGGCCTCGTGGCCCTCGTCTACTTCGATCCCGCCTTCCGCGAACGCCTTCTGGCCGAGATGCAGGACAGGATCGAGTTGGTCGAGAACACGGCATCCGAGGCCCTCGACCGCATACGGAAAGAGGTGAACGCGAGCCTGACCGCGTTTTCCCGACTCGGCCGGGTGGTCGAGCAGCCGATCCCCTTCGAGAAGACCCCGACCCAGAAGATCAAGCGTTTCCTCTACCCCAAGGCCGGGGCGAAGAAACCGTCCCATGGACGGTCCTAACACTTCGGCGATTCTGCGGCGGGTCCCCTTTCGAGCGGCCCGTTGGCGACACGCGCCCGCCGGTCAGGGCTGAGCGAGGGATATCAGCCGCGACCAGTCCCGGTTGAACGACCAGACCCCGACGGGATTCTCGTGAAGCGAGCGAAGCACGAAGATGTCGGGGTAGGTCCCCGGATCCGTCGCCGATTCATCCACCCGGTAGCCCCTCAGCGGGAGGTTGGCCAGGCGAAGGTCCCGTTCGATTCCCTCCCCGGCGGGAAGGGTGACGACGGCCACGAGCCTCCCGCCGTTCGCCGGGTTCGGATAGGCCATCACGAGGATCGATTTCCCGAACCCCTGCCCGTCCACCATCACCTCGTCCCCCGAAAGCGAGACGGGAAGTTTTCCCGCCCATTCCCTCATGAACGCGGCGGTGATCCGGTTTTCCTCCGCGTTCCCGATCAGCACCAGATTGCGGCCGCCCGAGGGGCTGCCGCCGAGCTCGGTATCGGCGACGACCGGAATGCGGCCAATCTTGCTCCCAATGGGGAACTCCGGCGTGGGCGAGAAATCGGCGAAGGTCTCGGCCGCCTTCCTGAGCATCTCCCTGCTCTCGGCCTTCTGGGTGCCGTAGACGAAGGTGACCGGTCCGTGGAAAAGGTCGGCGAGCCCCCCGCCGAGATGGGGCGCTTTCCCGGTTTCCTCGACCGGGGCCCACGCGGGTTGCTGGCCCGGCTGGGCTGCGATCACGAGGTCGGGATTTCCCGCCTGAACCGAGAGGATCGAGCCGTTCACGACGATCCTGATCTCGCCAGTCTGGCTCAGGCTGGGGTGGCGGAGGTCGAGGGAGAGGGCCGAAACCCCCTTCGCGTCGACGGTGATCCCGCCGTTCTTGATCGAGGCCTCGAGCGAACTCGACGTTCCGCTCAGCTCCCTCACGCCGGCCCAGTGGAGGCTGCCGTACCTCAGGTAGGTTTTCGTCCGGATCGACACCCTCTCCGGCCAGGGGTTTCGCCTGAATTGCCCGAACCAGTCGAAGATCCGGCTTCCCCCGTTTTTCTTCGCCCAGGCCTCCCATGCCCCGTGGTTGGCCCCGGGGAGCTCGTCGTAGCGGACGGAATAGTTCAGCTTCCTGAGCTTGGCGACGGCTGCCCTGTCCATCGCGACGGGGACGGTGGGGTCGGCGCCGCCGTGGACGATGAGGACGGGGAGGTTGCGCAGGTTTTCAAGGTAGTCGGTCCCCGACCAGCCGCAGAAGGTCGCCATCGCCGCGAACCGGTCCGCGTGGAACTGGCCGATGCGCCAGGCGCCGAGTCCCCCCATCGAGAATCCCATGAGGTAGACCCGATCCGGGTCCACGCGGTAGATCCGTTCGACCCTGTCCATGACGTCGAGGACGTCCTGCTCTCCCATGGACCGGTAGCCCATGTCGCCTCGGCCGTAGGCCCCGACGACGATGAAGTCCTCGGACCGAAGGTCGGCCAGGACCCTCGCCGCCTGCCAGTCGTCGCCTGAATAGCCGTGGAGGACCACGACCAGGGGATACTTCCTCCCCGGGTCGTAGCTCGAGGGGAGATAGGTCGTGTAGGGTTGGGCCGAGCCGTCGATCGACGAGCGATAAGCCCACTGCCTGATCCCGCGGAGGGAAGCCGGTTTCCAGGCTCCCTTCGAAGCCGAATCGAGGATGTCGGCGATGGAGGCGACGGCCCTCAGGTTCCGTTCGGGGGTGGAAAGGCTCGCATCCATCCTCCCTTCCAGCTGGTCGGCGAGGAAGTCGAGGGTCGCGGAAACGTCTTCGCTCCCCTCAGCCGGTTCGAGGGCTTTCGAGAGGAGCCTGGCCCTGGCGACGAGGTTTTTCTCGATTTCGGCCTCGTTTCCGGCGAAGCAGATGGCCGCCCGGCTCGCCAGGTCGGCGTTCCGCCCCTTTCCCGCCGCCTTCAGCCGTATGATCCCCTCGAGGTCCTTCGGCGTGTCGAAGGCGATCGGTTCCCCGATCTTTCCCTCGATCCGTGAAAGGGCGAGGCCGTTCGAGCCCGAGACCGTCACCTCGACCGGTTCGTCGACGGCGAAGGAGGGGAAGGTCGAGACCACGCAGCTTTTCCTGCCCCCCGAGTCGGGTCCGTCCGGAAAAACCGAAACCCGAAGCTCCCGGGATTTCGAGGCCTTCCAGTCGCGCTCCTCCTCGGCGAGGGACCTGAGCTTCGCCGAAAACCCCCAGTCCCCTCCCGCCTGGTCTATCCTGAGAAGGATGGCGTTCCTGCCCTTCACGAGGTGGATGGGGACGGCATCCTCGTCCGGGGTGAGGGACCTGAGGGTCTGGTTCGACCAGACGAGGCTCCCGTTGACCCAGGCCCTGATCCCGTCGTCAGAGCCCAGTTTCAGGGCGAGATTCTTCCCGATCGGAGAGTCGATTTCGAGGTAGGCGTAGGCGGCTGCCTTCGTCGCGCCGGGGAAGAGCTTCAGGAGGTCGACGGCGCCGTTCTTCGCCCTGACGGGGACGACGGGCTTGTCCTCGATAGTCCGGCCTTCGTCGAGGCGGGCTTCTCCCTCGCCCCCGGCGGATGAAAGGAAATCACGGTAACGGCTCGCATCTCCCGCCGATTGCTCGGTTTCGAGCGGGAAGGCGCCGAGGACGAGCCATCGCGCGGTGCCAAGGTCCGATGAGGGATACGACACGATCCTCGCGAGGAGAATCCCGGCGGCCGCGCAGACTGCGAGACCCGAGGCGATCGCGATCGGGATCCGTTTTCCTGGAAATCGGGGGCTGTCTTTCACGGTTACCTTCCTGAAGGATGGAAATTGCAGCTGGAAGTGTAAACCATGGAAAAAACGCCGTCAAATTCCTCAGGTTATGGATTCGAGCCCGGCATCCTCCGGCTTCCGTAGGCGAACAGGGCGAAGACCATCGAGGCCGCCGCGCAGATCCCGAATCCCGTGAAGAAGCCCATCGTCGCCGTCGAGGCCTGGGCGACGAAGCCGACCACGATGGGCCCGGCCGATTGGCCGATGTCCATGATCGAGCTCAGGGCCCCGACCGAGGACCCGAGGTTCTCGGCGGACGCGACGTCGGAGACGTAGGTCGACGTCGCCACGGTGGAAAGGGAGAGCGCGAGGCCGAAGACGACGACGAGGATCCCCGCCGCGACCGGTCCCGGGGCGAGGGGCACGAGGGCGAAGGAGATCCCTAGGACGAGGGTTCCGATCAGGATCTGGACCCGGCGGTCGATGCGGTCGGAGAGCTTGCCGAAAAACGGCTTCGAAAGCCCGATGGCGAGAACCTGGAGGCTCAAGATCAGGCTGATCTGGTAGGTCGGCATTCCCTTCGCCTGCATCAGGATCGGGAGGTAGAGCTCGAGGGCCCCCGAAGCGAAGTAGGTTGCCGCCTCGACGAGGGCCGTGCCCAGGAGCCTCCCGTTGCCGGCGAAGGCGGCGAGGCTCGAACCGAAATCCCTGAGGCTCACCTTCTTCACCTGGGTTCCCGAACCGGAGCCTTCGGGCAGGCGGAGGGTGAGGACGAGGACGGGGAGGGAAAGCAGGAAGGCGCAGGCGTAGACCAGGCGGTAGTTCCATCCTCCGGTAAGCCCGGCGAAGAGCGATATCACCAGTCCCCCGACGAGGGGGGCGAGGGTCCTTCCCGCGAGGGTGGCCGAGGAGTAGATGCCGAGCTTCTCGCCCTTGTCCTCGCGGTACTCGCTCAGGATGACGGCCGAGGCCACCGGCCCGAGGATGGCCGTCGCTATGCCGTGGAAGAACCGGATCGGAATGAGCCACCAGGGGTTTGCGACGAGGAGGTAGAGAAGGGGGGCGGAGACGAACACCAGGGCGGCGGCGAGGAGGAGCCTCTTCTTGCCCAGCCTGTCGGCCAGCATGCCGACCGGGAAGCTGAACAGGATGCCCGCCAGGGGCGAAATGGAGCCGATGATCCCGATGACGGAATCGCTCGAATGCATGGACTTGAGGAAGAGGGGGAGGACGGGGCTCTTGGATATCGTCGTCGAGAAGATGCCGAAGAATCCTATCGTCGAGAGGAGTGCGATGGCGTTGGCCTTGCGTTGCGGTTTCATGATGGTTCTCCGTTCGGACGGGCTAGTATACGACCGATGCGGCCGTCAATCGAGTTTTCCACGCCCCTTTTTGTAGATAGCGTACCCGACGAAGACGGCGAAGGTCACGAGGTAGGGGAAGGCGAGGAGGAGGCTTCCCGGAATCGCGACCGTCCCCTGGGCGATGTTGGAGAGGTACTCGGCGACCGCGAAGACGGCCGATGCGGCGACGACCCCGCCCGTCGTCCTTCCGCCCAGATAGATCGCGACGAGGGCTATCCAGCCCCGGCCTGAGGAGATGTTCGGGATGTAGGCCCCCGCCCCGAGGGAAAGTCCCGCCCCCGCGAGGGCGCAGAAAAAGCCGGAGAGGCTGATCGCGATGAGGCGGTACCGGTCGGGATCGACCCCGCGAACCGTCGCGGCCTGGGCGTCCATGCCCGACGCGCGGATGCGGAGCCCCGTTCTCGTCCGCTTGAGGAAAACGGCGAGGGCGAGGGCCAGGATCCACGAGAGATAGGCGAAAACCGTATGTCCCGAAAGGAGGCCGCCGATGACGGGCAGCCTCTCGATCGCCGGAATGCTGAGCCGGGCGAGGGGTTCGAGGCCGGCCGGCTTCACCACGCCCTTCGTGCCGAAGAGGACGGCCGAGGCCCAGGCCGTCAGTCCCGCGGCGAAGAGGTTCACGGCCAGGCCCGTGATGAAGATGTTCGCCTTCGTTCCGATGGTGAACCTCCCGAAGGCCCAGGCGGCCGCGGTGACGAAGACGGCGGAGGCGGCAATCCCCGCGAGGGCAGAGCCGGTCGCCCCGGCGACCGCGAGGGCGACGAAGGCGCCGACGAGGATGAAGCCCTCGAGGGCGATGACGAGGCTTCCGGCGAGTTCGGTGACGAGGCCCCCGAGCGCGGCGAGGAGGAAGGGTGTCATGATGTCGACGATCGAGGATATCACGGCTTCCTCCCGAAGCGCACGCGCGCAAAATGCGAATGTGCGAAATGCGAGCGCGCAAAGCGCGCGCGCGTGAAACGCGCCGTGATAAAGAGGAACACGGCCGCCTGGATGAGGGATCCCGCCTCGAAGGAAAAGTCGGTGTGGAGAATGGCCGACGAGGCCCCCGCGTCGACGTAGGAGAAGACGAGGGCGGCCGGTATCACGGCCAGGGGCGCGTTGCCCGCGATCAGGGCGACGGCGATGCCGTTCCACCCCAGTCCGCTCGAAAAGCCCTTGTGGCAGGTGAAGTAGGTGCCGATCACGGCCAGGGCCCCCGCGAGGGCGTGGAAGGCCCCCGAGCCGGCCATGCCGAGGATGTAGTAGCGTTTGGGATCGATGCCCTGGGCCCGGGCGAATTCCCGGTTGCCTCCCGTTATCCTGAGCTCGAAACCGAAGACCGTGCGTGAGAAGAGGAACCTCATCCCGACCGCGAGGAAGATGGCGAGGATGAAGGCGGCGTTCAGGTGGGAAGGCGGCATGATGGAAGGAAGCCTGAAGGCGGGGGAGATCGCCTTCGTCGCGAGCAGGTTCGATCCGGGGTCCCTGAGGGGGCCCGAGACCAGGTAGTCGATCACGGGAAGCAGGGCGCTCGAGATGAGGAATGACGAGATGAGCTCGTCGGCGTCGTACCTCGCCCTCAGGTAGCCCGAGATCCCGGCGACGAGGGCTCCTGCGGCCGCGGCGGCGAGACAGGCTGTTGCGATGCCGAGCCAGCCGGGCCAGGCGGGCTCGGCGAGAAGGATCATCGTCGCGACGAAGCCCCCCGCGTAGGCCTGGCCCTCTCCCCCCAGGTTGAAGCAGCCGGAGCGGAAGGCGAGGGCCACGCCGAGGCCGGTGAGGATGAGGCCCCCGGTTTCGTTGAGCATGTTCCCGAAAAAGTAGGGGCTGGAGAGGGGGCCCGAGAAGAAGAAGCCGATGGCGTCCAGGGGGTTCCCGCTCGAGATGACGATGAAGCCCATCGCCGCCGCGAGGGCTGCCCCGATGGCGATGGCCGGGGCCTTGAGCCCGGCGGGAAAGCCCCAGCGGCTTTCCGCGGCGGCCTTTTTTTTCGCGGCCGGCAGTTCGGGGCTCATGGCGCCACCCCCGATCCGGGGCCCGTCCCGGCTGGAGCGGCCAAGATCGGACCGGCCCCGGCGGGGCCGGTCGCGCATCCGTCGATGCCGAGCATCGCCTCGCCGATGACGTGGCGGACGATCTCCGGATCCATCGAGGCGAAGTCGGCGCAGTCGAAGATCCGGACTATCCTTCCCGCGTAGAGCACGGCGATGCGGTCGCTCAGGGCGAGGGCTTCGTCGAGGTCGGTCGAAAAGAGGATGATGCCGGTGCCCTCGTTCCTCAGCTCGACGATGCGGTGCTCGAGCCTGTAGCGGCTCGCGAGGTCGAGGCCGGTCTCCGGCTCCGCCAGGATCAGCAGGGTCGGCACGTCGGAGAGCTCCCTCGAGAGGATGATCTTCTGGAGCATGCCGCCCGAACAGCGGTGGGCGCTCATGCGGATGTCGGCGCCGAGGTCGAAGTAGCCGGCGAGCCTCGTCGCGTAGGCCGAGAGGGCCTCGAGGTCGAGAACCCCGCCCGAGGACATGTCCTTGTAGTGGTCGGTCACGAGATTGTCCGAGACCGTCGCCCTGAGGCTCAGGCCCCGTTCGAGCTTCCGGGCGGGCACGTACCGGGCGCCCCTCGAGCGCAGGGCCCCCGTATCGGCGCCGGTCGCGTCCGTACCCGAGAGGGTGATGGCGCCCCCGGTCGCTCCGTCGAATCCGGAGACGACGCCCTCGAGGGCCTCGAGGCCGTCCTCCCTCATTCCGACGAAGCCGAGAACCTCCCCGGACCTGAGCGCGAAGGACACCGAATCGAGGAGGGTCCTGCCCCCCACTCGCCTCGAAACCGAGGCGGCCTCGTAGAGTACCGTATCGCCCTGGGGGGAGCAGGCCGGGAGGTTCATCTTCAGCTCGCCTCCGACCATGAGGTGGCTGAGTTTTTCGGCGGTGACCGAGGCGGTTTCCACGTCGGCGACGAGTTCGCCCTTCCGGATCACCGCGACCTTCCTTGAGATTCTCATCACCTCGGGGAGGCGGTGGGTGATGAGGATGCAGGACCCGCCCGAGGCGGCGAAGCGTTCGAGGAAATCGAAAAGCCTTTCCACTTCCTGGGGGGCGAGGGCGGCCGTCGGCTCGTCCAGGAGGAGGATGCGGATGTTCCGGTAGAGCATGGTGAGGAGGGCCGTCTTCTGCTTCTGCGAGAGCGAGAGGTCGCGGGCCTTCATGGCCGGGTCGAGGTCGAAGCCGTATTCGGAAATCAGGGCCTCGAGCCTGGCCGCCGCCGAACGGTACTTGAGGAAGCTTCCCCGGCCCTCGGCCCCGAGCATGCAGTTTTCCAGCACGCTGAAGTCAAGGATAAGGCGGGGCGTCTGGTGCACCATGCCGATCCCGGCCGAGAGGGCGTCGGCGGGCGAGGCGAACGTGACGGGCTTTCCCTCGATCTCGATTTCGCCGGCCGTCGGTTCGATGAGACCCGAGAGGATGTGCATCAGGGTCGACTTGCCGGCGCCGTTCTCCCCCGCCACCGCCCGGATTTCCCCCCGCTCCAGAGCGAAGCTCACGTCCTTGAGCGCGGTGACCCCGTTCGAGGAAAAGTACTTGCCGATGCCGGCCACCCGGACGGCTTCCATGCCGGCCGTCAGTTCGCGGCTTGGACGGGGAGGCTGAGCGATCCCGACCGGACCGATTCCAGCATGGCCCCTTGGGCCTTCCTCACGTCCTCGGGGACGGCCTTCAGGTAGAGGGGATCGTCCTGGACGAAGTCGACGAAGCCGTCCTTGATGCCGACGACCTCGGCCTTCCCGAATTCCATCTTCCCGTCGAGCCAGGATTTGACCTTCCCGTAGGCCGCCCTGTCCTGGAGGATGACGGCGCTTCCGACGATGACGCCGGGTTCGGTCGCGTAGCCGTTCGTGTCGAACCAGAGAACCTTCCTGTCCTTCTGCTTGGCGGCGGCGACGACACCCTGGTTCGCCCCTCCCGCGATGGTGAGCACGACCTCGACGCCGTTGGCGAACATGCCGTTCGCGAGCTCGGTCGCCTTCGCCGCGTCGTACCAGTTGCCGACGACCCTGAAATCGACGGTCACCGCCGGGTCGGCGGCCTTCGCCCCTTCCTCGTATCCCGGCTTGATGATTTCGTTCATGACCGGATACTCCTGGGCGGCGACGAGGCCGATCCGGTGGGGCTTTCCGTTCTTGACGAGCTTTTTCGTGATGAGGCCGGCGAGGTAGCCGTCGAAATAGCCCTGCTCGCGCTGGTTGTACATGACGGTCGCGATGTTCTTGTTCCCCTCGAGCTTTCCGTCGAGGATGAGGAACTTCTGGGCGGGGAATTTCTCGGAAATTCCGGCGCAGATTTCGGGCATGGCGGGATTGGAGGTCACGATGAGCCGATACTGGCCGGTCGCCGCGAGGCTCGTGAGCTTCTCGGGCCACTGGGCCTGGTCGGTGCCTCCCTCGAGCACCTTCACCGTCGAGCCCTTCGATTCGGCGGCGGCCTTCTGGGTGCCGGCGACGAGCATCTCGTAGATCGGGCTTCCCGAAACGACGCCGGGCACGAAAACGGCTATGGATCCCGGCTTGGCCTGGGATCCGCCGTCACGGGAGCATGAAACCGAAAAAATCGCGGCGAGCGCGAGTGCTGCAAACAATCCGACGCGGCCCGCGATGCGGAGGGGACGCGAGGATGGGGACGAGGTGAACCAGTTTTTCATGTCTTCTCCTTCCTTGAACCTACGCTATACCAAATACCGCAAGTTTTTCCTACGGGCCCATCCCAGGAACCCCGGGAAACCCCGGTCGTCAGGCAGCGGAACGGCGGAAAAATCGCCCTTGCATTTCAGCGGTGCGTGGCTTATTATAAACGACCATGATAGGATTTTTCATCAAGAAGACATTCTTCGATCTCTGGGATAATCTCATATCGATCGTTCTCATCAACCTGGGATTTCTCCTCGTGCTCGCCGTCCCGATCGGGCTTCCGCTCCTGTTCGCCAAGGTGACCGTCCTCGTGTACGCCACCCTCGTCGTGGGCTGCGTCCTCTTTTTCGTCTACGCCGCCGCGGTTTCCTGCGCCGTCCGCGAGATCGCCTGCTACCGTTCCTTCGGTTTCAGGGAGTTTTTCGGGTTCTTCGCGGAGAGCTGGAAGGTCGGGGTCGTTTTCGGCCTCCTCATCGCCGCCCTCGGATTCCTCTGCGGGCTTGCCATCCCCTTCTACCTGTCGATGAAAAGCTTCCTCGGGCTCTTCGCCGCCTCCCTTATCTTCTGGACGGCGGCCGTCCTCGTCCTCGCCCTCCAGTATTTCTTCCCCCTCTATGTCCAACTCGACCACAACTTCAAGAAATCCCTGAGGAAGTCCTTCATCCTCTTTTTCGACAATCCCTTGTTCACCTTTTTCCTCTTTATCCATAATATCGTGATTTTCGCGATATCCATATTTCTCGCGCTGCTCGTGCCCGGCTGCACCGGCATCCTGCTGGCTCAGAACGAGGCCTTCAAGCTCAGGATGTACAAGTACGATTACCTCGAGGAGAATCCCGACGCGAACCGTCGCCACATCCCCTGGGGAGCCCTGCTCTACGACGAACGCGAAAAGGTGGGCAGCCGCTCCTTCCGCAACTTCATTTTTCCCTGGAAGGACTAAAATCCGGTCCGACCATCGGATTCCGGCCGGGCCTGCATCGATCATCGATATCTCGTGCATCCCGGGAACATCAGCTTCCGGGATTCGACTTGAGAATACTGTTCGTTCGTCCACTTGAGGAGGCATGGCATGGCTTTTTCGCTTGCGTTGTACCCGATCGCCTATCGAGCCCGGTTCGACGGGAAGGGTTGGCGGGAGGAATACATTGAACAGCCGCACAAGACGGCGGCCGAGGAGAACGCGCTCTCGCAGGAGGAGCGCGATGCCCTGAACGAGAAGCGGAACAACTTCCCCGGCGTCCCCCTGGTCAACTACACGACCCAGTACGGCATGGGATGTTTCGAGGGACTCAAGGCCTTTCCCCGCGAGGACGGCAGCTTGAGCATCTTCCGTCCCGACGAGAACGCCGCCCGTTTCGCCCGTTCCATGAAGGGGCTTTCGATGCCCGGCTTTCCCGAAGACCATTTCGTCCGCGCCGTCCGCGAGACCGTCTCCAGGAACGCCGTGCTCGGCTTCAATCCCAGCTTCTCGAAGGACTGGCTCAAGGACGATTTCGTTTCCGCGAGCGCCGTCTACATCAGGCCCTTCTCCTACGCCGAAGGCGGCATCGGGGTCGGCATTTCCAAGCGCCCCGACGTCTTCATCGTCGCCAACCCCGTCGGCTCCTATTTCAAGCCGGGAAAGTCGTCCGCCGTCACCACCGACCGGGTGCGCGCGACCCCGAGGGGCACCGGATGGATCAAGTGCGATTCCAACTACGTCATGTCGGCCCTCGCGAAAAAGGAAGCCGAGGACGCGGGGTTCATGGAAGTGCTTTTTCTCGATTCGAGGGAGCACCGCTACCTGGAGGAGGGATCCTCCTGCAACGCCTTTTTCTATCTGAAAAGCGGAACCCTCGTCACCCCCGAACTCGGCGACACCGTCCTCCCGGGAATCACCCGGAAGAGCGTCATCCAGCTCGCCCGCGACGCGGGCATCAAGGTCGAGGAACGGAAGATTTCGATAGACGAGGCGATGGCCGACGCGAAAGAGGTGTTCTTCACCGGAACGGCGGCAAGCGTCTCCTTCGTCGATTCGATAACCCACCAGGGAAAGACGGCCTCGTTCGGGAACGAACCGGGGGAGCTTACCCGGTCGCTCAACCATCAGATCAAGGGAATCCAGTACGGGACCGTCGCCGATTCCCACGGATGGATGGTCAAGGTCTAGAAGACACCCTCGGGCAGGGCCTCAAGGCCCACGGCCTTGAGGAATTCCCCGGGGAGGGGCGCGAGAAACTTGAGCTCCTCGCGGGTCTCCGGGTGCCTGAAGGCGAGGCCCAGGGCGTGGAGTCCGAGCCTCCCGATGCCCCGACCCTCGTCCGTTCCCGCCGGCCTTCCCGCACGAACCGAGCCGTACTTCTCGTCCCCGACGATGGGGCAGCCGATGTCGGCCAGGTGGACGCGGATCTGGTTCTTCCTGCCCGTCTCGAGCTCGAGTGCGAGGAGGGAGAATCCCCGGCTCGAACGGAGGAGCCGGTAGTGGGTGACCGCTTCGAGTCCTCCCTCGTCGGAACCGACCGAGTACATGGCGTGTCCCCGATTTTCCTTCAAATTCGAACGGATGGTTCCCTCTTTTTCGGGCGGAATCCCGGCGACGAGGGCGATGTAGACCCGCTTCGTCACGAGCTCGTTCCAGTTTTCCATCATCGCCTTTTTCATCTTGCCGCTTCTCGCGAAGACCATCACGCCCGAGGTGTCCCGATCGAGCCGATGGACGACGGCCGCCGGCTCCTTGATGCCCCGGTTTCTGAGCATGGTGTTGAGGAGGTCGAGGGCCGTTTTCTCCCTCCCCATGCCGATGACGGGAAGCCCGACGGGCTTGATGACGACGATGAGGCCGCGGTCCTCGAACAGGATCTCGAGTCGATGGCGATTGCCCGGCGCACTGCCTTGGCGGCTCGGGGACCGGGTCTTTTTCGGTTTCTCGTGGCGGGGCCGATCCGATTCCTCGCCTCCCGGTCTTCCCCGGGGCAGGTTCCTACTCATCGCATTCCGTCTTCGGCTGCTCGATGTTGTAGATCTCCTTGAAGATTTCGAGGACGGTGAAAAAGAGCATGACGATGATCGGTCCGAGGACGAGGCCGTTGAAGCCGAAGACGCTCAGGCCTCCGAGGATGGAGAAGAAGATCAGCAGGGGATGCATGTTCATCTTGTCCTTCAGGAGCATGGGCCTGAGGAAATTGTCCATGAGGGAAATGAAGAAGGCCGAAAGGATCAGCATGAGGATGCCGTTCCAGAGCCGGCCGGAGGCGATCCTCGCGAGGCCGACGGGAAGCCAGATCAGCGAGGAACCGACGATCGGGATGAAGGAGCTGAACATGGCGAGGAGGGCGAGAAGCAGGAAGCCCTTGACCCTGAAGATCGCGAAGATGATGAGGGTCATCGAACCCTGGTAGAGGGCGACGATGAAATAACCCCGGAACAGGTGGCGCGCTGTCTCCTTGAAACGGTCGACGAAATGCCTCATGTACTCGCGCTTGATCGGAATGGCTCCCATGAAGGTGTTGAGGAGAAAGTCCCCATCCATGAAGAAAAAGTAGATCGTGAAGATCATGAACAGGATGGAGGCCCCGAAGCCGAGGAGATCCTTGAGGATGGTCGTCGAGAACGAGAAGATCCGCGACGAGCTTCCCTGAAGGAATTTGATGATGTGAGCCTTGATGTCGAAGCTCGCGATGTCGAAATTACCGGCCGAAGCCTCCCTGAAAAAGTTGGCGACCGGAGAATCCGGAGGTATGGCGAGGATTGTCGGATTTTTGTCGAGGAAGAAATCGACCCAGCGGATGATGCTGCCCGATTGACGGACGAGCTCGATCGCGAGGAAGACGAAGGGGCCGACGATGACGACGACGCAGATGAGGGAGAATATCCCGGCGAAAAAGGCGCGGCGGCGCTTGCATTTTCCGTCGGTGTCGTTCGGCCTGCGCGCGGTCGCCTTCCGGTAGAGCGGCAGGAACATGATATAGAGCAGGGCCGACCACAGGATGACGGTGAAGAAGGGAGAAAATATCTTGCAGACCAGATAGAAGAGTCCGATGAACAGAACGCCGACGATCAGGTTCTGGACCCTTTTTGTATCCATCGATTCCCCCACTGGCGGATTATACCATTATTAACGGACAGTAATCAACTCGGGACCGTGTTCCCGCCGGATAGGCCGGGGAACGGGGCAAGTATCCAAAACCCCGTTCACGGGGTATAATTTCCCCCTTGGGAGGTTCTATGGACGGCGCGGAACAGGCTTATTCGTGGTTTCCCTCGGAATTGGCCGATTTTTGCAGCTCCGATTGCGACCGTCTTGCCTTCCTCGTGGCCTACGCCAGGAAAAGGCGGATTCCCCACAATGTCGTCGAGATCTCGGGCTCCAGGCACCTCATCGTCCGTTTCGGCGACGAGGCCTATGACGGCACGAAAAGCGTGAAGAACCTCGTGGCCCATTACGACCGCGGGGTTTCGAGTCCGGGGGCGAACGACAACGGGGCCGCCGTTTTCCAGCTCCTGAAACTCGCCGAGGGCCTGAAGGAAAGCCGGTACCGCCACAACGTCCAGGTGATATTCACCGGGAACGAGGAGCTCGGGCCCTCCGACCGCGTCGAGGCTCAAGGGTCCTACGCCCTCGCGAAGGCCATGCGCAGGCTCCGCTCGACCGATGTCTTCCTGGTTTTCGACGTGTGCGGGTCCGGCAACACGATCATCCTTTCCACCGCGGCGAACGGCTTTTCAGCGCAAGGCTCCGAGGGTGACGCCTCGGCTCTCCTCTACCGTTCCCTCGAATCGACCCTCGCCGCGAGCGTCCCTGGATTGTTTACGACCCTTCCCATCCCGTTTTCGGACAACCTCGGGATCATGAAGGCCGGGCTTCCCGCCGTCGCTTTCACGGTGCTTCCCGCGGCGGAAGCGGAGCAGTATCGCAAATCTATCGGCCGTTCCCCGGATTTCGGCAAATCCGTGATCGCGCACCAGGGGGGCAAGGACCGGAAGCCGGTCGCCCTCAGCGAGGGCTATCCGGAAACCTGGAGGCGGCTCCACACGCCCTTCGACACCCCCGCCTCTCTCGATGCCGGGGCCTTCGCCCTGATGGAGAGGGTGCTCGAGACCGTCTCCCACCTCGAACTTCCCGTCATTCCCCGCTCCCGGTAAAAGGCTATTTGCGCCTGAGGACGATGCCCCGCGCCGTCTTCTTTTTCTTGTCCGCGATGACGGTGCACTCCGTCCGGTGCTTTTCAAGGCGTCCGATTCCCGTCGCGCTGCCGACCGCTACCGCGATTCCCCCCGGCATCAGGAGCCCGTCGATCGCCTCGCGCTCGGCGAGGGTTCCGTCCCGGTCGGGGATCTCGTCCACAAACAGGACGACGAGATTGAGGGAGCCCTGCGGTATCCTTTCCCCGACGACCTCGAAGGCCGGGGCCGAAATCGATTCCTGATGGACGGCCGAGCCGCGAAGATTGTGTTCGGTGGTTTTCAGCTGCAGGATGTCCCGGCTGGCGAGAAGGATGCGGCACCAGCTTTTCTGGACGAGGCAGGCCGGGATGTGGCCCTGGCCGGGGTTCCAGACGAGGCAGGCGCCGGCCGTCGCCGCGTACTCGGCGACGAGTTTCGCGGCGAGGAGGGTCTCGTGGCCGATCGTGTCGAAGTCCGGGACGTTGTAGACGGTATCGAGGCTGTACCTCAGGCCCTCGAGCTCGAAGGATGCGGAGTTCCTGATGTAGGGCTTGAGGGAAACGGGAAGGTCGCGGACGTAGGGAGGCTTTTCGCCCGCCCTCTCCTCATAGACGAAAACGCTGTGGCTCGCCGTTTTTTCCGTGTCGATGACATGGGCGCCGATCGAGCCGAGGTAGTCCCTGGCGAAGGCCGCGAGGGGCTCGACGATCACGACGGCGGCGAATCCGCCGGGGCTGAGCCTCCTGAGCGATTCGTCGAAAAAGGCCTTCAGCACCGGCTCCCCCGCCTTCGCCGGCAGGTTCGAGACCACGAGGTCGAAGGTCATTTCGTCCGTCCCCTCGAATCCGAGTCCGGTGGAGATCTCGGTCTTGGGGCCGAAGGGATCAGGCTCCGAGGAGGGCGGCTCATGTCGATGGATGGCGTCGCCCCCAAGAAGCCCGTTCCCGGCGCAGTTATATGCGGAAAAGGTGCAGGCGAGGGCGTCGCGGTCGATCATCACGAGCCGGACCCGGGGCAGCAGTTTCTTGAGGCTCTCGCCGATGACCCCGACGCCGCAGCCGACGTCGACGACGGAGAGGACCTTGTCGAGCCGCGGGATCCGGGCGATGACCTTCAGCAGGAGCTTCGTGCCGGAATCGATGTCGAAGGAGCTGAACAGGGCATGGGACAGGGCGAACTCGAGGTCGAGGCCCGCGAAGCGGAGTTTCGCCCGCTTGTTGACGAAGGATTCGACGAAGGCGTCAGTCGTTGATGCGTTCGACGTAATCGCCGGTTTCCGTATTGACGAGGATCTTCTCGCCCTGCTTGATGAACAGGGGTACGCGGACCACGAGGCCCGTTTCGACCCGCACCGGCTTGGTGGCGCCCGAAACCGTATCGCCCTTGATGGCGTTCTCGCTTTCGGTGACGGTGAACACGATCTTGTAGGGCAGGACGATGTCGATCGCGTTGCCCTCCCACATGATGACGACGTAGCTGTCGCCGACCTTGAGGTAGTTCCCCTTGTCCTCGAGTCCGGCCTTGGGAACGCTGTAGGTTTCGAAGGTGTCGTTGTCCATGAAGGAGTAGCTATCGTCATCCGAGTACTGGAACTGGCATTCCCGGTTGGTGATCTCCGCCGCTTCGACGGAGTCGGCGGTCTTGATGGTCTGGGTCAGCACCTGACCCGTTTTCATGTTCTTGATCTTGACCCGGGTGAAGGCGGAACCCTTGCCGGGGCTGACGAATTCGCGCTCCGTGACGAGGTAGGGCGCGTTGTTCCAAATGAGGCAGGTACCTTTTCCGATATCGCCGCCACGAATTGTAGCCATGTTCGTATCCTCAGTTTTCTACGCTAGAACCGGTTCCGATTCTATCAGAGTAGGGGAAAAAGATCAAAGCCTCCATCGAAGTCCGCCCGAGGAAGGCCATGAACAGCCTGTCCACCCCCATCGCGACGCCCGAGCAGCGGGGGTATTCGGGGCCGAAGATGTCCGGGTAGGAGGGATCGACAACCACCGGGATCCGGGCCTTTTTCTTCGCTTCGGTCTCGAGGGCGAAGTAGGCGCGAACCTTGTCTCCGTCCGTCTCCTCGGTGAAGCAGTTGGCGAGCTCGATGCCGTTCACGTAGAGCTCCCACCGCTCGTTCCAGGGCGTTCCGGGGATGTCCCTGGCGAGGCAGCGGACCTGGCGGGGATAGTCGAGGAGGGCTACCGGTTTTCCCCTCGGCAGGGAGGGTTCCACGAAGGCGACGAAGATCTGGTTGAAGCTCTCCTCCCAGCTCGGGTCCCCTGATGACCTGAGCCCGAGACGCCTCGCCTCGGCCTCGATCGCCGCCGGATCCTGTACGCCGGCCAGGTCGACGCCGGCGTAGCGCTCGAAGGCCTCAGCCATGCCCATTCGGAGAAAGGGCGGCTCCAGGGACTCGGGATGGTCGGGGAAGGACGAGGCGAGTGCCCCGAAAAGCTCCTCGGCGACCTCGAGCGAGTCCCGGTAACCGTGGCCCATCGTGTACCACTCGAGCATCGTGAACTCAGGGTTGTGGATCCGGCCTACCGACTCGCAGTTCCTGAAACAGGGCGAGATCTGGAAGATGTCGCCAGACCCCCTGCCGATGAGCCGCTTCATCCAGATCTCGGGCGAGGGGACCATGAAAAGCTCGAGGGGTTCACCGAACGGGGGATCGAACACGGTGGCGAAGGCCTCGATGCTCGATTCGGGAATGAGGGAGGGGGAGAGTATCGGGGTATCGGTTTCGAGATAGTTCCGGGCGTAAAAAAACTCGCGGATCGCCCTGATGAAGGTTCCGCGAGCCCGTATCGTTTCCCTGTCCATGGGTCGATTGTGCGCGAAAGACCCCCGTTTGGCCATCGAAACCCAACCGATCGCCTGAGCTACCGGTTGGGTCCGTGGGATGGTTTTCCGGGAATCCCGGCTATTCGGTGGCCAGGGCCGCTTCGGCCTTGTTGATCTGGATGACCTCGTCGGTGTTGAAGATCTTGTCGATGTTCAGGATGATGATGAATTTCTCGTCCTTCTTGCCGATCCCGTCGATGAACTCGATGTTCAATTTCGCGCCGAACCGCGGGGCCGGTTCGATCTGGCTCGGTTCGAGCTCGATCACCTCCTGGACCGAATCGGCCAGGGCGCCGAGCACGAGGTTGCCGGTCGGGGTTTCCACCTCGGTGACGATGATGGATGCCGTTTTCATGTCGACGGCTTCAGGCATGCCGAATTTCACCCGCAGGTCGATAACGGGCACGCTGGATCCGCGGATGTTCACGACACCTTTCATGAACGCCGTTGTCTTGGGAATCTTTGTGATATGGGTAAATTCGATGACTTCCTGAACCTTTACGACGGTGATGGCGTACTGCTCTTCTTCGAGAGTAAACGTCAGGTACTGGTTCGTTCTGGTATCGCTCATGCCTATCCTCCAATCGAAGTCTATGCCCAGCCGGTGTGAAAGTCAAGGAAGGGTTGATAGCCGCCGGATTCGGGATCCGTCGGGAATCCACGTCCGTTGCCGGGCCCGGGGCCTTATCCTTCGCGATCAACCGATCGAAATCATGCGTTCGACGGCTCTCCTGGCCCGTTTCGCGATGTCCTCGGGAACCTCGATCGCTTCCCTGTCCTCCTTGAGGCTTCTCAGGGTATCCTCCAGGGTGATTTTGTTCATGTGGGGACAGCGGACCATGCAGAGCCGGAGCATCTCCTTTTCGGGATGGGCCGCCTGGACGTTGTCGCCCATCGAGCACTCGGTGAGCATCAGGTATCGGGGCTTCTTCGTCGTTTCGACGAAATCGATCATCTCCTTGGTGGAGCCGGAAAAATCACTCGCCGCAACCACCGTGGGGCTGCATTCGGGGTGGCTGAGGACGGCCACGTCCGGAAACTGGGCCCGGACCGCCTTGATGTCCTCGACCGTGTAGCGTTCGTGGACCTCGCAGCGGCCCTTCCAGCCGACGATCGAGCCCGCGGGCGGCATCTCACCCTCGGGGATGTTTTCCGGGAACAGGATGGGCCGCCCCGTCACCACCGCGAGGTTCGAGGCGAGGTACTGGTCGGGGAGGAAGATGATGGCCCGATCGCCGAAGGAGCGGATCACCTTCTCGGCGTTTCCCGAGGTGCAGCAGAGGTCGCTCTCGGCCTTCACGTCGGCGTAGGTGTTCACGTAGGTGACGACGGGCACGCCCGGAAACCGGGCCTTCAGTCCCCTCACGTCCCCGGCCGTGATGCTTTCGGCGAGGGAGCAGCCGGCCTTCATCGAGGGGAGGAGGACGAGCTTGTCAGGATTCAGGATCTTCGCGGTCTCCGCCATGAAGCGAACCCCGCAGAAGACGATGACCGGCTTGTCCGTCTTCGCCGCCTGCCTGGAGAGCTCGAGAGAATCCCCCCTGAAATCGGGGATGAAGTGATAGAGGCTGGGTTCCATATAGTTATGCCCGAGGATCACGGCGTTCCTCTTCTTTTTCCAGTCGAGGATTTCGGCGATGAGCTCGGCCTTGATTCCGAATTCCACATCCGGGACAAGTCCCTTGAGGGAGATTCCCATCTCCCGCTTGATCTCTGCTACTGTCATGTGAAGAAGCTACGCAGCCGGAGGCATCGGGTCAAGGAGCCGATTGGTTTTTCTTGGTCCTGCGCCCATCCCTTGTTATATTGGAATCAGTACCGCTCCGTATGGAGGGTCTATCATCGCCGGGCCCCGGTGCCGGCGCGCACTCGCTTGATGGGGGGTGTACCGTTATGGAAAATTTCAGGTCATTTGCTGACGAGATCCGTGGCTCCGCAAGGGAATTCGGGAAGAACATGAGGGACTGGGGAAGGGAATTCCATGCCGAGGCCGAAAGGCGGGGCTGGGACGACTGTTTTTGCCATTTCCGTCCCGGAACCGACGATTTCTTTCCGCCCTACGCCTTTCCCCGAATGAACGCCTACCTTACCCCGGATCGTTCCATGGTCTTTGAGTTCGTCCTCGCCGGCTTCGCCGAGGAGGATATTTCCGTTTCCTTCAGGGGCGACTTCATGATCCTCTCGGCCCGGCTGGATTCGGCCGAGCCCTCGGACGGCGCCCGGTTCTTCAGGCAGGCCTGGACCCCGCGCGACATCGAGGGGCAGAAGTACTTCCTCCCCGCCGACCGGTTCGACCACGGGGGGGCGAGGGCCGTTTTCTCGAACGGCCTCCTCAGGGTGACGGTGCCCGCGAAGGCCCGCGAGGGCGAGACGGAAGAAGCCACCGGGGGAATCCGCATCGACATCGTCAAGGAAGGGAACTGACCCGGCGCCCCGCCGGAAGCGGGGCGTTTTCTATCCGATCAGGAGCAGCGCGACGAAATAGACCGCCATCATCGCAAGTCCTATCGGTATCCCGATCTTCGCCCATTCCTCGCTTCTTATCTTGAGCTTTCCGGCGCTGATGATGTTCGGGATGTTCCCGGGAATCAGCATGCCCCCGGCGATGATGAGGCCGAGAATGGCCGAGACGATCTGGACCAGGCTCATGGAGGGGCTGATCTCGGCGGCGGCTAGGGTCGCGTTGTCGAGGACTGCCGAGATCGAGTTGATCCAGTAGAGCCCGGCCATCGGAATTTTCACAATGAAGGCGTCGATTATCGGCTTGAACCCCGCGCCGAGGAAGGTGAGGGCCATCACGAACACGTAGACCTTGACCGTTCTCAGGGCGATGTCCTTCGTTCCCTCTTCTTCCGAGCGTGCGAAGCCCGCGTCGCCCTTTTCGTTCTTGCCGATCAGGAAGGCCGCGAGTGCGCCCAGGGCGAGGATGCCGGGAACCACGTAATACCAGATATGCCGGAACAGGAACCAGAATCCCGCGTGGTAGGGCTCGCCCCTGAGCTTTCCGATCGCGATGGTTGCGAGCGGCTCGCCGATCGGCGTCAGGGCCGCGCCGATTCCGATGGAAAAGCAGGCGATGACGACGAGGGTGACCGAAGCCTTCCGGTCGAGGCCCAGGTGGCCGACGATCTCGACGAGGACGAGGGCGGCGATGATGGCCGTTATCGCGCTCGAGACGAGACCCAGCACGACGACGACGGCGAACGCGAAGAGCCTGACGCCCATGGCCGACGCCGTGAGGGCGACGAACCGGTCGACCGCGCCCCGGGCCAGCCTGAAGACGATGCCCGCGACAAGAACGGCGATGGTGATCTTGATCGGCTCGACGAGGGCCTCCTCGAGAAGGGGCCATGTCCACTGAGAG
Organism: Spirochaetaceae bacterium UBA1318; assembly: GCA_002307015.1. Lineage (GTDB taxonomy): Bacteria > Spirochaetota > Spirochaetia > Treponematales > UBA1318 > UBA1318. The sequence goes on from DBTK01000055.1 coordinate 29,529, forward strand.
GTGATGGTGACCGCGAGGCCTCCCATCACGAACAGGAAGGCCTCGAGGTTTTCCTCCACGAGCTTGACTGAAAAGGGCAGGACGAGGACGAGGGCGAGGATGACGAACAATCCGATCATGACGGCCACTGCGATCTCCTTGAGGCTCCGGGCGATGGGGTTGGGCCGTCGGGACTCGCGTGCGGCGATGTCCTTCCAGCCGTTCGGAAGCCTTCCTACCCTCAAACGGAGGTTTTGTAAAGCGGGTGATCGGGAAAAATAGGTCGGATCTGCGCTTTTTTCGGATTTACCAGGGCGCGTGGCCGCGCTTTCAGCGCGGCGGGGGCTCCCCGAGAGCGGCGAGCATTCCCTCGATGTCCGGCGCCGTCACCGTGCCGTTTCCGGTCGCGATCCGCCAGGAAAGGGCGCCGCGTTCCCCCTCGACCTCGACAAAGGGCGGCTCCGCCGTCCCCGTTTTTCCCGTGTCGGCGACCCTGAATCCCGCCCGTTCGAGGGCCCGGGCCGTCCACTCCCTCGCGATTCCCTCGCCTCTGAGCCCGACCGGCCGGCCCGGCTTCCCCGGGACCAGGAAGGACCCGCTTTCCAGGTCGAAGCTCGCCGTCGCCGAACGGTAGGTCGAGGCGAGGACCCCGGAGAGCACGAGGCTTTCGGGAGCGCCCGAGCTGAGCCTTCCCTCCGACACCGCCCAGAGCCGGTCCGCGTAGGCGAGCGCGAGCTCGATGTCGTGGCTCGACATGAGGACGACCCTTCCCTCGCGGCGGGCGACCTCCCTCAGGATGGAGACGATCTCGATCTTGCGCGGCGCGTCGAGGAAGGCGGTGGGTTCGTCGAGGAGGATGACGGGGGTGTCCTGGGCGAGGGCGCGGGCGATCATCGCCTTCTGCCTCTCCCCGTCGCTCAGGCGGTCGACTCGGGAATCGGCGAGCTGGCCGATCCCGATGGCCTCGAGGGCCTTGGTCACGGCCGTTTCGTCCGAGTCGGAGAGCCGGGCCTTCCAGTCCACGTAGGGGTATCGTCCCAGGGCGACCAATCCCCGGACGGTGAGATAGCCCGAGTCGACGGGGTCGGTGAGGACGACGGCGATGCGGCGCGATCTCTCGCCCACCGTCATCCTCGCCACATCCTCGCCGTCGATCAGGGCCCTGCCCGAGAGGGGGCGCTGCATCCCGGCTATGGTGCGGAGCAGCGTCGATTTGCCCGAGCCGTTCTCGCCGACGAGGCAGGCGAAAAGCCCCCCGTCCAGGGAGACGTCGATGCCCGAGACGACGGACCGCGAGCCGTTTCCTCCGCGGATCGATCCTTTGAGGCCGGGGCGTCGGTAGCCGACGCTCAGGTCCTCCAGCAGAAGCCTCTGTCCCGTCACAGCCTGATCCCTCCCTGTCCCCTCGACCGGCTCAGGATGACCCAGATGAGCACGGGAACCCCGATGATCGCCGTGACGGCGTTGAGCGGGAGGGAAATCCCCGTTCCCGGCAGCTGGGAGACGATGTCGGCGGCGAGGGCGCAGGCCGAACCGGTGAGGACGCAGGCCGGTATCAGGGTCCGGTGATCGGAGGTGCCGAAGAGGAGCCTCGCGAGGTGGGGGATGGCGAGGCCGATGAAGGAAATGGGGCCGCAGAAGGCGGTCACCGCGCCCGAGAGGATGGCGGTCGAGGCGATGATGAGGCTCCGAGTCCGTGCGGGATCGGCCCCCGAGCTCTCGGCGTAGCGCTCGCCCAGGAGGAGGAGGTTGAGCGGCTTCACGATGGAGCCGGCGAGGGCCACACCGAGGGCGACGAGGGGGGCGAAGACGGCGACTTCCTCCCACCGGGTGGAGGAAAAGGACCCGAAGGTCCAGGAGAGGTAGGACTGGATCTTTTCTGCCCGGGCCGAGGAGATCAGGATCGAGACCGCCGCGTTCGTCCCGTAGGAGAAAAGCACCCCGAGCATGAGGACGGTGACGGCGCTGTCGACCCTGCGGGCCACGACGAGGACGAGGATGAAGACCAGGGCCGCGCCGAGGCTCGCCGCCGCCGCCGCTCCCAGCCCGGCGAGCCATCCCGCCCCCGCGATGAAGCTCGCCCCGCCGGCCCCGCTGCCGGCGAGGCTGCCCGAGGCCAGGATCACGATGGCGACGCCGAGGCTCGCCCCCGAATCGAGGCCGAGCACGTAGGGGCCGGCGAGGGGGTTCCTGAACAGGGTCTGCATCAGGAGGCCGCTCACGGCGAGGGCGGCCCCGGCGACGAGTGCGGTGATCGCCTTGGGCAGCCTGAACAGGGTGACGATCCTGGCGAACGATTCGTTTCCCCGGCTTCCCCCCGTGATCGCCGACCAGACGTCGGCGAGGGGTATCGTCACGGGCCCCATGGCGACGTCGAGGGCGAAGAGCAGGAGGCAGGCGAGAACGCAGGCCGTAAGCCCGAGGGCGAGGGTTTTGCGAGGGTTCATCGACGGCTACCTGAGCCTTTGGTAGTAGACGCCCGAGGGTCCGGCGACGAGTTCGGGGTGGAAGAGCGAAACGAGGTCCCTGAGCACGAGGTCGGGCCGGATCGCGCCCGACTCGAAGTAGTCGTTCGCCCCGCTCGGATTCACCCGGGCGTTGTTGTTGTAGACGGCGCCCTTCACGAACGCGGGGAGGGATGCGAAGCGGGAATCCATGGCCCTCACCTCGGCGAGGCTCAGCGCCGAACCCGGATCGAGCCAGATGTCGGCAGCCTGGCCGGCGGCGTAGACGGCTTCGACGGGAAGGACGAGGGAGCCGGTGGCGGAATCGGAGGCCCAGAGGTAGGCTCCCCCCGCGTCCCGGATAAACCTGGCCATGTAGCTCGCGCCGCCGGCCACGGCCCAGGTTCCCTGGTAGGGGGCGCTCACCAGGATGCGGGGACGGGAGGCTGCCGTCGAGGCGAGGGAGGCGAGGCGGGAATACTCGGCCTCGGTTTTCGAGAAGAAGGCGTTCGCTTCTTTTTCCCGGTCGTAGAACAGGGCGATGAACTTGATCCATTCGGCCCTGCCGAGGGGATCCTGCTCGTTCCAGTCGCCGTTCATGACGACGGGAAGCCCTGCTTCGTCCATCTTGGGATAGGTGTCCCACTCGTTTCCCATGCCGAAGGTGAAAATGGCATCCACATCGAGGGCGATCAGGGTTTCGATGTCGGCCATGCCGTTTTTCGCGATATTCCTGACCGAGCCCGAGGCTATCCTCGCCCTGATCGAGGGGGTGTTCACGTAGGCTCCGTTGTCGACGCCGACCAGAGACCGCGATTCCCCGATCGCGTCGATCGAGGCGAGGTAGCTCGTGGAGAAGGCGACGGCCCTCCTGACGGGGATCTCGATGAAACGGGATCCCGCGGGGCCTGTGGGCTTGCGGGTGCCGCGCGGGTAGAGCACGTAGGAAAAGCGCTGCCCCGCCCCGGCCCAGGGCTTGGCGACGGTCACGTACTTCGCGCCGTCGCGGTAGGCGACGGTGAAGCCGAGGGCGTGGGTTACGATGCTTTGTTCCGCCCCGGCCAGGGCGACGGAGCCCGACATGAAGGCGGCAATGAGGATGAATACGCGAAAACGGTCGTGACGCACCATGTCCTCCCTCCGAGGTGAATGCGTCCTGGCAGGTTTCCTGACTTCGCATCCGCCGCCGTCGGATGACGGTCGGCCGCCGGCCGCCTTCCCGGGCTGGAACCCAGTGGCGAATGGCCGGTTTCTGACGCGCGTACAGTAGCGGGGGCTGCAGGTTTCGGCGGGTATCCGGTCGTCGACCGCCCCGCCTTGCCTTTCCCTTTTGAGGGCCGACGGTCCCCGTGGACCGCCCGCCCGACCCGGACGCTGGCAGGCTCAAGGATACTCCGTCCTATCCCCTCGTGTAAAGGACGCACGGTCTGCTGCCCTTTCCCGTCGGGGGATGGCGAGCCCTCCTTTATGATTCACAGGGGAACCATGCCCCGCAGCTCGCTGCGAGGTTGTTGATCGCGGAATGGCCGAAAACGTAGTTCTCACCGTTATTTTCTACATTTTGGTAGGTTCTATCTGTTAACCTTTGCGGAGAATTCCCGGTTTCGCAATTGTATTGCATTTCGGGGACGAGTAAAGAATAGCGGACGTAAAGAATTAGTTAATATTTTTGCTAAATTCTTTTTTTTCTATATTTTGGCACTCAACTTGCTTTATAGAACCCCGGAGGAACACAAAGTGAACAGAAGACTACTGAAAATGGCGGCGATGCTTGTCCTCGCCGTGCTCATCGCGGGAACGGCCGCGGCCTTTGCGGATACCGTGAAGGTCACTCCGGAAGATCCGTCGGGAACGTCGACGGGTGCCGCCTCCGATGCCGGGCTTACCGCGACCTCGACGGTGCCCGATCTTGCGGCGGCGATAGGCAAGAACAGGGTTTCCATCAACATGGTTTGGCTGCTCATTACGGGGTTCCTCGTCATGTTCATGCAGGCCGGTTTCGCGATGGTGGAAACGGGGCTGACCCGCGCCAAGAACGCGGCTCATACCATGGCCATGAATTTCCTGGTCTATCCCCTGGGCATGTTGGGCTTCTACATCTGCGGATACGCGATCATGTTCGGCGGATTCGGGGCCATGGGGACCCTGGGAGGGTTCAACGGCCTGAACCAGGAACTGACGGTGAACCTGTTCGGGAAAACCTTCGGCCTCATCGGCACGAAGGGCTTCTTCCTGCACGGAGCCTACGACGTCGGCGCCATCGGCATGTTCCTGTTTCAGATGGTATTCATGGATACCACGGCGACCATACCGACCGGAGCCATGGCCGAGCGCTGGAAATTCTCGGCCTTCTGCATCTACGGAATTTTCGTCGGGACCATCATCTATCCTGTCTACGGCAACTGGGTGTGGGGCGGCGGCTGGCTTTCCCAGCTCGGAGCGAACTTCGGGCTCGGCCACGGTCACGTCGACTTCGCAGGTTCCTCGGTCGTTCACCTTACCGGAGGCGTGCTGGCCCTCGTCGGCGCCATGATGATCGGCCCCCGTATCGGCAAGTACAACGCCGACGGCAAGCCGAACGCCATTCCCGGCCACAACCTGCCCATGGCCGTCATCGGGACCTTCATCCTGGCCTTCGGCTGGT